>CAMGHE010000051.1 GCA_946055775.1 uncultured Bacteroidales bacterium
GACAGAACATTTTCATTTACTTTGGCGACTTCTAAATTGTCATGAGGGTTTCATTGCAGTAAGGGGTATGAAGGATTTCTATGATTACGCTATCCGTTTTCGCCCACGAGGCGCACGTGCTCCAGGTTCATTTCCTTTTCGCAGTAGTGGCAACGGATGATGCCCTTCTCCTCGTCCACCACATGGAAGCGGGTGGGCATAGGCTCGTGGTTGGTGATACATTTGGGGTTGGCGCAGCAGACGATGTCGGTCAGTTGGGCGGGCAGGGCGACGGTCTTTTTCTCTACCACCTCATAGTCGCGGATGATGCAGAGCGACACGTTGGGCGCCACGACGGAGAGCAGATTCAGTTCTTCGTCAGTAAAGAAGCGGTCGGCCACCTTGATGATGCTCTTGACGCCCATCTTTCGGCTCTTGAGGTTATAGCCTACCATGATGGACGAGGGGATGTTTTCGAGGTGCAGCAGGCGTACCACCTGAAAGAGTTTGCTGCTGGGGATATGGTCGATGACGGTGCCGTTTTCGATGGCCGCCACCAAAAGTTCTTCTCTTTTCACGGTCAATATGCTTAAGGGGTATTCCTAAGTGATGTATCAGGGATGGTCTCAGGGCAGGATGGTGGTGTCGGCCTTTATTTCGTCGAGGGTGATGCCCAGGCTGTCGCAGATGAGGGCTTCGCGGGTGAAGAGTCCGCCGCGGGCCTGCTCGAAGTAGTAGGCATGGGACGAGGCATCGACGTCCATGGCAATCTCGCCCACGCGGGGCAGGGGGTGGAGGATGCGCATGTTCTCGCGCGCCTTGCCCAGCATATTGCGGCGCAGGATATAGACGTCCTTGACACGCTCATACTCCATCAGGTCGGTGAAGCGCTCACGCTGCACGCGCGTCATATATAGGATGTCGGCGCCGCTGATGACATCGGCATCGAGGCCGTCATACTCGGTGTAGCGTATGCCGTTGCGCCGGCAGTATTCCTTATATTCATCCGGCATGGCCAGTTCGCCGGGGGCGATGAAGTGGAACGTCGGGTTGAAGTGGCGCATGGCCATGATGAGGGAGTGGACAGTGCGTCCGTATTTCAGGTCGCCGACGAGGAAGATGTCCAGATTGTCCAGACGGCCCTGCGTCTTGTAGATGGCGTAGAGGTCGAGCATGGTCTGCGAGGGATGCTGGTTGGCGCCGTCGCCGGCATTGATGACGGGGACGGGCGACACCTCGGCGGCATAGCGTGCGGCGCCCTCAAGATAGTGGCGCATGACGATGATGTCGGCATAGTTGGCCACCATGCGGATGGTGTCGTTGAGCGTCTCGCCCTTGGTACTGCTGGTCACCTTGGGGTCGGTGAAGCCGATGACACGCGCGCCGAGACGCTGTGCAGCCGTCTCGAACGACAGGCGGGTGCGGGTGGAGGGCTCAAAAAACAGGGTTGCCACAATCTTTCCATCCAGTATTTTTCGGTTGGGATGGGCCTCGAAGGTGGCGGCCATTTCGAGGATTTCCATAATCTTCTCGCGCGAGAGATTGTCGATGGTAACAAAATTGTGTTTCATGTGCAGGAAGTGCTTCGTTGCCCGCAAATATAAGGATTATCTCCGAGTTGGGCGGCAGTGGGCGGCAAAAAAGTGACAACATTCTTTCTGCTCCGGACGCGGCTCCCGACGCTCCGGACCGCGGTAGGGAGAGCCGAAGGGCGAAGCAACGGGCTATGTCAAGCGCCCGCAACGGCCTGCATACCGCCATATTGTGAGGGAGCATGGGGTGCGCATGAAAAAGCCGGGCGCTATCATCCCTTTTGGGTATTGCGCAAACCGGCGAGTTTGTATAACTTTGCACACTGATACGGAGACTGGTCCGGCATGGCCGGCACCCGGTTGTCCGACAAGCACGACCGACATGAGATTATCCGATATAAAGACAGGCCAGGCTGCCTACGTCTGCCATGTAGAAGGCAGCGACGCCCTCAAGCGCCACCTGGAAGAACTGGGATTTGTAGTGGGCCAGCGCGTGGTGCGCAGTTACGCCACCCCCGCGGGCACACCTATCGTCTATACCATGATGGGGCAGCGCATCGCCCTGCGCCGCCGCGAGGCTGAACGCGTAGAGGTCTATACCTCGCTGGCCGAAGCCGTCCGCGAGGGCATACGGCCCAGCACGACCGTCGAGCGGGGCGCCCAGTCGTTCCCCCTGCTGGCCAAACAGTGTGAGGGACACTGCGCGGGATGCACACGCTGCCACCACACGAAAGACCAGACCGTCGCGGGCACACCGCCGGAAAAGTTGTGGCTGCCGACCATCGCCCTGGTGGGCAACCCCAACTGCGGCAAGACGGCTTTCTTCAATGCAGCCACCGGCAGGCACGAACGCACGGGAAACTATGCCGGCGTCACCGTGGGCAGCACCATCGGCATGATAGGCGAAGGGCGCTACCGCCTGGTAGATCTGCCGGGTACCTACTCGCTGCGTGCCTACAGTCCGGAGGAGGCTTATGTGGCCAACCGTCTGGCACAGGACGACGTCCGTGCCATCATCAACGTCATCGACGTCACCAACCTGGAGCGCAACCTGCTGCTCACGCTGCAACTGAAGGCCACGCACCTGCCGGTAATCGGCGTACTGAACATGTACGACGAACTGGAGGCCAGCGGTACGCGGCTGGACATCGATGCTCTGTCTGAACGGCTGGGCATTCCCCTGTTCCCTGCCAGCGCCGTCCGCGGATGGGAGAGCATCAAGGAGGCCTTGCACGCTGCCGAGGAAGCCGCCGCCAACTACAAGTCACGGCTCAACGAGCAGCAAATCAAGGAGAGCATCGTCGAAGCCACACGCATCACACCTTATGTGCGTAGCCGCGAGATAAGGCACCTGCTCAAAGGCATCTACCAACGCCGCGACAGCCGGGCGGCCATTATCTCGGCCAAGGCCGACAAACTGCTCGCTGCCTCGCTGCCGGCCTATCTGCTGTTTATCCTGGTGATGGGCCTTATCTTCTTCTTCACCTTCGAGATAGGAGCCTGGCCACAGGCATGGATGGAGAGCGGCGTCGAGGCGCTGTCGGAAGCCGCGGGGAGCGCCCTACCCCCCGGCTGGCTCAACGACTTGCTCACGGCGGGCATCATCGGGGGCGTGGGCAGCGTCATCGTCTTCCTGCCCAACATCCTCATCCTCTATTTCTTTATCTCCATTTTGGAAGACTCGGGCTATATCTCACGCGCCGCGCTGCTGGCCGACCCACTGCTGCGCCGCGTGGGACTGCACGGCAAATCGTTCTTCCCCATGCTGATGGGCTTCGGCTGTAACGTGCCGGCCATCATGGCCACACGGACCATAGAAAGTCGCAAGAGCCGCCTCATCACGATGATGACGCTGCCGTTCATGTCGTGCTCGGCGCGCCTGCCGGTATATACGGTCATCTCGGGCGCCTTCTTTCCGGAGTATGCCGCACTGGTGATGCTGGGACTCTACACCACGGGCATTGCGGTGTCGTTCTGCTCGGCCGCACTGCTGAGCCACGTCATGCACCGTAGCGAGGAGAGCCACCTCGTGATGGAGATGCCGCCGTACAGGCGCCCGGTCATCGGCAGCGTCCTGCGCCACACCTGGGAGAAAGGGCGCGAATACCTGCGCAAGATGGGCGGCGTCATCCTGATTGCCAGCATCACGGTATGGGCGCTGGGCTACTTCCCCGTCCCCGAGGGCGAGGTGACACCGGCAGAGCGTCAGGAGCAGTCGTACCTGGGCCGCATTGGGCACACCATCGAACCGGCCATCGCCCCGATGGGCTACGACTGGCGCATGGGCGTGGGCATCCTGAGCGGCATCGGGGCCAAAGAACTGATGGTAACCTCGCTGGCCGTGCTCTACACGACAGAGAGCGAGGCCGAGACCATCGGTACTGACGACGAAGAGGCCGCCTCACGCAACCTTGGCATCGCTATGCGGCGCTCGGGCATCAGTTGGCAGTCGGCCCTGAGTTTCCTGGTCTTCGCCCTACTCTACTTCCCCTGCACAGCCACCATAGCAGCCATACGCAGCGAGAGCGGCCGCTGGAAATACGCCATCTTCACCGCCGTCTATACCACGGCGCTGGCCTACATAATGGCTCTACTAACCTACCGCATCGCGATGACCCTATAGTGGGGAAGATACAAGCCTCACACGCCAGTGTGGACACGCTTTACCACCTCCATCCTTATCCCAACCATGAAAACTCCCCGCAGTATCAGTCTCATGACCGTACTATGGCTGACAACCAGCGGAACGGCCCTAACATCTTGCGTGCCGGCTGAACAAAACTACCTGTACGGCCCTGGCTATGTGCTTATGACACGCAAAATTGCTGAAGCGCTGAAGGCCGATTTCCCCACCCTCAGTCTGTCCACTCCTGCCGACGACAATAGGCCCGCTCGGTAAGTTCTCAATATATTGTCACGATATGAACAGACGGCCCTAAAACCTGATTATACCTGATTATACCAAATGAGAAGGCACCGTCACGGCTTTTCGTTTGGCATATTGCATACCTTTTACTAACTTTGTCCCGACTTATGGGACGACTACTGGCTATCGACTACGGAAAGAAACGGACAGGCATTGCTGTCACCGACCCTGCACAGATTGTGCCGGGCGGACTCACTACGGTTGCCACGCCGACGCTCATCGACTTCCTGCGACAATACATGGCCCAAGAAACGGTGGAGAAGGTCGTGGTGGGCTGGCCCGTGCAAACCAACGGGCAACCCTCGGAAAACCAGGCCCGCGTGGGTGCTTTCATCGGACGCCTACAAAAGATGTTCCCCGAACTGACCATCGTGAAATGGGATGAGCGCTACACGTCAACCATTGCCCACCGCACCATGCTGGACGCCGGACTGGGACGCAAACGCCGGCAAGACAAAGCACTGGTAGATGAGATAAGCGCCACCATCATCCTACAGTCGTACATGGATGCGACCACCCCATAAGACTGCAACCATGGGGCAAACTTACTTCTACTTCATATATAAATAATGTATTCCCTATAATCCTTCCCAACTCTCCAACCTCTGATGATTCTACCTATCTATACCTACGGACAACCCGTACTACGCAAAGTGGCCGAAGACATTACGCCTGACTATCCCGAACTGGCCACACTGATTGATAATATGTTTGAAACGATGGACCATGCCGATGGCGTCGGACTGGCCGCACCACAGATCGGATTGCCCATCAACCTCATCGTCATCACGCTCGACGCGCTCAAGGATGAATACCCCGAATACGCTGGGTTCAACCGCGCCTATATCAACCTGCACATCGTCGAGGTGGACAACACCAACATCAGCAGTTACGAGGAAGGATGCCTCAGCCTTCCGGGCATCCACGAACCGGTGAAACGCCCGACCCGCATCCACGTGACCTATATGGACCCCGACTTCCAAGCGCACGACGAATGGGTGGACGGTTTTTTGGCACGCGTCATGCAGCATGAATATGACCATCTGGAGGGCAAGGTCTTCACCGACCGCCTGACACCCCTGCGCAAACAGATGGTACGCAGCAAACTGTCGTCGCTGCTGAAAGGCAATTTCCGCTGCGGCTACAAGGTGAAGATGAAGAAATAGTTCGCTCCTTTCTTACAGCACACGTAGTTTCAACGCCGTCCCCATTTCTTCCTTCCCAAGTCCATATTGTATGTTCCAGTCCCTACTCCACCACATCAACCGGACGGCCCGATGGGCTGTCATGGCGATGGTATGGCTATGGGGCAGCACGGCTGCCGTGGCACAAATCAACACGGAGAACATGCTTTACATGGGGCGCAGCGCCATCGCGGCGGAGGACTACCTGACGGCCATACGCTACTTCAACCGCATCATCGAGGTCAAACCGCACCTGTACCAACCCTACTACTACCGCGCCTACGCCAAATTTGCACTGGAAGACTATCGCGGAGCAGAAGCCGACTGCAATCAGGCGATGTCCATCAATCCATTCGCCACAGACGTGCGACCGCTGCGCGGCATCTGCCGCATACGTCTAGGCAACTATGCTGGAGCAGCGGACGACTACACCATGTGTCTGGCCAATGCACCAGACGACGCCAACTTTCGCTACAACAGGGCCCTATGCCGACTGGAGGACAAAGACACAGAACGGGCAGCTAGCGACATGGACACCCTGCTGCGCCGGCATCCCGACTTCTACCGAGCCTATGCCGTCAGGGCACAGACCGAACTGATGCGCGGCGACACACTGGCCGGACTGGCATGGATAGACCGTCTGCTGGCACGTAAACCAGATAACGCCGACGCTTGGGCCTTCAAAGGGCGTCACGCTCTGGCAGTCAAGCAATATGCCGATGCCGACAGCATGCTCACACGCGCCATTACCCTGGCTCCCGACCGCTACGAAGACCACCTGGCGCGCGCCCTGGCACGCCACGGACTAAACCGCTTCGATGATGCGATAGCCGACTACGACCGCACCATCGACCTGGTGCCCGAACATTTTGCCGCACACTACAACCGCGGACTGCTGCTGGCACTCATCGGCGAAGACAACAAGGCCATCGCCGACTTCTCCTACGTCATCGGTGTGGAGCCAGACAATACGCTGGCCATCTACAACCGCGCCCTGCTCCGCCAGCAGACGGGCGATTACCGCGGCGCCGCAGCCGACTATACCACGCTGCTGAAAACCTACCCCAACTTCCTCTACGGCTACGCGGCTCGTGCCGAATGCCGTCGTAAAATGGGCGATATTAAGGGCGCGCTCAACGACGAAAGCCGCGTCGCACGGGCCAACCTTGATATGATGTTTGGCAAACGCTCGCGTTATCCGGTAAAGAAAGTACGTCTGGAGTCGGACCACAACCTGGAACACTATAACCAACTGGTCAACACCGAAGCAGACGACTCGGCTGGTACGGCGGTATCGCGCATCTTATCGGACGAACTTTTCGGACGTGTACAAAACAAGCGTACCGACCGACAGATGCTGCCACCCATGGCACTGTCTCTGCGGCAGGCGACGGCCGACCGCTCATACCGCCCACCGCTCTTCCTGAGCGAGGTGGGACATTTGGCTGAAGAAACGAAACAGCCACACTTGGCCCTGCGTTCTGTACTCCCAGCCGATGAGGAAACAACGGGACAACCCACTGACGATGGCAACGCCAGCCACCAGCGCTGGGCTGCGCACAGTCTGATACAGGCCATCAAGGCGACAGACGGCTACGATTACGCCGGCGCCCTTGAATGGCTCAAGACGGCTTTACAAGCGAATGACGCCACACACGCCGACACTCTGATGTGCACCCTACAAACAGCCACCATCGCCTGGAGAGGCGCCACCTCAGCAACCACGGCAGACAGTCACGCTCCCGAACAACCCACCACCAGCGTCACCTGCACGCAGGCATTGGCGCTCATGCAGCGCCTGAAGGTGCCAGAGAGTATGAAAGCGGTCATGGCCTACAACATGGGGTGCCTCTATGCTGCACAGCAGGACATGGTCCATGCAGAAAGCGCATTTACTAAGGCCATCGAGGCTGACCAAGATTTGGGTGAAGCCTACTACAACCGTGGCCTCATACGCTTGAGCAACGGTCAGTCGCAGGAGGCCCTGACAGACCTAAGCATGGCGGGACAACTGGGGCTCTACAAGGCCTACTCCATCATGAAACAAGCCAAAAAGCCCTGACCACAGTTGTGAGCCCCCCACGGCCACACACCATATTATATATAAAGACACTCTTCCCTCCCCTAATACAACACTTTCCACACCGTGTCACGCAAACGCAAGCCTCTCCCCATTATTGAGCACGTCACCATCAGCGATATTGCCGCTGAAGGCAAGGCCATCGCCCGCATTGACGGCATGGCGGTTTTCGTTCCCTACGTCATCCCCGGCGACGTGGTGACGCTCCAACTCACCCGAAAGAAACACAACTATGCCGAAGCCGTTGCCGTGCGCATCGAGCAGCCCTCGGCCGACCGCATCACGCCCTTCTGCCAGCACTTCGGCATATGTGGCGGCTGCAAATGGCAGTGCCTACCCTACGACAAGCAGATCATGCACAAGCAGCGACAGGTAGAGGAGACGCTCAAACGCATCGCCAAGGTGGAGATGCCCGAGGTCAGCCCCATCCTGGGCAGCAAGCAGACGAGCGCCTACCGCAACAAACTGGAGTTCGGCTTCTGCAACAAGCGCTGGTTCACGGCGGAAGAGGTGGCTTCGGGTGCCACATTCGATGACACGACGTCGGCGGGCTTCCATATCCCTGGTGCCTTCGACAAAATTCTGGATATCTCAACATGCCACCTGATGGACGATATCAACAACCGCCTTCGCAACGGGGTGAAAGCGTATGCCCGACAGGCTGGCTTGTCGTTCTACGACTACCGTGAAAACCGAGGCCTGATGCGCAACATGATGGTGCGCAATGCCTCCACGGGCGAACTGATGGTGGTCATGCAGTTCTGCATCCATACGCCTGAAGAGGAGGCCGGGGCCCGCGGCGTGATGGACTACCTCAAGGCCAACTTCCCCGAGATTACCTCGCTGATGTGGGTCAACAACACGAAGTGCAACGACACCATCGGCGACCTGCCCGTTCTCTGCTACGCCGGCACCGACTGCATCTACGAGGAGATGGAAGGCCTGCGCTTCAAGGTAGGTCCCAAGAGTTTCTATCAGACCAACTCACGCCAAGCCTACGAACTCTACAAGGTGGCCCGGCAGTTTGCCGGCCTCACGGGCAACGAACTGGTCTATGACCTCTACACGGGCACGGGCACTATCGCCAACTTCGTCGCCCGTCAGGCGCGTCAGGTCATCGGCATAGAATACGTGCCCGAGGCCATTGAGGACGCCAAGGTCAACGCCGGCCTGAACAATCTTGACAACACCCTCTTCTACGCCGGCGATATGAAGGATATCCTCACGCCCGACTTCGTGGCGCGCCATGGTCGCCCTGACGTCATCATCACCGACCCGCCCCGCGCCGGCATGCACGGCGACGTCGTCAAGACTATCCTCGGCGCTGCGCCGCAGCGCATTGTCTATGTCAGTTGTAACCCGGCCACACAGGCCCGCGACCTGGCACTCCTTGACGCCGACTACCGCGTGACGGCCATCCAGCCCGTGGATATGTTCCCGCAGACGCACCACGTAGAGAACGTTGTGCTCCTGGAGCGCCGCGGGTAACGCCTGCTGCACGCTCCTTCCCCTCCCACCATTACCGTCCAACGCCATGTCTTCGCTCCACGTCATACGCCACAACCCCGCCCTTCGCGCTCGCCTCGCTGCCGTCGTGCAGGGCGGAGAGCCCGAGGCTCTGCTCGCTGTCATGCAGCAACTGAGCCACAGCGAACGACGGACGGCAAATTACTTGCTGGCGACGGACGTGCTGCTGGCTGGTCCGCCGGCGGCCGACTTCCCCCGCTGGTACACCGCGCTCATGGCCAGTTCGGCCAAGGCATGGCTGGGCACCCTGCTCAAAGCGGCCGTCACGCTCTATCAGGACGGACGGCTCAGCCTCGCCGATGGGGCCTGGTGCCAAGCTTCGGCCATGGCCAACGACATCGACCGCAGCAAATGGCTCGACGCCTTCCTGCCCATCCTGCGCACCGATGCCGACGCCGCCAATCTCATGCAGTGGTTCGCCCCCCACGACCGCATGAAGTGCAGCCGCCTGCTCATCGCCAAGGGCACGCCCCTTGCCTACCATCAATTGTTCCTTCTTTGGCGCACCCACGACGGCGAGCGCGCCGACCTGCACCAAATATATGTCCTGCTGATGCGTCAGGGCTCGCCCCGCGCCTACAACATGGCCTGCATCCTGCGGCAGTACTTCGGACTGGACAACGCCCCGGGCTGTCTGTCGCTGCGCCTCGAGCCCTACCAGCTCGGTCGCCTCGAACAGGGCTTCGCCGCCTTCGCCCAAATTCTGGGCTGACGGCACGCGCTCCCTGCCTCCACCATAACGAAAACAAACCAAACACACATAATCACTATGAAGTTTTTATCCCGAGGTCTCCTCCTCTTCCTGCTTCTCGCCCTGCCCCTGAGCAGCATCAGCGTCGAAGCCGCCGTCGGTCTCCGCAAGGGCCTGTTCGGTGTCTCTCAGAAAAAAGACCAGTGGATGTTCCA
This sequence comes from uncultured Bacteroidales bacterium, assembly GCA_946055775.1. Lineage (GTDB taxonomy): Bacteria > Bacteroidota > Bacteroidia > Bacteroidales > Bacteroidaceae > Alloprevotella. Next base: position 10,135 of record CAMGHE010000051.1, read on the forward strand.
CATCCCCGACAGCCTGTTGGGCCGCCGCATTCTGGTCACCGTGCGTTTCACCACCACGCCTGCCGGCACCCAGAAATACGGCGGCGAGCAGGTCAACCAGCAGACGGTCTATTGGGAGAAGGCACCTAACGGCAAACTGCTCCTACGCTCAGACCTCTTCGTCAACATGTCCGACAGCATCGAGAAAATCAACCGCGCTGTCATCACCAGCAACAGCAACCCCATCATTGGTAGTTTCACCCCCGAAGAATACAAGGGCGGTGTGAGCACCATCAACGTCACCAATTTTTTCAATGATGACAACCCCGCACTGAGCATTCCCCCCTTGGCCAAGCAGAAGTTTGGCCTGCAGAGTTACATGGGTAGCCTGTCGTTCATCGAAAGCATCCGCACCTTCCCCCTCAACACCGAGGTTCGCACCACCAAGACGTGGTACTCTTCGACGGGCACCTACTCGGCCAGCGCGACGGGCAAGGTCACGCTCGGCCTCAACGTCTCCTTCGTACTACTGCCGGCCGACCCCATCATTCCTCGCCTCTTCGACCCGCGCGTGGGCTACTTCACCGACAGTTACAACGTCTTCGACGACAACCAGCAGCGCGTCAGCAGCCAGCGCTTCATCACGCGCTATCGTCTGGAGCCCAAAGACAGCGCCGACATGGAGAAAATGCGCCGAGGCGAACTGGTTGAGCCTAAGAAGCCCATCGTCTATTACATTGACCCCGCCACGCCAGAAAAATGGCGCAAGTATCTCATCGCCGGCGTCAACGACTGGCAGAAAGCCTTTGAGAAGGCTGGCTTCAAAAACGCCATCGTCGGCCGCGAATGGCCCGAGAACGACAGCACCATGTCGATGGAGGACGCCCGTTTCTCAGTCATCCGCTACCTGGCCTCAGACATCCCCAACGCCTACGGCCCGCAGGTGCACGACCCCCGTACGGGTGAAATTTTGGAGAGCCACGTGTGTTGGTACCACAACGTCATGAAACTGGTGCACGACTGGTACATGATTCAAGCCTCATCGCTCGACGAGGCTGCACGCCGCATGAAGTATGACGACGAACTGATGGGTCAACTCATCCGCTTCGTTTCCTCGCACGAGGTGGGCCACTCGCTGGGCCTGCGCCACAACTTCGGTTCGTCGGCCATGGTTCCCGTAGATAGCCTCCGCTCCAAAGCATGGGTCGAAGCCCACGGCCACACCCCCAGCATCATGGACTACGCCCGCTTCAACTATGTGGCACAGCCTGAAGACAGCATCTCGCACGCCGGTATCTTCCCTCGTATCAACGACTATGACATTTGGGCCATACAGTGGGGCTACACGCCCATGTTTGACGCCTACGACTCTGAGAGCGACCATTGGGAACTGGAGCGCCTTGTTCAGGAAGCCGACCTGCCCAACCATCCCCGCCTGTGGTTTGGTGACGGCGAAACCAACCGCACACGCGACAGCCGCTGTCAGACGGAAGACCTGGGCGATGACGCCGTCAAGGCTTCGGAGTATGGCATACGCAACCTCAAGCGCGAGCTCAAGCAGTTGCCCGAATGGACCTACCAGAGCAACGACATCTATCAGGACAACCTCCGCGGCGTATATGAGGAAATCATCGGACAGTTCCAGCGCTACTGCGGCCACGTCATCGGCTACATCGGTGGCTGCTGCTACAACTACCGCACCATCGACGAGGGCGGTCCCTACTACACCCTCATCTCGCGCGAGCGTCAGAAGGCCTCTGTCGATTACCTGAACCGCCACATCTTCACCGAGCCCACCTGGCTCACGTCCGAGCCCTTCGTGGCTACCCTCGTGCCCGATGCGCAGAAACTCTCTAACAACATTGGTAAGCGCATCCTCGGCCAGGCCCTCAACATCCTGGGCGTGCTCAACAAGGAATATCCCAGCAGCGACTACCTCAAAGACCTGACCGACCTCCTGTTCAGCGAACTGACCTCGGGGGCCAAACTCACCCCCTATCGCCGCAGCCTGCAGCGCACCTTCGTCCTGACGCTCTGCGACTTGTACGACGAGGTCCATGCCACTCAAGACTACTACGGCGACGTGCTCCTCACCCTGCGCCGCCTGCAGCGCGAGTATAAGGCCGCCCGCCCGGCCGACCAGACCACCAAGGCCTTCTATGCCGCCATGAGCAGCATCATCGACAGCAAGCTCGATCCCAAATAAGACGACGCACAGCACATACACCACCGACGGGAAGGCATCACCCAACACAAAGGGATGCCTTCCCGTTTGGTTTGGAGAAGGCATCCCATCTTCACAGATAATCATCTACTTGTCTTAGTGCGTAGGCAATGTTCACCACAAATTATTACCCGCAGCAGGGCGACACCCTTCGCGGTCGTCGCGTTTGTTCAAGTGCAAAGGTACGACAGGCCGCCGTCGCCCGCAATACACAAAAACGGGTAAATTATCGCCGTCGGCCAACCGCCAATAATTACAATGGACGAGCGCACAGCCCTTCACGCGCACTTCACACACTTCACGCACTCTCATCGCAGCAAAAAACGCCGGTTTATCCTTTGACGATTCGACATAAAGCCATACTTTCTCCAAGTGTAAGCGTGGCGTCTATATGTAAGCAAGTAAAAGCGGACGATAGCGTCGGAAACACGGAAGTCATCATCTTCATCTATGCAGTAGCATCGTCTTCGTAGAAGGTATCCTCATAAGGAACTACACCAAGTCCGGCAAGAAATGGCTCCGCGTATTCTAACAACAGTTCGCGTGGACAACGACGACGAGCACACCGCCACCTACCCATTCATGCCCATCGGGGGCGCTGCCCCTTTTAATGCTTTTGCACTTACAGCGCGATGCGGGCTCGCCACGTTTACCCGGGGTGTCGCTCACTGCGTTCGCTCTGACCCCGGGCTTGGCGCTCGCCCTCCGGCGGAGGTCGAGGGATGGCCTTCAGCCATCCTGCCCCTCAAACCTCGTTGTAACCGTCTTCGCTGCCAGCATATATCAACGTTACAAAAACGAAATCTGTAGTACCCACGCGAAAATCACCTAAACGTAACTACAAGACGTGCAAAATAATATCGGGAAAACGGTGTTGAAGTTGGGATAGGTTGTCGTCCAACTATAATCCATGACCCACCCCGCAATTCTACCCACTTTTTGAGACGAGAAGGCCCGCGAAACGCACTTCAAATTTCGCGGTCGAAAATAACGGAAATATGGAGTATTAGAATTTGACGGTATTTAGTTGGTTTTTGATGATATTTGCATACTTTAGTTAATCTCTCTAAATTTTTTAGCGCTCGGACGCGAAAATCGAGCCCTTCGATGGCTCTCACAACCTGGGCGACCGTAAAAAGAGTCGCCCAGGTTGTAAAAACAGTCGCCCAGGTTGTGATCGCCGCCGCCCAAGGTTTGTTGAAAAGTTGGCTTTTCCGCCCGACGAAACACTTTTTAACCTCTGTTTGCCCCACCTCAAAATGTCATGATTTTTTACCTAAAATTTCTGGTCTCCCCAAGGTATTGCACGGTTCGGAAGCCTCGCTTGAGGACCGAACGAACATCGCCCTTGGCAGTCGTCCTCATGGGCGGGGCGGCATGGCCATACCTGGCGGACGGCAAAAAAAATTAAGAAGGCCATTGTTGGTTATCTACGGCTAAAGGTTTCGCCTCCCAAATGGGCGACGATAGAAAACGATTGCACACAACGTGAAGTGATATTGCCTCATCTCGCAAGGTCATCATAGGGTCGGATGAGCATATTTACGGGGCACCATGGACAAAAAGAAGAAGCCAACCAACACCCCGCAAAAGGCAGGTGAAGTGTGCCTAGCTCGACAAGCCAAGTAGGTAGCACGTGGTCTTTGTTGGACTGAGGAGAGTGAATGGCTTG
>CAMGHE010000052.1 GCA_946055775.1 uncultured Bacteroidales bacterium
GCGCCAAGAGCGGCGACATCTACCGCCTCTTCGGCCGCGTCTATCTGCTCATCGTTGCCCTCGCCCTGCTCGTGGCGCTGCCCGTGGCGGTGCTCTTTCACCGGTTTATGTTCCCCACGAAAAACACGCGCTTCATCATCGCGACCGGCGCCGACGTCTCGCCGCTGATGCCCTGCCTCATCGGCGCCCTCATCATCATCGCGCTCATCGTCGCTATCGTCGCCCGGAACATCCACAGCATCATGCGCACCAACCCCGCCGAGATTATCGCCAAGGAGTAGGGGTATCGGCGTGCGCGCCCCAAAACCTTGCCTACATGCCCGAAGGACGGAAGCCTTTTGCCGGTCCACACCATGACGCCATGGGAGGACAGGCGACAGTCTTCCATCCTTCGGGAATTTATGTGCCGTTGCCGTTGCCGCCAATCCATAGAGAATCACTACCTTTGCCCTACATAACATCTCAAACACAACACCACAGCATACAATCCCCACTTACCATGAAGAAAATTGCCCTTATCACCGGCGCCACGAGCGGCATCGGCAAAGCCTGCGCCCGACGCTTCGCCACCGGCGGCTACGACCTTATCCTGACGGCACGCCGTGCCGACCTGCTGGCACAAATCAAAACCGAACTGGAAGCGGAGGGCACGAAGGTGCTGACGCTGGTCTTCGACGTGCGCGACGCCGAGGCGGCCGAGGCGGCCATCGCCTCGCTCGACGGCGCATGGCGCCACATCGACGTGCTTATCAACAATGCGGGCCTGGCCCTCGGTCTGGACAAGGAATATGAAGGCAACCCCGACGACTGGAACACGATGATCGACACCAACATCAAGGGGCTGCTCACCATGACGCGCCTCATCGTCCCCGCCATGGTGGCCCGCAACGAGGGCCACGTCATCAACGTGGGCAGCGTGGCCGGCGATGCGGCCTACGCCTGCGGCAACGTCTATTGCGCCACCAAGGCGGCGGTCAAGGCCATCACCGACGGCTTGCGCATCGACGTGGCCGAGACGGCGGTGCGCGTGACCAACCTCAAGCCGGGTCTGGTGCAGACCAACTTCAGCAACGTCCGCTTCCACGGCGACGACGCCCGCGCCGACAACGTATATAAGGGCATCACGCCGCTCACGGGCGACGACATCGCCGACATGGCCTTCTATGCCGCCAGCGCCCCCAAGCACGTACAGATTGCCGAGGTCCTCATCCTGGCCACACACCAGGCCAACGGCTCGGTGATTCACCGCGAGGGGTGAGAGGAACGACATAAACGCAAACGACAAAAATAATGGGAGTAAGAATTGGTTCCACTGCCGGATACATGTTTACGGATATGTGGGTGCTGGCGAGCATCATCCAGTTGGGGACATTCAACTTCTGCCGACGGTTTTTGAATAAGAACAATGACCCCTGCGGCAGATTGTTCGACCAGATGACCCAAGCAGCACGTTCGGGCCAGGCCAATATAGCCGAAGGTGTATCGCGCCATCAGACCTCGATAGAGACAGAGATGAAGCTGGTGGACGTGGCACGCGCCAGCATCAACGAACTGAGCAACGACTTCTCGTTTATCCTCATGGCAAACAAACAGGTGGCTTGGCGCAACAACGACCCCAATGCTGTCAAATTGAGGGCAGTAAAGCCCGACGTGCCCAACTATGGCGAAGACATCATGCACGACATGATGGAGCATGTGCTAAGGCAGAAAGAGCGTTTTGACCCATGGATAGAGAACGCCGACCTTACTTGTTCGGCCAATGCGCTGATGATACTTTGCTCTCGTGTCAACAGCATGATAACACGGTATCTTGAGAGCAGCCTCGCGACATTCAAGCAGGCAGGAGGCTTTGCCGAAAACATGACAAAGGAACGCATCGAGACCCAGAGCCGGCAGAGCATGGAGGAGGGTGCTCCGAAGTGCCCGAAGTGCGGCGCTCCGATGGTGAAACGCTATGCCAAGCGAGGCAGCAATCAGGGCAAGGCTTTCTGGAGCTGCAGCAAATACACCGAGACAGGTTGTACTGGCAGCCGAAGCATACCGAATCAGTAGGAGAGACGACGCCAAGGGCGTTACGGGGCGTTAAGGACGTTAATAACGTTCATAACGTTCGTGACGTTCGTGACGTCAATTACGAAGAAACTAACATTACAAGAACGCCGCAGAAAAATATGGCCTATCGCTTGGTGAGAAAGTAGATAATCTATAAATTTGTCGGCTGTAGGCAGCTGTCTAGGCACAGTTTGTCCTATCCTATCTATGAAAACACACCCGGACCGGCGCAGAGGGACGGCAGGGACATGGTCCCGAAGCCAACGCCACGGCGGTTCGGACAGACCGACACATACACACACAAACTAAACGCAATGAAGAATCTTTTTGACATCAGCGGCCGCGTGATGGTCATCACCGGCGGCTACGGCATTCTGGGCCGACACATCGCCGCATACCTTGTGGCACAGGGCGCTAAGGTGGTCATCGTAGGCCGCAGCGCCGAGAAGGGGCAGGCGCTGGTTGACGAACTGAAGACAACGGGCGAGGCCCTGTTCTGCCTGGCCGACGTGCTGGACCGCGAGGCCCTCACGGCAGCGCGCGACACCATCATCGCCACCTACGGCACCATCGACGTGCTCATCAACGCCGCCGGCGGCAATATGCCCGGCGCCACCATCGCCCCCGACAAGACGTTCTTCGACCTCGACGTCGAAGCCGTACGCAAGGTGGTGGACCTCAACCTCTTCGGCACCATCATTCCCACACAAGTCTTCGTAGAAAGCATGGCCAAGGCCGGCCAGGGCGTCATCGTCAATTTCTCGTCCGAGTCGGCCCTGCGGCCTCTGACGCGCGTATGCGGCTACGGCGCTGCCAAGGCGGCCATCGCCAACTATACGCAGTATATGGCCACCGAACTGGCCTCGAAGTTCAGTCCCAAAATCCGCGTCAATGCCCTGACGCCGGGCTTCCTGCTGACGGACCAGAACCGCGCCCTGCTGACCAACGCCGACGGCAGCTACACCGACCGCGCACGCACCATCATCGCCCACACGCCGGCGGGACGCTTTGCCGAGCCCGAAGAGCTCTTTGGCGCCATCCACTACCTGGTGAGCGATGCCTCATCCTTCGTCACGGGCACGGAGATTATCGTCGATGGCGGCTTCAACGCCTTCTCCATATAATATATATAAGGAGAAGGCCGGCTTCCCCCGTCCCCCTGCCCCCCCCACACACAAACCTGAAAACCATTCCCATCATGATACTTTGCGAACAGACCTGGCGCTGGTACGGCCCGTCTGACCCCGTAAGTCTGAGTGACATCCGTCAGGCGGGTGCCACCGGCATTGTCAATGCCCTGCACCACATCCCCAACGGCGAGGTGTGGACCATCGAAGAGATTGAGAAACGTAAGGCCATCATCGAGGCGGCCGGCCTGAAGTGGTCGGTCGTGGAGAGCGTGCCCGTCCACGAGCATATCAAGACGCAGACAGGCGACTATAAGAAGTACGTCGAAAACTACAAGCAGAGCCTCCGCAATCTGGCGGCCTGCGACATCCGCGTGGTGACGTACAACTTCATGCCCGTGCTCGACTGGACACGCACCGACCTGGGCTACCTCCTGCCCGACGGCAGCCGCGCCCTGCGCTTCGAGCGTGCCGCATTCATGGCCTTCGACCTGTATCTGCTCAAGCGCCCCGAGGCCGAGAGCGAATATACCGACGAGGAGAAGCGCATAGCGCGCGAACGCCTGGACCGCATGGACGAGGCGGAGCGCCAGACGCTCATCCGCAACATGATAGCCGGCCTGCCTGGCTCGGAAGAGAGTTTTACGCTGGAGCAGTTTCAGCACGAACTCGACCGCTACCGCGACATCACGCCCGAACGTCTGCGCAGCAACCTCATCGACTTCCTCGGCGAGATTTGCCCCGTGGCCGACGAGGTGGGCGTGCGCATGGTCATCCACCCCGACGACCCTCCCTTCCCCATCCTGGGCCTGCCGCGCATCATGAGTACGGCGGCCGACTTCCAGGCGCTCATCGACGCCGTGCCCTGCAAGAGCAACGGCCTGTGCCTCTGCACGGGCAGTCTGGGCGTGCGCGCCGACAACGACCTGCCGGCCATGATGCGACGTTTCGGCGACCGCATCCACTTCGTCCACCTGCGCAGCACGCAGCGCGACGCCGAGGGCAACTTCCACGAAGCCAACCACCTGGAGGGCGACGTGCCGATGTATGAGATGATGCGCGCCATGCTCGAGGTGGAGCAGCAGCGCGGCGAATCAATCGCCCTGCGCCCCGACCATGGGCACCAGATGTGCGACGACCTGAAGAAGCACACCAACCCGGGCTACTCGTGCATAGGCCGTCTGCGCGGACTGGCCGAACTGCGCGGCCTGGAAATGGGCATCGCCATGAGCCTGTACAACAACTAACTTTCCCCTTCCCCCACTCTTTTTCCCCACACAAGAACTACCATGTCCAAGATAATCACCCTCGGAGAAATCATGCTCCGCCTGTCCCCCAGCGGACAGAACGTACGTTTTATACAGGCCGACCGCTTCGACGTCATCTACGGCGGCGGCGAGGCCAACGTCGCCGTCAGCTGCGCCAACTATGGCCACCACGCCTGCTTCGTCAGCAAACTGCCCGCTCACGAGATTGGCCAGAGTGCCATCAACGCCCTGCGCCGCTACGGCGTAGATACGCAGTATGTGGCCCGCGGCGGCAACCGCGTGGGCATCTACTATGCCGAGACGGGCGCCGCCATGCGCCCCTCGAAGGTCATCTACGACCGCGCCGGCTCGTCCATCAGCGAGGCCCGGCCCGCCGACTTCGACTTCGACGCCATCATGGAGGGCGCCGACTGGTTCCACTGGTCGGGCATCACACCGGCCCTCTCTGACAGCGCCGCCGAAATTACACGCCTGGCCTGCGAGGCCGCCAAGCGCCACGGCGTGACGGTGTCGGTTGACCTCAACTTCCGCAAAAAACTGTGGACCAGCGAAAAGGCGCAGCAGGTGATGCGCCCCCTCATGCAGTATGTCGATGTGTGCATCGGCAACGAGGAGGATGCCCAGCTCTGCCTCGGCTTCAAGCCCGACGCCGACGTCGAGGCCGGCGAGACGGGCGCCGAGGGCTACAAGGGCATCTTTGAGCAGATGCGCAGCACCTTCGGCTTCAAGTACGTGGTATCGACGCTGCGCGAGTCGGTCAGCGCCTCGCACAACGGCTGGAAGGCGATGATCTACGACGGCAAGGCGTTTTACGTCTCGCGCCGCTACGACATCCTGCCCATCGTTGACCGCGTGGGCGGCGGCGACAGTTTCTCGGGCGGCCTCATCCACGGCCTGCTCACCATGCCGACGCAGGGCCAGGCCCTTGAGTTTGCCGTGGCAGCCTCGGCGCTGAAGCACACCATCAACGGCGACTTCAACCTGGTCAGCGCCGACGAGGTGGCCGCCCTGGCCGGCGGCAGCGCCAACGGACGCATACAGCGCTGACAACGCTCCTACCCTCTCCTCCCCAATTTCCAGACACACAACACAAGACAACAAACTGATTATGGCAAAATTTGACAAGATGGCCGTGATGGCCAAAATAGCCGAGACGCGCATGGTGCCGGTGTTCTACCACCGCGACGCCACCGTGGCCAAGCAGGTCATCAAGGCCTGCTACGAGGGCGGCGTGCGCGTCTTCGAGTTTACTAACCGCGGCGACTTCGCCCACGAGGTATTCGCCGAGTGCGTGCGCTTCGCCGCCACCGAGTGTCCCGACATGGCCCTGGGTGCCGGCAGCATCGTTGATCCCGCCACGGCAGCCCTCTATATGCAGCTCGGCGCCTGCTTCATCGTCGGCCCCCTGCTCAACACCGAGGTGGCCCCCGTGTGCAACCGCCGTCAGGTGCCCTACTGCCCGGGCTGCGGCACCGCCAGCGAGGTGGGCATAGCCCAGCAGTGCGGCTGCGAACTGACGAAGGTGTTCCCCGGCGACGTCCTGGGTCCGAAATTTGTCAAGGGCATCATGGCCCCCATGCCCTGGACCAAGGTGATGGTGACAGGCGGCGTAGCCCCCGAGCGCGACAACCTCGAGGCATGGTTTGCCGCCGGCGCCTTCTGCGTGGGCATGGGCAGCAAACTCTTCCCCGGCGACCGCGTCAAGGCCGCCGACTGGCAGTATGTGACCGACAAATGCCGTGAAACCCTCAATATCATCCGCGAGATATGCCAAAAATGACCAATTTCCGCTGGACGATCTGCGCCCTGCTGTTCTTCGCCACGACGGTCAACTATCTGGACCGCCAGGTGCTCTCGCTGACATGGAAAGACTTCATCGCCCCGGAGTTTCACTGGACCGACACGCTCTACGGCTACATCGGCGCAGCCTTCACCATCGTCTATGCCATCTCCAACCTGCTCTCGGGCCGCTTCATCGACTGGATAGGCACGCGCAAGGGCTACCTCTGGGCCATCGGTATATGGTCCACCGGCGCCTGTCTGCACGCGCTCTGCGGCGTGGCCACGCAGTGGTCGCTCGACCTGCACGGTACAGAGGCCATGCTTGAGGCCACGGGCGCCACAGCAGCCACCATCGCCACGGTGAGCGTATGGTTCTTCATCGGCGCACGCATCATCCTGGGCTTGGGCGAGGGCGGCAACTTCCCCTCGGCCATCAAGGTGACGACGGAATACTTCCCCCGCCGCGACCGCGCCTTCGCCACGTCTATCTTCAACGCCGGCGCCACGGCGGGCGCCCTGGTGGCTCCGCTGTGCATCCCGGCCCTGGCGCAGTATTTCAAGAATATTGGCTGGGGCAACGGCTGGGAAATGGCCTTCATCATCATCGGTGGTCTGGGCTACGTATGGATGGGCCTCTGGATATGGCTCTACCGTCACCCGGGCGAAAACCGCCGCGTCAATAAGGCCGAACTGGACTACATCCGCCAGGATGCCGCCACCGAGGCCGGCAACGGCGAGGACGGCGGTCCGAAGGTGCCTCTGGCTCGCGTCATACGCCTGCCGCAGACGTGGGGCATCTTCCTGGCCAAACTGGTGACGGACGGCGCATGGTGGTTCTTCCTGTTCTGGACGCCGGCCTACATCTCGGACAACTTCGGCCTGAAGGCCAGCGACCCCACGGCCATGGCCCTCATGTTCGTGCTCTACGCCATCACGATGCTGTCCATCTTCGGCGGCAAACTGCCCACCATCATCATCAACCGCACCCACCTCAACTCTTACGACGCCCGCCTCAAGGCCATGCTGGCCTTCGCCCTCATCCCCCTGCTGGCCATAGCGGCACAGCCTCTGGGCGAAATCAGCTACTGGTGGCCCATCATCATCATCGGTCTGGTGGGCGCCGCGCACCAGAGCTGGTCGGCCAACCTCTACTCGGTGGCCAGCGACCTCTTCCCCCGCAGCGTCGTGGGCACCATCACGGGCATCAACGGTCTGGCCGGCGGCATCAGCGGCGCGGTGTATAACGCGCTCTCGGGCCGCATGTTCGACTATGCCGAGCAGAGCCACATGTGCATCGCCGGTTTCGAAGGCAAGCCCGCCGGCTACTTCATCGTGTTCTGCGTCTGCGCCGTGGCCTACCTGGCCGGCTGGTGCATCCTCAAGACCCTCGTGCCGCGCTATAAAGCCGTCGTGGTCTAAGACTGAGGCTGACGCCAAACAAGCCCTCCACCCGGGCTCACACCCCCAACACCAACACACAGATTAGCCATCATGACACCATTCATTCACGATAACTTCCTGCTGAGCAACGACACGGCCCGCCACCTCTACCACGACGTGGCGGCGCCGCTGCCCATCATCGACTTCCACTGCCACCTGTCGCCGCAGATGATTGCCGAGGACCACCGCTTCGCCACCATCACCGAACTGTGGCTGGGCGGCGACCACTACAAATGGCGCGCCATGCGGGCCAACGGCGTGGACGAGCGCTACATCACGGGCGACGCTACCGACCGGGAGAAGTTTGAGAAATGGGCAGAGACCCTGCCCTACACCCTGCGCAACCCGCTCTACCACTGGTCGCACCTCGAACTAGCCACGGCCTTCGGCATCACCGACCTGCTCGGCCCCGACACCGCCGCCGACATCTACGCCCGCTGCAACGCCCTGCTGGCCACACCAGCCTATTCGGCACGCCAACTGATGCGCCGCTACCACGTCGAGACGGTATGCACCACCGACGACCCCACCGACACTTTGGAGCACCACCGGCGCATCGCCGAGAGCGGTTTTGAGGTGAAGGTGCTGCCCGCCTGGCGCCCCGACAAGGCCATGGCCGTGGCCGACGCCGCAGCCTACAATGCCTATCTGGACCGTCTGGCCGAGGTGAGCGACACGCATATCGCCACCTATGCCGACCTGCTCGCCGCCCTCGACCGCCGCCACGCCTTCTTCGACGCTCAGGGCTGCCGTCTGGCCGACCACGGCGTGAGCCGTCTGCCCGACGCCGCCTGCACCGCAGCCGAGGCCGCCACACTCTTCAGCCGCGTCCGCAGCGGACAGACGCTCGGCGCCGACGATGCCGAACGCCTGCAGACGGCGCTGCTCCTCGACCTGGCCCGCATGAATGCCCGCCGCGGATGGGCACAGCAGTTCCACTTCGGCCCCTTGCGCAACACCAACAGCCGCCGCTTCGCCGCCCTCGGCCCCGACACGGGCTTCGACACCATCGGCGACTTCCGCTCGGCCGAGGCCCTGGCCCATCTGCTCGACGCCCTCGACAGCGACGGCCAGCTGACGCGCACCATCCTCTACAACATCAACCCCGCCGAGAACGAGGTGGTAGCCGCCATGACGGGCAACTTCCAGGACGGCAGCGTACCCGGCAAGATACAGTTTGGCGCCGCCTGGTGGTTTAACGACCAGCTCGACGGCATGCGCAACCACATCGACGCCCTCTCGCGTCAGGGTCTGCTCAGCCGCTTCGTCGGTATGCTGACGGACAGCCGCTCGTTCCTCTCGTACCCCCGCCACGAGTATTTCCGCCGCCTGCTCTGCGACATGCTGGGCCGCGACGTCGAGGCCGGCCTCATCCCCAGCCAGGCCCTGCCGCAGGTGGAGCGCATGGTGGCCGACATCTGCCACGACAACGCCCAGCGCTACTTCGGCTTCTGACGCCGGCGACGCCCACCAACCCTCTACAGCCTTCCCGACGACCACAGCGCCGTCGGGAAGGCTGTTTCGTTCATGCGGCAGGGGGTCAACCGCCGCCAATGTCTCCTACCCCTCAGCAATACCCGGAGAAGGCTTGCCCATTCCGCAGAAACAACGTAACTTTGCCTTACACACTTCCACACGATATGAAACTGATTTACTTCCACGGCTTTGCCTCGTCGGGCGCCAGCGGCACCGTCGAACTGCTGCGCAAGATGCTGCCCTCGGCCGAGGTCATCGCCCCCGACATCCCCGTTGACCCCCTCGAGGCGCTGCCCTTCCTCACCGACCTGGTGGAGCGCGAGCAGCCCGACATCGTTCTGGGCACGAGCATGGGGGGCATGTATGCCGCCCAGATGCACGGCCACCTGCGCATCTGCGTCAACCCTGCCTTCCGTATGTCCACCATGAGCAAGGTGCTGCGCACGGGCGAGCACCCCTTCCTCAACGGGCGCAAGGACCACGCCAAGACCTTCCGCATCACGCGCGACACCATCGCCCACTTCAACGCCATGGAGCGCCGGCAGTTTGACGGCATCACGCCGGCCGACCGCGACCTGTGCTACGGCCTCTTCGGCACGAACGACACCACGGTCAACCCCGCCAATGCCTACGCCACCTTCACCAAGTACTACACCCACGCGCAGCGCTACGACGGCGGCCACCAACTCAACGACAGCGCCCTCAAGCACGCCGTCATGCCCCTGATGCGCACCCTCCTGGGCCAGCGCTTCGAGGCGGCGCTGCAGCCCCCGCTGCCCGACTACATGCGCTACGCCACGCACGGAGAGTGAAAAAGCCGCGGACGCGGCAAATTTTGCCCGCGCCATGCCCCCAATGTCTCAGAAAAAATATAAATTTGCTGCATGGCGGGTACGTCGCGACAGCAGGCCGAGCCTGCGCCCTTTCGCTGCCAAACGCCTTCCCTTCAGGATATACACAAACCCTATAACCTTTATTTCCCTATGCTATCAGAAAAAGACAAAGCCCAGTTACAAGCCAAGGGCATCAGCGAATCTCAACTCCTGCACCAGCTCCAGCAGCTCAAGGAGGGATTTCCCTATCTGCGCATCCACGCTGCCGCCAGCGTAGAGAAAGGCATCATGCAAGCCTCGGACGAGGCCATGGCGCAATACCAGAAAGCATGGGAAGAATATACCGCCGACAGCAGCCACAAGGTGGTGAAGTTCGTCCCCGCCTCGGGCGCCGCCAGCCGTATGTTCAAGGACCTCTTCGCCTATGTCGATAGCGACCACGATGCCCCGGAGAGCAAGTTTGAGCAGACCTTCTTCGAGCACCTGCACGAAGCGCCCTACTTCGAAGTGCTCGATGCCGCCTGCCAGCGCCTCTACGGCATGGGCATCGATGCCCTCTGTGCCGCCGGCCGCCAAAAGGATGTGGTGCGCGCCCTGCTGGGCGACGAAGGCCTGGCCTACGGCCGCAAGCCCAAGGGTGTCCTGCTGTTCCACCGCTACGCCGAGGGCAACCGCACACCCGTTGAGGAGCACCTTGTTGAAGGCGCACTTTACGCCCGCGGTGCCGACGGCATCGTCCACCTCCACTTCACCGTATCGCCCGAGCACCGCGACCTCTTCACCGCCCTGGTGCGCGAGAAAGTGCCCGCGCTGGAGAAGCAGTTTGGCGTCAGCTACGACATCTCCTTCTCTGAGCAGAAATCATCGACCGACACCATCGCCTCCACCCCCGAAGGCGAGCCCTTCCGTCAGGCCGACGGCAGTCTGCTGTTCCGTCCCGGCGGCCACGGCGCCCTCATCGAGAACCTGGGCGACATCGACGCCGACGTCATCTTCATCAAGAACATCGACAACGTGGTGCACGACCGCTGCAAGGAGCCGACCATCCTCTACAAGCGCCTGCTGGCGGGCATCCTGGTGAGCGTGCAGAATCAGGTCTTCGCCTACCTCGAACGCCTCGAGAGCGGCAACTACAACATGGACACGCTGCGCGAGATGCTGCAGTTTGTACAGAAGACACTCTGCACCAAAAACCCCGAGACGAAGATGCTCGAAGATACCGAACTGGCCATCTACCTGCAGCGCAAGCTCAACCGCCCCATCCGCGTCTGCGGTATGGTACGCAACGAGGGCGAAGCCGGCGGCGGTCCGTTCCTGGCCTACAACCCCGACAGCACCATCTCGCCGCAAATCCTCGAGAGCTCGCAGATCGACATGAACGACCCCGAAAAGCGCGCCCTCTTCGAGAAAGGCACCCACTTCAACCCCGTTGACCTGGTCTGCGCCACACGCAACTACAAGCACCAGCCCTTCGACCTCAAGAAGTATGTTGACCCCGCCACGGGCTTCATCTCGCAGAAGAGCAAGGATGGCAAGGAACTCAAGGCGCTCGAACTGCCCGGCCTCTGGAACGGCGCCATGAGCGACTGGAACACCATCTTCGTTGAGGTGCCTCTGGCCACGTTCAACCCCGTCAAGACGGTCAACGACCTCTACCGCCCGGCACACCTGGGATAAATGCTGAGAAAGGCAGAGCACACCGGCCCTGCCCCCCCTCTCCCATATTTACACCTACGGGGCGTGCACCATTGCGTGCACGCCCCGTAAAGCATAAGGGCATAACCTTCACCGTTTTTCCTATTTCTTCCCTCCCCCACCTCATGCAGCCTACGTCCACCATCTGCGCCTGCGCCACCGCGCCCGGCGGCGCCCTGGGCATCATCCGCGTCTCGGGCCCCGACGCCATCGCCATCACCGACCTGCTGTTCAGCGCCCACAACGGCCGTCCCCTGGCCCAAACGCCGGCCGGCCGCGTGGTCTATGGCGTCCTCCATCAGGCCGGCGACAGCAACGACGTCATCGACGACGTCCTGGTGAGCCTCTTCCGCGCGCCCCACTCCTACACCGGCGACGACACCACCGAGATTTCCTGCCACGGCTCACCCTACATCATCCAGACCATCCTGCAAGCCCTGTGCAGCAAAGGGTGCCGTCTGGCCGAGCCGGGCGAATATACCCGCCGCGCCTTCATGGCGGGCAAGATGGACCTGACACAGGCCGAAGCCGTGGCCTCACTCATCGCCGCACGCCATGCCGCAGCCCACCGCGTGGCCCTCAACCAACTGCGCGGCGCCGTGACCACCGAGATGCATACCCTGCGCGAACAGATGCTCCACCTCAACACGCTGCTCGAACTCGAACTGGACTTCTCCGACCACGAAGACCTCGAGTTCGCCTCACGCGATGACCTGCGCCAACTCGCCCAACAGGCCTGCGAACGCATTGCCCACCTGGCCTCCACCTTCCGCATTGGCCAAGCCATCAAACGCGGCGTGCCCGTGGCCCTCATCGGCGAGACGAACGCTGGCAAATCGACCATCCTCAACGCTCTCGTGGGCGAGGAGCGCGCCATCGTGAGCGACATCCACGGCACCACACGCGACACCATCGAATGCACAGCCGTCATTGCCGACATCACCTGCCGCTTCATCGACACAGCGGGTCTGCGCCACACCACCGACACCATCGAGCGCATCGGTCAGGACCGCGCCCGCCAGCGTGCCGCACAGGCCGACCTCATCGTGTGGGTCATCGACGCCACCGCGGCCTACCATGCCGCCACTCTCATCCCCGAAATCAGCAGCCTCTGCCACGAAGGCGCCACCCTCATCGCCGTCATCAACAAAACCGACCTGCTGACCGACGCACCCACCACCGACGCACCAGCCCAAACACCTGCCCAAAGGCCTGCCGAAGTTTCGCCTCAGTCGGCCTCCGACGCGCCCACCACCACTCCCGACCATCTCGTCGCCACCCTCTCGCCCCATCTTCCCGCCGGCACACCCATATTGGCCATTTCGGCCCACAGCGCCGAGGGCATCGACCACCTGCGCGAGGTCTTGGCATCCCATCTGCCCCACCCCACCGACGAGGCCGTCATCATCACCGAGGCGCGCCACCACGACAGCCTCGTCCACGCCCACGACGCCCTGCAGCGCATGCTCCAGGCCCTCGACGCCGGCCTCCCCGCCGATCTGGTCAGCGAAGACCTGCGCGACGCCATCCACCACCTCTCCTCCGTCACCGGCGAAATCACCACCGACGCCACCCTCCAGCGCATATTCTCAGGGTTTTGCATCGGCAAGTGAATGCCGGAGGGGCAAAATTATGATATAGTGCAGATTGACTGCTCTGTTCTGTTGTAGATTAGCAAATTATAAAAAGAATGATGAAGAGGATACAAAGTCCATATACAGCAGCCATCACAGGCGGAGGTTTCCTTTTCGAGGAGACCAACCTGTTGCTGCCCCTGCTCCAATCCGATAACCGTGACGTACTACTGAAAGACGAAGCGGTGAACAACCGTATTCTTCAAATCAATGCAGAGAAATCACGTGAGAACAACATCCGCGAGATTGCCCGACGCTATGACACCATGCCAGTCAGCTTTTGGGAGGACTACAAGATGATGGAGGAGCACAATCAGAAGATTGCCTTGTTCTTCGTCATTCTGAAAACCTACAAGATTTGCTTTGACTTTCAGATACGGGTGACTATGCGTAAGTGGAACGGCATTGCCAAGTCGCTGACAAGAGATGACCTGATGATGGAGTTCTCTGAGATAGCTGCAAAGGACGAGTTTGTCAACACATGGAGCGAGAACACCATGCGCAAGGTGGCAAGCACCTACCTGTCGATACTTCGCAAGGTTGGTATGCTTGACAACAACAGCGAACTCCACAGCGTGCAGGCAAATAATATGGACTATTATATAAAGATAGGAGAACCATGGTTTCTTGAAGCC
>CAMGHE010000053.1 GCA_946055775.1 uncultured Bacteroidales bacterium
GAACGAATCATGTCTGAAAAGAAAACCAACAAACTCGCCGCCACCTTCAAGTCGCAAGACACCGAAGAGTGGCTCGACATCCACTTCACCCGCCCCCTGGGGTTGCTGTGGGCCAACTTCTTCAACCTCTTCGGCACCCACCCCAACGTGGTGACCATCCTCTCCATCCTGCTCGGCCTGGGCGCCGGCATCTGCTTCTACTTCACCGATTTCTGGACCAACCTGCTCGGCGTCGGCCTGCTGGTGTGGGCCAACCTCTACGACAGTTGCGACGGCCAGTTGGCCCGCATGACGGGCAAGAAGACCCGCTGGGGCCGCATCCTCGACGGCTTTGCCGGCGACGTCTGGTTCTTCGCCATCTACGTCGCCATCAGCCTGCGCCTCATGCCCACCTGGGGCCCGTGGATATGGGTGCTCACCGTCGTGACGGGCTTCATCTTCCACGGCAAGCAGTGCGCCCTGGCCGACTACTACCGCAACATCCACCTCTATTTCCTGAAAGGCAAGGACGGCAGCGAACTGGACCGCAGCGACCGCCTCACGGCCGAGTTTCAGAGCCTGACCTGGCGCCGTGACGGCGCGTGGAAACTCTTCCTCTTCTTCTACCGCAACTACACCCGCTCGCAGGAGCGCCTCACCCCCGCCTTCCAGCGCCTGCGCGACGCCCTGGCCCAGCGCTTCCCCAAGGCCCTGCCGCAGCCCCTGCGCGACGACTTCCGCGCCGGCAGTCTGCCCCTGATGAAGTGGGCCAACATCCTGACCTTCAACACGCGCGCCATCGTGCTCTACATCGCCGTCCTTGTCAATGAGCCCTGGATATACCCCGTCTTCGAGGCCACCGTCATGAACGCCCTCATGCTCTATATGTGGCGCAGCCACGAAAACCTCTGCCGCCGCGTGCAGGCCAATCTCGACGCCTATGAAACCGCTGTATAGAAACCTCTTCCTGCTCTTTGGCGTGGTGGCCATCGTCATCATGCTCCTCTCCTTCGACGTCGATTACAGGATGATAGGCAGCCGTATGGGCAGCGCCCTGGCCTATCTCCCCTTGGTCATCGGCGTATGGGTGGCCGTCTATGCCTGCAACGCCTGGGCCTTCCAGATGATTGTCAACGCCAGCGACCACGACAAGCACCTCGACTTCCGCCACGCCTACAAGCTCACCGTCTCGGGCTTCGCCTTCAGCTACACCACGCCCTTCGGCTTCGGTGGCGGTCCCTACCGCGTCATGGAACTGGCCAACCACATCGGCATGAACCGCGCCATGTCGTCCGTCGT
Organism: uncultured Bacteroidales bacterium; assembly: GCA_946055775.1. Lineage (GTDB taxonomy): Bacteria > Bacteroidota > Bacteroidia > Bacteroidales > Bacteroidaceae > Alloprevotella. The sequence continues at coordinate 1,279 of CAMGHE010000053.1, forward strand.
GCTCTATTCGATGATGCACATCCTCTCCCACATCTGCCTGTGGGCCACCGCTGCCGCCCTCTTCGTGGTCTGCTGTTACGACAAGATGGACACCGCCCTGTGGATAGCCGCCGGCATCTTCGCCGCCGTACTCCTCTTCGTCATCTATTTCTTCTACCGCGGCTATAAGAACGGCCTCATCGTCCGCCTGTACCGCCTGCTGTTCTACATCCCCTACGTTCGCCGCTATGCCCGCCGCTTCTACGACAAGCAGGTGGAGAACATGCAGCAGATAGACCGACGCATCGCCTGTCTGCACCAGATGCCCCGCGCCTTCTACGGTTCGCTGCTGATGGAGTACGTCGGCCGCCTGATCAACAGTCTCGAGTTCTACTTCATCCTCCTGGCCTTCGGCGCCCCCGTCACCCTCCTCGACGCCCTCTTCGTCCTGGCCTTTTCCTCGCTCGTGGGCAACCTGCTCTTCTTCTTCCCCATGCAGATGGGCGCCCGCGAGGGCGGTCTGGCCCTCGTCATCCAGATTCTGGGCTATCCCGGCGGCGCCGGCGTCGGCATCTTCTCCGCCTTCCTCACCCGCATCCGCGAACTGGTATGGATATTCATCGGTGTCTCGCTCGTCAAGGTGGGAAACAAAGCACTGATGAAACAGGCCGACAGCGCCGACATGCCCCAGTCATAACACGCCTCATTATCGTTATACCCCTCCCTCCATGCGCCCCTTTCACACCCTGATCTTCGACTACGGCGGCACCCTCGACACCGATGCCCGCCACTGGTCGCACGTCCTGCGCGACGGCTATGCCGCCGCCGGTCTCACCCTCGCCGACGACGTCTGGCGCGACGCCTACGTCCACGGCGAGCGCACCCTGGCCCGCCAGCCCATCATCGGCCCCGACGACGACTTCTTCACCCTGCTGCGCAAGAAGGCCGACATCGAGACGCAGCGCCTGGCCCAGCTCGGCATCGCCTTCGCCAGCGACAAGGTACGCCAAGACCTGGCCGAGCGCGTGGCCTGCTGGTGCGACGCCTATGTGCGCCGCCAGATGGACGTCACGCGCCGCGTGCTCGACTTCGCCGCCGCCCACTACCGCCTGGTCCTCGTCTCCAACTTCTACGGCAATGTCGGGGCCGTGCTCCGCGGCTACGGCCTCGACCACTATTTCCCCCGTATCATCGAGAGCGCCGTCGTCGGCGTGCGCAAGCCCGATCCCGCCATCTACCGCCTTGGCGTCGAGGCCGCCGGCTGCCCCGCCGCCGACTGTCTGGTTGTCGGCGACAGTTTCGGCAAGGACATCGTCCCCGCCACCGCCGTAGGCTGCCACAGCGTGTGGCTGCGCGGAGAAGGGTGGGGGAAGGAAGAGACCGACGACAGCCTGCCCGATGTCATCCTCGACCATTTGGCCGACCTCCCCGCCTGGCTCGAGGCATAGTGCGCACCGGCCACGCCACGCCCGCCGGGTCATCCCGTCCAGGCACGCTCTTAGAGGACGGTGGAGAGCACTTGGCGTTTTCCGCACGCGTTTTCTATCACCGCCCGTTTTGCGGGCAAAAACTTTAGGAAAGATTAACGGCCCGCGGGCTTTCGGAACAGCGTATGGACTACTGAAAACACCGCTTGGGCGACGCGATATTCAACTTGGGCGACTGTTATTACGGTTTGGGCGACCGTAAAAACAGTCGCCCAAACTGTAAAACGGCCTTTAGGCCACGAAAAAAAGGGCCCCCGAGGGAGCCCTTCACACTTTGCTATGCAAATATACAACAAATAGAGGCAAAATGCAAATCGCCCTTTTCCGCTGCTTCTCCGCAAAGCCGTGCGTCGGCAAGCAAGCGTTTCCTATTTTTACGAATAGGCGTCTGCGCCGCGTAGTAGTACCACGTCCATTGACGTGGTACTCAGAACTTCATCGTGGTGCCCAGCCACGATACCTATTTTGTAGGCGTTTTAATAGGCGTTGCTCCTGACGTCGCAACAAGTACTGAGAGCCACGTCAATGGACATGGCTCTACTATTGGCGCCCGCCACGAAGCCACGAAGAAAACAATTTTTTCTAAATAATGAGCGCCGGCAGTGCCCCTGTCTGCCTATTTTTCAATATCTTTGCCCAGGATATCCCTTCTTTCACAAGACATAACTAAAACCTTAATACCATGCGAACCATCCCCCTGCTTCTTTCCGCAGCGCTCTGGTCGGCCGGCACGCTCTGTCTGCATGCCGACGAGGTGACGCTGACCACGGCCAAGGCCATCGGCGATGAGCTCACCATCGCCGTCAATGCCGACGCAGCCATGCGCCTCACATGGGGCAACGGCGAAAGTCAGGAGTTTGCCTCCGACGGCAGCATGCTGACCATCCCCGTTCGGCATCCCCAGTTGACCATCACCACCACCATGGGCAAACTCACCCGCCTCTACGTCCAGGGCTGCGGCATCAGCACCCTCGACCTGGCCAAAGCCCCCAACCTTGAAGAACTCTACGCCGCCGACAACCTGCTGGCCACGCTGTCCCTTACGGCCTGCCCCAACCTGCAGACCATCGACGTGCAGAACAACCGCCTCGCCGTGCTCGATGCCAGCAAGCAGACCGACCTCTACGACATCAATGTGGCCAGCAACGGCATGGAGGGCACGCCCCTGCGCCTCAACACGTCGGCACGCCCCGTTTACTACGTCGTGGCCGACAACAGCCTGACCACCCTGTCCTCTTCCACCATCCTGTCTAAGGCCCGCACCATCTGGGCACAGCACAATGCCATCACTTCGGCCTCCCTCAGCACCGCTGCCGACCTGCGCTCGCTCTGCCTGTCAGACAACAAGGTGAGGACGCTCACTCTGGGTCAGAAACCCATGCTGCAGCACCTCTGGGTGGACAACAACGTCCTCAGCACCATCGACATGACCAAGGGCGCACCCCGCCTCACCACTCTGGCAGCCGACCACAACCAGCTGACCACCATATCGTGGGATGCTGCCTGCGGCGACGCCCTGACCGACGCCTATCTGCACGACAACGCCATGATGCTCAACTCCATGCCGCCGTTCAAGTATCACAACCGCGACATCCACATCGTCTATCAGCCCATGGCGTCCTATGCCGTAGAGCGCGTCTATAACCTCAACGAGGCCTGCGACTTCGCCCCCATCCTGCGTAAGGGCGGCTTCGGCACCACCATCGCCTCGACCTACAAACTCGTAGATAGCGAGGGCTATACCCTGGTCAAGGGCACCGACTTCACCGAGAGCGGTCGCGTCTTCACCTTCCTCACCCCGCACACGGGCGTCGTCCTCACCGGCAACTGGGGCACGTTCTACTCGCTCCAGACCACGCCCTTCAACGTCGGTGTGCCCGATGCCATCGACGGCGTGGAGACCATCGCGCCCATGACCGTCAGCGGCGATGCCGGCAGCCTGGCCATCACCCTCGGGCAGGCCACCCGTGTTACCGTCTGCGACGTGCAGGGCCGCACCGTACACGCCGGAACCCTCGGTGCCGGCATCCATCGCTTTGCCGTGCCCGCCGGCCTCTATGTGGTCAACGGTGTGAAGGCCGTTGTGCGCTGAGACCAAGTAGAATACACCTCACATCACCCATCCCTAAACCCTCATAAGTCCATCCCATGAAGACCACTATATTCGCCTCTCTGGCCCTGGTCCTCGGCGTGCAGACCGCCAGCGCGCAGTCGCTGCACCCCGTGGCTGACGAGGCCAAGGCCATACATATCCTGACCAGCAAGGACACCCTTCGGCTGGCCTATAACGCCGGCATCGGCACCGTGGCCGTCAGCACCAATGCCGCCGGCTACAGCGTAGAGTCTGACGCCGCAGCCTCCTGGGTCACCTGCCGCAAGGAAGCCAACGGCAACCTGACCTTCTTTGCTCAGTACCATTACGACGCCATGAAGCCGCGCTATGCCACCTTCACCCTCAAGAGCGACGACGGCACCTGCAGCCATCCCCTCGTGGTATGCCAGCGCGCCAACACCTCTGCCGCCGATCTGGGCGACAAGAAGATTGCCATCCAGAACGCCTCGGCCAGTTCGACGCAGGGCGGCACCGAAATCAACAAGAGTTACGACGACGATATCAACACCATTTGGCACAGCAGCTGGAGCGGCGCCTCCTTCCCCATCAACGTCACCTACACCTTCAAGGAAGCCTCGCACATCGACTACCTCATCTATACCCCGCGTCTTGACAGCCGCAACGGCCGTTGGGGCATGGTCACCGTCTATTATGCCACCGCCGATGCGCCCACAACCTTCGTCAAGGCCTGCGATGCCGACTGCGGCATGAACAGCACCTCCACCCGCATCGAACTGGGTGACAGCGGCCTGGACAATGTGAAGAAAATCAAGATTGACATCCGCAGCACCGACGGTTCGCCGCTCAATAAGTATGCCTCGTGCGCCGAGATTGGCTTCTACGCCACCGACCGCTCGCTCGAAGAGGCCACGGCCGAAGTCTTCACCTCGCCCCTCTGCGAAGCCCTCAAGCCCGGCATCGACTCTACCGCCGTCAACAAGATTATGAACCCCTACGTGCGCCAGTTGGCCCTGGCCATGCTCGGCGACTACTCCACCGAGTTTCGCGTGGCCACCTTCTCTTGCTACGAAGACCGCAACCAACTGCGCCAGCGTCTGAAGACCTCTTCGGCCTACGACAACTACGAAAACCCCACCGGCATCTACTTTGCCAAGGGCGATAAGGTCGTCATCTTTGCCGAGGGCATCGAGGAAGCCTTCACCCCCAGCCTCTGCATCTACAACATGAGTAACGAGAAGGACATCGAGACCGAAGGCCAGGTGGCCACCTATTACCCCCTGCACAACGGTGTCAACGTCATCACCGCCGCCAACCGCGGCAACGGCTACCTCAGCTACTACGCCAACGACTACGAGCAGGCGCCGCAGATACGCCTCCACTTCGCTATGGCCACCGAGACGGGCTACTTCGACGCCCAGCGCCACAACGACGACGACTGGCAGCGCCTGCTGGCCAACGCCAAGAGCGATATCTTCGACGTCCTGAGCCAACGCCTCCACATAGCAGCTCCCACCGACTACCTGCGCGAACTCTGCCCCAAGAACGGCAGTCGCCTGGCCGAGATACACAACCAGATTGTCTATCGCGAGCACGAGCTGATGGGCCTGATTCAGGAGAATGAAGAGCCCCGCAACCACCAGTTTGCCCGTCCCGTCAAGAGCGGCATGTTTGCCGACGGCTACGGTGCTGCCGCCTACTTCAGCGGCTTCAAAGGCTGGATCAACCCCACCAACTTCGGCTTCTGGGGCCTGGCCCACGAACTGGGACACAACAACCAGATTGCACCCGGCTTCAAGTGGAGCGGTTGCGGCGAGACCACCAATAACATCTACTCTACCTGGGTACAGCACAAGGTGGGCGCCGCCGATGCTTTCGGTAACGGCAAACACACCCTCGAGGATGAGAAAACCGGTATCGACGACTACAAGGGCCTGCGCGGCGGACGCTTCGAAGCCTATATGGAGCAGGCCGTGCGCATGGGCAAGAGTTGGCAGTTGCAGGACGGTCCCGACTATTACGGCAACGCCTTCAACGACAAGACCGTCACCGCCGTCGATGAGAACGGCAACAACATCGGCACCGTCACCACCAAGTCGCGCAACTTCGACCACTTTGTCAAGGTCATCCCCTTCTGGCAGATTATCCTCTGGAGTGAGGAAGTCGGCGCCTGCCCTGGCACCATAGGTCGCCTGATTACCTCCTACCGCAGAGGTTTCGACACGAAGACGTTCAACACCAACGGCAAACAGCAGGTGGAGATGATGAAGCGCCTCTGTGATGCCGCCGGCTACAACCTGCTGCCCTTCCTCACCAAGGCCGGTCTGGCACGCCCCATCAAGCAGTATGTCGAGGACTACTCCGCCGGCTGGAACATCATCACCGAGGGCATGCTCAACGACCTCAAGGCTTACGTCGAGAGCAAAAACTACCCCGAGCCTCCCGCCGCGCTCAACTATATCAACGCCTACAACTGGACACGCTTCCGCGACCGCACACCCCTCACCGACGCCGGTCTGGGCAAGGGATGCAGCGCACCCGCTAGCAACCGCGTCCGCGTGGACAACAACGTATGGGCTGGCGCTGTGGGCTACGAGACGTACAACAGCAGCGGCGACCTGCTCCGCATCACCGTCTTCGGTCTGGGCGACGAACCGGGCGCGACGCGTTACACCCACGTCCTCTTCCCCAGCAGCGAGGGTGCCAGCTACATCATGGCCGTAGGCTATGACGGCACCAAGGTGAAGGTCTATCAGAAATAATACGGAAGCGCCGGCTGTGCCGTTTCGTCCCATTCCCTCTCTCACGGGCTGCCCCTGCCGCACTGCGGCGCCGGGGCAGCCCGTTTTTGGTGCCCGTCAGTAGCGGTCCGTCCGCTATACGGTACGCTATGTTGCTATGTCACCACGTTTTTTTGTAAAAAACGACATTTTCCTTCCTACTCTGCCTTACTTCTGTTATCTTTGCAGAAGGAAAGCGCCCACAGATTGCTATGTGGAACGGCGCCGTACACCCGAGTCCGGAGGTATGTATTCACCTCTTGGGCCGCATGGGTACAGACAGAATACGATGTAACACCTAAAACCCACATTGCCCGCAGACAAAACCCCTAATTGAAACGCCGGCGGAGACCGCGCTCATCATGTGACATCAGCCCTCCGCATCAAACAATCCAACGAGGCACAGCCTCACAAACCTTAACCCGGCGTTTCCTTCCTACTTTTGATGATACTGAGCTTTTGGCTCTTGTTCTCTACTATCGAATACCGCCAACATTCATCCACGGGAACAAGCAGACTGAAGGTTCACGCTGTATGGCGTGGACCATTTTGTGCTTGTTGTGGAATGGTCACTTGGCGGTAACCAGATAGTAAACAGGTACGGAATGGTTACACGCCTTTTCTATTGTCATTCATGAAGAAAACAACGCTCCTTTACGCGGCCGTCACGCTCTGCACCCTGTCGTCATGCGGCGGCCCGAAACTGGTGACCACGGGTGTCGGCTACCAAAGCATCAGAACACACCACGCCCAACCCACGCCCTCCAATCCCATCCCCAACAATGCAGAAATCGCCGTGGCCTATGCCCTTTCGAAGGACGGCAACCTCACCGCTGTGGTGTATAACCGCACGTCGGAAATCATGATTATCGACCAGACAATGTCCTTCTTCGTCAATTCCGACGGGCAGTCCACCTCCTATTACGACCCCACCATACGCACCACCTCTGTCACCAATTCGTCCTCGACGACCAAGGGAGGCTCCGTCAACCTTGGTGCGGTGGCTGGTGCCCTTGGCATAGGCGGCACCATGGGCCAGTTGGCCAGCGGCATCAACCTGGGGGGCGCGGGCACCACCGGCTCGTCCACGACCTCTTCCACCTACATCGCCGACCAGCCCCGTGTGGCGCTGGCTCCGCACAGCAACGGTGCCATGTCGAAGGTGTATAAAGTGAAGGCCATTGATCCGCTGACAGTCGACAACGGCCCGGTGATGCAGCCGCAACTCTCGGCCCAGATGTCGCCCTACCGCTTCAGCGTCTGCATATCCTATTCGCTGGACAACGGCGCCACGTTCAAAAAACTGGTCACAGAGTTTTACGCCAGCGCCATGATTGCCCTTCCTGTGGCCAAGGGCAAGAACGGCTATCAGGTCAATGAGACTCTGCGGCAGATATACGCCGCCAAGCCTGATGCCCTGAGCGAGCCCTGGTGGATGCTCAATTTCGTATCGAACGTATCATCGGGTATGAATGAGAGAATACAAGGATTACTGTATGACTATCAATAAACACAAGCGCATCATGAAAAGAATTTATCTGCCATTCTGTATCGCCGCCATCTGCTGTATGCTGTGCGCATGCTCCAAGACTCAAGACCTGACCGTCAGCGGCACCCCCGGCACCACAATTTACACGCCGTCCATGCAAAAACTGGGCACTATCGACAGCGATGGCAAAGCCCAATTTACCATCTCCAAGAGGGATTACTATCCCTACCTCTTGTCTCAGCAAAACATTGCCGACCCGCTCGTTCCATTTGCCTTGGACTTTGAGGAAAAAAGCTCGAATCTAAAGTATGCGGGCGCATTCGTTTCATTGGGAATACTCACGTTAGGTGGTGTAGTAACTGTGATAGCAGTAGGATTAGATGACATTGCAATTGCTGGTATTGGAGCAGGAGCGATGCTGCTGGGTGTACCGGGAACAGTCGGTGGTGCAGCTCTGGATGACCGCGCTCAGTACTACAACCATTTCCAATACCTACCCAACCAAAGCACAAACAACGACTTCCGCTTCACTCCCATCACGGACAACGGATTCCGCAGACAAGTGGCTTCGGAAAGCAAAGAATAGGAACAGACGCTGATTACCTGTCAGGAGGCAAATGCTCATTATCGAAGGCATTTGCCTCCTGCTTGTATATTACTCCCCGCCGCGCATGCGCATTTTGCGCGCCGCTGCAAGCCGGCTACGAATCTTTTGGCTAACTTTGCAAGCGCTAATCCCCTATATCGTAAGAAAATCGTTGTTTAGTATGGAAGAAAAGAAGAAGTACACCGGCTTGACCGATGCCGAAGTGGAAGCCAGCCGTGCCAAGTACGGCAGCAACGTGCTCACTCCGCCCGAGAAGGAGCCGCTGTGGAAACAGTTCCTTGGCAAGTTTGCCGACCCGCTCATCATCGTGCTCCTCATCGCCGGTGCCCTGTCCGTCGGCATCTCGTTCTACGAGTTCTTCGGCCTTCAGCATGGCGCCGAGGTCTTCTTCGAGCCCGCCGGTATCTTCGTGGCCATCCTGCTGGCCACCGGTCTGGCCTTCTACTTCGAGCGGCAGGCCGACAAGGAATTTTCTCTGCTCAACCAGGTCAATGACGATGAGCCCGTCGAGGTCTATCGCAACGGCCAACTCACGCAGGTGCCCCGCCGCGACATCGTCGTGGGCGACCTTATCGTCATCAATACCGGCGAGGAGGTGGCCGCCGACGGCCAACTGGTCGAGGCCGTCCACCTGCACATGGACGAATCGACGCTGACCGGCGAACCTATGTGTGCCAAGAGTACCGACCCCGCCGATGCCGACCCCAACGCCACCTATCCCACCGACCACGTTATGAAGGGCACCAAGGCCATGGAGGGCCACGGCGTCATGCGCGTGCTGGCCGTCGGCGACCACACCGAGCAGGGCAAGGTGTTTGAGGCCGCACAGATTGACGATAGCGTCAAGACGCCCCTCAACGAGCAGCTCGACGGTCTGGCCAGCCTCATCACCAAACTGAGTTACGCCTGTGCTGCCCTCATCATCGTGGGTCGCCTCATCGTCTTCTTCCACTGGGCCCCCGCAGCCTTCACCCTGATTGTGCCCACGGCGCTCTTCTTCTGGATGGTGGTGTGCAAGTTTAAGGTTTGGCGCTGGCCCGCCATCGTCGCCGCCATCGCTGGCTACTTCGCCGCCCTGGTGGGTATGAGCCTGTGGTGCCACCACCTGATGGCCGACGCCGCTGGCAGCCTCGTTCCCGCCGACGCCGGCGTGTTGATAGCCTATATCCTCCAGACCCTCATGATTGCCGTCACCCTCATCGTCGTCAGCGTGCCCGAGGGTCTGCCTATGGCCGTCACCCTGTCGCTGGCCTACTCCATGCGCCGCATGCTCAAGACCAACAACCTGGTACGCAAAATGCACGCCTGCGAAACCATGGGCGCCACCACCGTTATCTGTACCGACAAGACCGGCACGCTGACGCAAAACCAGATGCGCGTCGATGACATCAAGGTATATGATGCGGCCATACCCGCCACCCTCATGCACGAGGGCCTCGCCGTCAACTCCACCGCCGAACTCGACTATACTGGCGCCAAGCCCCAGGTGCTCGGCAACCCCACCGAGGGCGCCCTGCTGCTCTGGCTCCACGACCAGGGCGTCGATTACCGCCCGCTGCGCGAGGCCGTGCAGACCGTGGCCGAACTGCCCTTCACCACCGAGCGCAAGTATATGGCCACCATGGTGCGCTCCGCCGCCATGCCCGGCAAGACGGTGCTCTTCGTCAAGGGTGCACCCGAGATTGTCTTCTCGCTCTGCGCCACCGCCGACGTCGATAAGGCCACCCTCGACGCTCAACTCCTGGCCTACCAGCAGCGCGCCATGCGCACCCTGGGCTTCGCCTACCAGGTGGTGGAAGACGGCGACGACACCATCGCCGAACAGCGCGTTACCGCACGCCGCCTCCACTTCATCGCCATCGCCGCCATCGCCGACCCCGTGCGCGCCGAGGTGCCCGATGCCGTGCGCGAATGTGTGCAGGCCGGCATACGTATCAAGGTGGTCACAGGTGACACTCCGGGTACGGCTCGCGAGATTGGTCGGCAGATTGGCCTCTGGACCGAGGCCGACGACGACAGTCATATCATCACCGGCCCCGAGTTTGCCGCCCTCACCGACGAAGAACTCGAAGACCGCATCATGGACCTCAAGATCATTGCTCGCGCACGGCCGATGGACAAGAAGCGCCTCGTCGAGACCCTGCAGCGCATGAACCAAGTGGTGGCCGTCACTGGCGACGGCACCAACGACGCCCCGGCCCTCAAGGCTGCCCACGTCGGCCTCTCGATGGGCGACGGCACCTCTGTGGCCAAGGAGGCCAGCGACATCACCATCGTCGATAACTCCTTCTCCTCCATCGGTAAGGCCGTCATGTGGGGACGCTCGCTCTATCAGAACATCCAGCGTTTCCTGCTGTTCCAGCTCACGGTCAACGTCACCGCCTGCTTCATCGTACTCTGCGGCGCCTTCATGGGCACCGAGTCGCCCCTGACGGTGACCCAGATGCTCTGGATCAACCTCATCATGGATACCTTCGCCGCCGTGGCCTTGGCCTCGCTGCCGCCCTCCGAGTTGGTGATGTCCGACAAGCCCCGCGACCGGCGCGACTTCATCCTCACCCGCGTCATGAAGAGCAATATCATCGGTGTCGGCGGCTTCTTCTTCCTCATGCTCCTGGCTCTGCTCTATGTCTTCCAGCACGCCGACATCTGCTGCGTCACCGACCTGTTCCATTTCTCACTCGGCGAGAAGGGCGTCGTCACCGACTACGAACTGACGCTGCTCTTCACCATCTTCGTCATGACCCACTTCTTCTATCTCTTCAACGCCCGCGCCTTCGGCACACGCCGCAGCGCCCTCCACTTCAAGGGCTGTCGGGGCCTGCTCCTCATCTCGGCCATCATCATGGTCGGTCAGGTGCTGATGGTAGAGTTGCCCGGTCTGCAGCAGTTCTTCAACGTCACCAGCATGAGCCTCGAAGATTGGGTTATCATCACCCTCGGCTCTTCCCTCGTGCTCTGGGTGCGCGAGGTTGCCCACTTCTTCCGCCGCATCACAGGCGCCGCCCGCTGACGGCGCCGTCACCTCCCCGCAGGCACTGCTCCTTACGGCAGACTTCGCTCCTCCCCTCAGGCGGCCCGGCTCTGACGCACACTATCGTCTATGCGCCAAAGCCGGGCCGCCTGCCGTTGTGTTGCCGCTATATATATTATGCTGTCTGGTAAAAGTTTTGCGGGGCGGCGGATGGCTGAAGGCCGCCAGAGCCCGCCTCGCGCTCCTAACGTACCCCATAATATACATCATGTGGGGCGGGCGCTTCACGTTTTGCGCAAGAGTTTTCTATCAACGCCCGATTTTCGGGCGGAAAGTTTAGGAAATTTAACGGTGAAGGAAGGGGATCGGGCGACCGCCGACACGACCTGGGCGACGCGAAACACGACCTGGGCGACTGAAAAAACGACTTGGGCGACCGTTTTTTCAGTCGCCCAAGTTGTTTTTCGGCCTTTTGGGCACGAAAAAAGGGCCCCATCGGGAGCCCTTCGCACTTTGCTAAGCAAAGATACAACGTTTTCGGGCGAAATGCAAATCGCCCTTTTTCGCCACTCCTCTTGAAAATTCTTTGAAAAGTAGCACGAGTTTTCAATCGCGGGAACACGGAGGCCGCTATGAGGTGCAGACTATTGGCGTCACCGTGGGCATCGATAAGGCAGAGAAGAACCGCCCCCATGGGCTATTGAAGCGGCGGCGGATGGCCTTCAGCCATCCTAAAGTACATGACCAAGCCTGAATGCCGATAGCAACGAAGCAGATTGGCCATGATGACCCACCGTCTGCGCCTCAAACCTTGGCAGACCATGAGAGCAATATCGGCATGCAGACGTTGGAGTTGGGATAGGTTTGCTGTCTCGCCGTCGTGGATGGGGAAAGGGGCGGGGAGGAAGGTCAGGAGAGGGGCGGGGGATATAAAGAAAAATGCAACCTCGCATCGTCACGACGAAAGGTTGCCTCACAGAACTTATATAGAGATGAAAAAACTATGTT
>CAMGHE010000054.1 GCA_946055775.1 uncultured Bacteroidales bacterium
GGCTGTCGGTGAGCAGGTTGACGCGCACGGCGTCGCTGAAGGCGTAGCGGTCGCCACCTGTGAGAAATATCTTGAGTCCGGCATGGCGCTTCTGCCAGTGGCGTATGCAGCCCTGCAGTTCGTAGCCTATGCCGCGCACCACGCCGGCGCGTATCGCCGTTTCGGTGTCGTACCCGACGTCGGGCGTGTCGCCGTCGGCCTCGATGCGTGGCAGGCGTGCCGTGCGGGTGTGGAGCGCCTCAAGGCGCATTTCGACACCGGGCGATATGTTGCCGCCCAGATAGTGTCCGTCGGCGGTGACGAAGTCGTAGGTGATGCAGGTGCCCGCGTCGATGACCAGCAGGTCGGTGTGCGGCTGGAGCGCCGTGGCACCGACGACAGCGGCCAGGCGGTCGGCCCCGAGGGTGTGTGGCGTGCGGTAATCTACGCTGACGGGCGCTGGTGTGCACCCCGTGACGCGGAGCACGGGCAGGCTCAGGGCGGCGAGGGCGGCGTCCATCGCGGGGTTGTCGGCCGCCACGGTGCAGTGGGCGATGCGTTCGGGGCGGTAGCGCTCCACCATGTGGCGTACATGGCGCGGGTCACTATCTTCGAAGCCCTGCTCCACCACGAGGCGGTCGCCGTCGAAGACAGCCACTTTCATCCTGGTGTTGCCGATGTCGATGGTCAGGTTCATGTGGTTTGATAATGGGGGTGTGTGCCTGCGGGGCACACTTTTGGCGCTGCAAAGTTACGGCTTGCCGCCCGAAGGGCAAAGCGTTGCCTGCATTTTTTGGCCGCCGCGACGGGGCGGGGGCATGGCGTTAGCATTATTTACCATTGGCGGCAGCCCGACGGTGAGGCGCCGCGGAAGGGCCGCGAGGGCGGTCTGGGAAAATTGCACACACTTTCAGTTAGCTTTGTCTTTTGGTAAATAATCTTGACATTCTGAGGTGGGGCAAATAGAGGCTAAAAAATGTTTCGTGGGCCTTGGACGGGCTTTTGACGCCACAACCCGGGCGATAGAATTTACAACCTGGGCGACTGTTTTTACAACTTGGGCGACTGTTCGTCCAGTCCCTGGGGTTGTGACGACGAACCGGAGGGCCGTTTTTGTAGTCGGAGCGGCCGAAATTTCAGTAGAATTAACTAAAGCACGGATTTTTGCTCTAAAACCTACAATTTCCTGTCAAATCCTAAGCCTTCATACTTGCGTTATTTCCGGCCGTAGATTTTTTGGTGACTTTCGCGGCCCTTCTCGCGATTTAGAGAGGGGTGTTTTTGCATTGCACACTGGGCGAGAAAACCATTGCCGGACGACAACATAGACAACCTGCACAACATTCCAAATCCAGGCTGTCCCTGTTGTTTCGGCTGTCTCTGTTGTCGTGTATGACTGTTGGGCGCCCCTCGCCCCACTAATATATAATATTGATTCGCGCGCGCAGGCCGGCGGGGCGGGCGCATTAGGCGGCCAGCTCTTGCGGGTGTCGGAAGAAAGCGGTAAATTTGCCGCGAATACTGGCAGCAAGACTGGCTGCACGGACTTTACCACCCCCATTGACACAGGACATGACTATAGCAGAACTCATCCGCCAGAGCGACCGGACGGCTTTCTCGTTCGAGGTGCTCCCCCCGCTCAAGGGCACGGGCATCGCCACGCTGGAGCGCAACGTGGATCGCCTCATGGACTTTGGCCCGAAATATATCAACATCACCACCCATCGCTCAGAGTACGTCTATCGCGACATGGGCAACGGTATGATGCAGCGCAGCCGGCTGCGCCGCCGGCCGGGCACAGTGGCGGTGGCGGCAGCGCTGCAGCAGAAGTATGGCGTGCCCGTGGTGCCGCACATCCTCTGCTCGGGTTTTACACGCGAGGAGACGGAGTACGTACTGCTCGACCTGCAGTTTTTGGGCATAGAGAATCTGCTTGTGCTCCGTGGCGACAAGGCCAAGGAGGACCCCTACTTCAAACCCACACCCGACGGCTACAGCCACACCACCGAACTGCAGGACCAAATCAACCGCTTCAACGCGGGCGAATTTGTGGATGGCACGCCCATCAAAGTGCCGGGCAAACCCTTCAGCTACGGCGTGGCATGCTACCCCGAGAAACACGAGGAGGCGCTCAACCCAGAGAGCGACTTGGAGTGGTTCCGCCGCAAGGTGGAACTGGGGGCGGAGTATGGCGTGACGCAGTTGTTCTACGACAACCGGGCCTACTTCGACTTTGTCGATCGTGCCCGCAAGGCCGGCATCACCGTACCCATCATCCCGGGCATCAAGCCCTTCGCCAAACTGTCGCAACTGCAGACGGTGCCCAAGACGTTCCACTGCAACCTGCCGCCCGAACTGGCCAACGAAGCCCTCAAGTGTAAGACTGACGAGGAGGCCAAGGCTCTGGGCATAGAGTGGGGCGTGGCACAGTGTAAAGAACTGATGGCCCACGGCGTGCCGAGCATCCACTTCTATACGGTATCGGCCGTCGAGAGCATCGCCGAGATAGCCCGACGTATCTATTGACCCCCCTACCCCACCCCTACGACCCATGCGCTACGCTGACATCATAGGCCAGGAAGATGCCCTGCGGGCGGTGCGCCAGATGGTGAGCGACCGCCGCATACCGCATGCCCTGCTCCTGACGGGACCTGAGGGCTGCGGCAAACTGCCCCTGGCACTGGCGCTGGCCGAGACGCTGCTCTGCCAAGAACCGGAAGCCGACGGCGAGCCCTGCGGCCACTGCCGCAACTGCCGCATGGCGGCCGCACTGGCCCACCCCGACCTGCACCTGACCTTCCCCATCATACGACGCAAGAACAGCACCAGCACCGAACAGGTGACCTGCGACCTCTACGTCGATGAATGGCGCGAGATGGTGACGGCATCGCCCTACGTGGCATGGGACACCTGGCTCAACACCCTGGGCGTGGAAAACCAACAGCCCATCATCACCGTGGCCGAGGCCAACGCCATCGTCAGCCGCCTGAGTCTGCACGCCTCGCAGGGCGGAAGGAAAGTGGTGGTGGTGTGGCACGCCGAACTGATGAACGAGCAAGCGGCCAACAAACTGCTCAAAACGCTTGAGGAACCTACACCCGACACCCACTTCATCCTGACCACCACCAAGCCCGAACGCTTGCTCGAAACCATACGCAGCCGCACGCAGCGCATCGCCCTGCGCCCCCTGAGCGAGCAGCAGATTGCCGACGCCCTGACCACACGGCACGGTCTGGACGACAATACGGCAAGACGTCTGGCCCACAACGCCTGCGGCAGTTACACCAGCGCCTGCAGCATGTTGGGCGTGGAGGAGGAGACGGCAGAGTTTTTCGACCTCTTCGTCCTCATCATGCGCAAGTGCTTCCAAAGCGACGTAAAGAGCATGTACCAGTGGGCCGACCGCATCGCCTCGTGGGGCCGCGAGCGCCAAAAAGCATTCCTGGCCTACTGCCAGCGCTTGGTGCGCGAAAACTTCATGGCCAACTTCCGCCTGGAGGGCCTAACCTATATGAACGCGCGCGAGGAGGAGTTTGCCACCCGCTTTGCCCGCTTCGTGAACGAGCGCAACATCATCGGCTTCATGACCCAACTGGACGACGCCACACGCGAGATTCAGCAGAATGTCAACGCACGCATGGTCTTCTTCGACCTGGCCATGCAGATGGCACTGCTCGTCAGGCGCTGACGGCGATGGGCGTTCTCCACATTTCCTAACCCCCGATATAAGACCACGCGGTGCCTCGCCGCAGCAGGTCACCCACAACCCCACAACACCCCCCCACCGTGAACACAGATTTCAAGATAGGCGGCTGCCTGCGCGGCTTCAGCGCATGCGGATGCGGCCGTCAGGACAAGCAACTCAACACCTACGACTACCTGGCCGGCGTTCCTCAGCCCGAAGGCGTGAGCGACCTGATAGAGGTGCAGTTTAAGAACACCCGCAAGGGCTACTTCCGCAACGACAACCACCTGCCGCTGGCCAAGGGCGACATCGTGGCCGTCGAGGCCACGCCCGGCCACGACATCGGCGTGGTGACGCTGACGGGACAGTTGGTGCCCCTCCAAATCAAAAAGGCCTGCCTCAAGCCAGGCACGGAGATCAAGCGCGTCTATCGCAAGGTGCGCCCCATCGACATGGAGAAGTATGAGGAGGCCAAGGCACGCGAGCAGGACACGATGATACGCTCGCGACAGATAGCCAAGGGCCTGGGCCTGGATATGAAAATTGGCGACGTGGAGTATCAGGGCGACGGCGGCAAGGCCATCTTCTACTACATCGCCGACGCCCGCGTCGATTTCCGCAAACTGATCAAGGTGCTGGCCGAGGAGTTCCATGTGCGCATCGAAATGCGCCAGATTGGCGCACGCCAGGAGGCCGGACGCATTGGCGGCATCGGGCCCTGCGGACGCGAACTGTGCTGCGCCACATGGATGAAAAACTTCAACTCCGTCTCGACGGCGGCGGCACGCTTTCAGGACCTCTCGCCCAATCCGCAGAAACTGGCCGGGCAGTGTGCCAAACTGAAGTGCTGCCTCAACTATGAGACCGACACCTACATGGAGGCGGCCCGCCAACTGCCGCCGCGCGACGTCACGCTCGAGACGGCCGATGCCACGTTCTACTACTTCAAGGCCGACATCCTGGCCGGCCTCGTCACCTACAGCACCGACAAGCGCCTGGCAGCGAACCTGGTCACCATCACGGCGGCACGCGCTCACGAGGTCATACACCTGAACAAGCAGGGCGACAAGCCCATCGACCTGGACAACAGCACGGCCGCCGCACCGGCACGCCCCATCGACCTGGCCGAGCAGGACGACCTGACACGCTTTGACAAGGTGAAGCGCCGCCGCAAAAGCAACGGCAAGAAGGGGCAGCGGCAACGCCGCAACGCCCAGGGCGACGGCAACGCCGCAACGGCACAGTAGCGCCGCGCGGGCACAGTAACGGGCACAGTAACGGGCACAACAAAAAGACACAAAGCGCCACGGGCACACGCCCCGCGCACATAGCCCATGGACAAGGAAAAACGGCACAACAGGCACCGCCTGCCGGCACTCGCGGCCACTGTGGCCCTGCTGGTGGCAGCCATAGCGGCGGTATGGACGTGCGGCACACCGCGCCCCATGCCTCTGCACAGATTCTACGACCTGAACGGCACATGGCACGCCGACAGCGTCCTGCGCTTCACGCCCGACAGCATCGCCGAGAGCGGGCAGTATGTCCTGACGCTGACCATACGCCGGCAGACGGCGCACCACTACCCCTACCGCGAGTGCTACATAGAAAAGGCCATCGTCACGCCCGACGACACCCTGCGCGACACCCTGCGCATCGACTTCGACACCCCGACGGCCAACGGTGCTGACGGGCGCACCCCGGCGGCCAGCCGCGGCACGGCTATCCTGCAGACGGACGCCGACATCGACACGCTGCGTCTCGAACCGGGATGGCAGGGCACCGTCTGCCTGCGCCACCTCATGCGCCACTACGACCTGCCGGGCCTCACGGCCATCGGCCTGACGATGACGCGGCGATAAGCATGGCCCCGTCGCCCACCCCTCACCCTCACCTACTTAGTCTCCCCCCTAACCTCACAACACGCCCCACACCTATGACAGAACTGCTGGAAGGCTGGCTCACCAGCCTCGACTACTGGAACATCCTCATCCTCATGGCCATCGAAAGTTCGTTCATCCCCTTCCCCTCCGAAGTGGTGGTGCCGCCCGCCGCCTGCATGGCGTGCATGGAGGGCTCGCACCTGAACATCTTTTGGGTGGTCATCGTGGCCACCATCGGCGCCAATATCGGCGCTCTGGTCAACTACTTCATTGCCCGCACCCTGGGCCGCGCCGTGGTCTATCGTTTCGCCGACAGCCGTCTGGGGCACCTGTGCCTGCTCAACGGCGAGAAGGTGCAGAAGAGTGAGGAGTATTTCCGCCGGCACGGCGTGGCCTCGACGTTCTTCGGCCGCTTGGTGCCGGCCGTACGCCAACTCATCTCCATCCCTGCCGGTCTGGCCCGCATGGACCTGAAGAAATTTCTGCTCTACACGACGCTGGGCGCCGGCGCCTGGAACAGCGTGCTGGCGCTGCTGGGCTACCTCATCCACATCTGGTTCCCCGAACTGACCAGCGCCAAGGACATCTCAGACAAGGCGGCCGAATACAGCCACGAGATAGGCTGGTGCATCCTGGGACTGGTGGTTCTGGTAGCGGTGTGGTTTGCCGTCAAGTACTACCTGCGCCGTCGCAAGGCCTGAGCCTAAGCCTCGTGCCTCGTGAAGCCCCGTGCACTTGTCCGACTTCCCCATCCCTCTGCCCATGTTTTTCCGACCTCTCATCGCTCTCACCTTTCTGTCCCTCGGCACAGCCACGGCTGCGGCCGAGGGACAGCCACTTGTGTCCGACACCGCCGCCACCCCGGCCATCACCGCCCCTGCCTACCGCCCCGTAGATCACGAATGGCTGGTGGGCTACGGAGGGGCCAACGTGCTGGACACCTACCTGTCGCGTCTGGAATATACGGGGCCATCGCTCTCGGTGACCCACACCACACTGCGCCCCACCCGCCGCCGAGGCGATGCCCTGACGCGCCAGACGATGCTCACCGCACACGTCGCGACAGTCCACTCGCCCACAGACGACTATGATGCCTACGATGCCGACCTCTGGGCCGCGGCAGCATGGCACTGGCGCCTGCTCAACCGCAGCGGCGTGGACCTGCGTGCCGGCGTCATGGCCGAGGCGGGGGCGGGCTTCACGTACACCGAGATGGGGGGCAACAACCCCGCACAAGGCCGCCTGACAGCCGATGCTGCACTGACGCTGCGCGCTGCCTACGGCTTCCGCTGCCTCGGCCGGTGCATGACGCTGACCGCGCAGACAGACGTACCCATGGCGGGGGTGATGTTCACCCCACGCTACGGACAGTCGTACTACGAGATATTCGCCCTGGGACAGACCGACCGCAACGTCCGTTTCACCACGCCCTTCTCCGCCCCTTCACTGCGTCTGCTCAGCACGCTACACATCCCCCTGGGGCGCGCCACACTGTCGGTGGGCTACCGCGCCGACGTGCGCCAAAGTAACATAGGGGGCCTAAAGTGCCACCTGTGGAACAACCAGGTGATGGTGGGGTACGTCCGCCGCGTCTTTCTGGCACGCTGACGGCAGGTCGCGCCCACCCTCCTCTCCCCAGTTTTCCACCTTCTCCACCCCCTCTCCATGCTCCACCGTTTGCTCCACACCTTGATGGCGGCCGCCATCGCCCTGGCATCGCTCACCGCCTGCGTCACCGAAGACGTGGCGCCTGACACCCGCTACGGCAACTTCTCCTTCCTCTGGCAGACGCTCGACCAACGCTACTGCTTCTTCGACCTCAAAGCACGCACCTACGGCCTCGACTGGCAGGAGGTGCACAGCCGCTATGCCGCACGCATCAGCGAGAAGATGGACGACCGCCAACTGTTCAGCGTGCTCGCCGAAATGTGCAACGAACTGCGCGACGGCCACGTCAACCTGTTCTCCCCCTTCAACACCTCACGCTACGGGGCCTGGTACGACAACTACCCAGCCAACTATGCCGACACTCTGGAACGCATCTATCTGGGCCGCGCGGAAGACCACTACACCAGTGGCGGACTGAAGTTTCGCATCCTCCCCGACAACGTGGGCTATGTGCGTTGCGCCTCCTTCGACACAAGCATGGGCGACGGCTCGCTCAACGAGATGGTGCGCACGCTCATGCTCTGCGACGGCCTCATCATCGACGTGCGCAGCAACGGCGGAGGCCGTCTGACCACGGCACAAAAACTGGCGTCGCTCTTCCTCAACGAGCCCACCGTCTGCGGGTACCAGCAGCACAAGACGGGACCGGGACACAACGATTTCTCAACCCCCGAGGCCGTCGTCATCGACCCCTTCCCGGGCCTGCGCTGGCAGAAGTCCGTCGTCGTGCTGACCAACCGCCGCACCTACAGCGCGGCCAACGCCTTCGTCATGTACGTCAAGGGCCTGGACCACGTCACCGTTCTGGGCGACCGCACAGGCGGCGGGGCGGGCCTGCCGTTCCAAACGGACCTGCCCAACGGCTGGGGCATACGCTTCTCAGCCTGCCCCAGTTACGACCGCCACATGACGCCCACCGAAGAGGGCATCGCCCCCGACATTCACCAAGACCTGCTCGATGCCGACATCAACCGCGGCACCGATACCCTCATCGAGGCGGCACGAAACCTGCTGCGCGCCAAACAGTGAGAGAAGATGAGGCGTATGGGCCACACGCAGTGTAAACGCCAATCCACAGAAGCGCGGCAAACTGACCGAAGTGCTCATCCACAACTACAGCGCCACGCGCAGTAACCTCCAAAATGCTCCAGACTATGCCAGCAACATGCGTTCTTATGGCGTGCCCTGGCTGAATAAAGGGTGATTTCCATTTATTTCTGCTGGGCAAACCAGCTTACACACCGCTTGCACACCGCCATCCGGGCTTGTCCCTTCTCTGAGCAAAAAAATGTGCCCACGGGCGTACTTTTCTGTGCAAAACATTTCGCACACGACAAACTTTCCGTATCTTTGCACGCGGTTAGAGTGAGGGGCTTCCAAAAAGTTCCTCACTTCTTTATTAAAAAGGGCCGAACGCCAGCCTTTACCCACACCGACAGAAAGGAACGGAAATGGGCCGCAGCGCACAGGCCAAAAGACAGATATCTGTATGATAGACAAAAACGTAGTGAACAAGCTCGTGAGCGAATGGCTCGCGGACAAAGACTACTTCCTGACCGACCTGACCATCTCGGCCGACGACCGCATCGTTGTCGAGATAGACCATGCAGACGGTGTGTGGATTGAGGACTGTGTGGCCCTGAGCCGACACATTGAAGCCGGGCTGGACCGAGATGAAGAGGATTTCGAACTGGAAGTGGGCAGCGCAGGCATCGGGCAACCCTTCAAGGTGCTCCGCCAGTATGAAATACACCAAGGCGAACAGGTCGAGGTGCTCACCACCGAAGGACGCAAAATGAAGGGAACGCTCACTGACGTCACACCCGAAGGCTTCACCTTGCTCGTCGAGGAAAAAGTCAGGGAAGAGGGCAAAAAACGCCCCGTACTGAGGCAGACGCCACACGCCCTCACCTACGGCGCCGTCAAATATACCAAATACGTCATCGACTTCAAGTAAGATAACAACGCAACACACGATATGGCCAAGAAGAAAACCGAGACGGTCAGCCTCATTGACACGTTCTCCGAATTCAAAGACACCAAGAACATCGACCGCACCACCATGGTGGGCGTGCTCGAAGAAAGTTTCCGAAACGTCATCGCCAAGATATTCGGCTCGGACGAGAACTTTGACGTCATCGTCAACCCCGACAAGGGCGACTTTGAAATCTACCGCAACCGCGAGGTAGTGCCCGACGGCGAGGTGACGGACGAGAACAAGCAGATGGCCCTCTCGGCCGCACAGGAAATCGACCCCGACTACGAAGTGGGCGAAGAGGTCAGCGAGACCATCGACTTTGCCAAGTTTGGTCGCCGCGCCATCCTCACCCTGCGCCAGACCCTGGCCAGCAAAATCCTGGAACTGGAACACGACGCCCTCTACAACAAGTATAAGGACCGCGTGGGCGAGCTCATCACGGCCGAGGTCTATCAGACTTGGAAGAGCGAAACCTTGCTCATGGACGACGAGCACAACGAACTCTACCTGCCCAAGAACCAGCAGATACCCCGCGACTTCTTCCACAAGGGCGACAACATACGCGCCGTCATAGACCGCGTGGACAACAGCAACGGCAACCCCCGCATCTATCTGTCGCGCACGTCGCCCGAGTTTCTGCGCCGCCTGCTCGAACAGGAGATTCCCGAAATTGCCGACGGCCTCATCACCGTGCGCCGCGTGGCACGCATACCGGGCGAACGCGCCAAGATTGCCGTAGAGAGCTATGACGACCGCATCGACCCCGTAGGCGCCTGCGTCGGCGTCAAGGGTAGCCGCATCACCTCGGTGGTACGCGAGATGAATAATGAGAATATCGACGTCATCAACTATACCGCCAACACGCGCCTGCTCATCCAGCGCGCCCTCAACCCCGCCGAAGTGCTCTCCATCTCCTACCACGAGGAAGACCGCAAGGCCGAAGTCTATCTGCGCCCCGACCAGGTATCGCTGGCCATCGGCAAGGGCGGTACGAACATCAAGCTGGCCTCCATGCTCACCGAATGCACCATCGACGTCTTCCGCGATACGGAAGAAGACGAGACCACCGAGGATATCTACCTCGATGAGTTTGCCGACGAGGTGGATCAGTGGGTCATCGACGCCATCAAGAACATAGGCTACAACACCGCCAAAGAGGTGCTCAATGCACCCCGAGAAATGCTCATCGAAAAGGCCGACCTCGAAGAGGACACCGTTGACGACCTGCTCCGCGTGCTCCGGGCGGAATTTGAAGATGAGGACAACACAGCCGAAAGCTGACCTTCTCACGTAGCCGCCTGCGGTATCACCACCGCGGCGGACAGGCAACGTAAAGCCCTCACGGGCTGACGACGCCGGCGCTACCGATTTCCTCCATCAACCATTTCCGCACCCTTATCACAAAGCATGAGTATCAGACTAAATAAGATTATCAAAGAGTTCAACGTCGGCCTGCAGACCGTCGTGGCCTTTCTCGAAAAGAAGGGCTTTGAAGTGAAACCCTCGCCAAGCGAAAAGATTACGGACGAGCAGTATGAACTGCTGCGCCACGAGTTTGGCGCGGACCGCGAACTGCGCAACGAGGCCGACAAGATGTTCCAGAGCCGTCAGAAAGACCGCAAGCAAACCAAGCCTGCGCCCGAGGAAATCAAGACCGAAGTGCCCACCGACCTGCGCCCGCAAATCAAGGTGACCGGCAGCATCAACCTCAACGCCACCGAGCCGGCAAAGGCCAACGCCGAGCCGAAGACCGAGCCCAGCGTTGTACCCAGCGCTGAGCCCAAGGCTGAGCCCGCCGCCAAAAGTCAGCCTCAGACCGAGGCGCCGGCTGCAACCGCCGCGGCACCTGCACCCGCACCTGCCGAGAAGCAGGAGGCACAGCCCGAAGCACCGGCAGCCAAGTCCGAAGCACCGGCGCCCGCTGCCGAACAGCGCGAAACACGTCAGGACACCCCGGCCCAGACCGAGACTCCCGCAGCCGCCGCTGTCGAGACGACAAAGGAGGCACCGGCGGCTCCCGAGGCTTCGGAAGTGCCCGCCGACGACAAGGCTGAAGCCAAGACCGCACGACCCAAGATGACGGTTGAGGAGCGCGCCAAGGCCATGGGACAGGAGGTGGACGGCGTATATCGTCTGAACAGCCAGACGGAAATCAGCGGACCGAAGGTGCTGGGCACCATCGACCTCTCGACCATCAACGCCAACACGCGCCCCAAGAAGAAGTCGAAGGAGGAGCGCCGCAAGGAGCGCGAGGAGAAGAACCGCCAGGGACGCAATGGCGGCACCCCCGCGGCCGGCACCGCACAGAGCGGAGAGAAGAAAAAGCGCAACCGCATTGGCAAAGAGCGCGTCGATGTCAACGCCGCCTCGAAGGAACAGCAGGGCGGACGCCAGGGCAACGGCAATAACAATCGCCAGAACCAGGGCCAGAAAGACCAGAATGCCAAGCGCCAGAAGGACCGCAAGAACAACAAGCCCCAGCCGCAGGTCAAGGCAGAAGTGTCGGAAGAAGACGTAGCCAAGCAGGTGAAGGAAACCCTGGCACGCCTGACCAACAAGCAGAAGGGCTCGAAGGGCGCCAAGTACCGCAAGGAGAAGCGCGAGATGGTACGCGCTCAGCAGGAAGAGGAGATGCTCGAGGCAAAGGCCGAAAGCAAGATTCTGAAACTGACGGAGTTCGTCACGGCCAACGAACTGGCCACGATGATGGACGTCCCCGTGACGAAGGTCATCGGCACCTGCATGAGCATCGGCATCATGGTGTCCATCAACCAGCGCATGGACGCCGAGACCATCGACCTCGTGGCCGAGGAGTTTGGCTTCAAGACGGAATATATCAGTGCCGACGTGCAGGAGGCCATCGCTGAAGAGGAGGACAACGAAGAAGACCTGCTGCCCCGCGCTCCCATCGTCACGGTGATGGGTCACGTGGACCATGGTAAGACCTCGCTCCTCGACTACATCCGCAAGTCGAACGTCATCGCCGGCGAGGCGGGCGGCATCACGCAGCACATCGGTGCCTACAACGTCACGCTCGAAAGCGGACGCCACATCACCTTCCTCGACACTCCGGGTCACGAGGCCTTCACCGCCATGCGTGCCCGCGGCGCACAGGTGACGGACATCGCCATCATCATCATCGCCGCCGACGACGACATCATGCCGCAGACCAAGGAGGCCATCAGCCATGCCGTGGCAGCAGGTGTGCCCATCGTCTTTGCCATCAACAAGATAGATAAGCCTCACGCCAACCCCGACAAGATCAAGGAGGCCCTCGCCGCCATGAACTTCCTCGTCGAAGACTGGGGCGGAAAATACCAAAGCCAGGACATCTCCGCCAAGAAGGGCATCGGTGTGGCCGACCTGCTGGAGAAGGTGCTCCTCGAGGCCGATATGCTCGAGCTCAAGGCCAACCCCAACCGCAAGGCCACGGGTACGGTCATCGAGTCGTCGCTCGACAAGGGTCGCGGCTATGTGGCCACCGTCCTCGTCTCGAACGGTACGCTCCGTGTGGGCGACATCGTCCTGGCCGGCACCAACTACGGCCGCGTCAAGGCGCTCTTCAACGAGCGCGGACAGCGCATCCAGGAGGTAGGGCCCGCACAGGCCGCCACCCTGCTGGGCTTCAACGGCGCGCCCCAGGCCGGCGACCAGTTCCACACGATGGACACCGAGCAGGAGGCTCGCGAGATTGCCAACCGCCGCGAACAGTTGCAGCGTGAGCAGGACCTCCGCACCCGCGAAGTGCTCACCCTCGAAAAGATTGGCAAGCGCCTCAAACTGGGCTCCTACCACGAGCTCAACCTCATCGTCAAGGCCGACGTGGACGGCTCGGTAGAGGCTTTGGCCGACTCGTTCATCAAGCTCTCTACGGAGAACATCGTGGTCAAGGTCATCTACAAGGGCGTAGGCCAGATCAGCGAGAACGACGTCACCCTGGCCGCCGCCTCTGAAGCCATCATCGTGGGCTTCCAGGTGCGCCCCTCGCAGCAAGCCCGCAAACTGGCCGAGCGCGACGGCGTCGAGATTCGCCAGTACTCCGTCATCTATGACGCCATCGAGGACGTCAAGGAGGCCATGGAGGGTATGCTCGAACCGGTCATCAAGGAAGAGGTCACCGCCAACATCGAGGTGCGACAGGTATATCACATCTCCAAGGTGGGCTATGTGGCCGGCGCCTATGTGGTGGATGGCAAGGTGAAACGCTCGGACAAGGCACGCCTCATCCGCGACGGCATTGTCATCTTCACCGGCGAAATCAATGCCCTCAAGCGCTTCAAGGACGACGTGAAGGAGGTGACCACCAACTTCGAGTGCGGTATCAGCCTGACCAACTGCAACGACA
>CAMGHE010000055.1 GCA_946055775.1 uncultured Bacteroidales bacterium
ACCTTCATCCCCGTGCCGCCCGACGACAGCACCTGCGGCTGCAACGAGTGCAACTTCATGCGCCTCATCACCCTCAAGAAGGTCTATAACAGTCTGCGCTACGAGTGGCCCGAAGTGCACGTCAGCGCCGACATCGCCGCTGCCGCCGTCAAGCCCATCGAGCGTATGCTCGACATCTCGGCCCGCCTGGGCCTGTAACCCCCTCCTCCCACCCATGCGTCTGCTCATTGACGACAAGATTCCCTTCATCCACGGCCAGGCCGAACGCTTAGGCACCGTGCGCTACATGCCCGGTGCCGCCATCAGCCGCGACGATGCCATGCAGGCCGACGTCCTCATTGTCCGCACGCGCACCCGCTGCGACGCCGCCCTGCTCGACGGCACCCCCGTGCGCTTCATCGCCACCGCCACCATCGGCTACGACCACCTGGACCGCGACTACCTCAGCCGCGCCGGCATAGGCTGGGCCAACTGCCCCGGCTGCAACGCCACGAGCGTGGCACAGTATGTCGCCACGGCCCTGCTGCCCCTCATCGACAGCGGCCGGTTGCCCGCGCGCCCCACCGTGGGCATCGTCGGCGTGGGCCATGTGGGCACCGCCGTGGCCCAGCACCTGCGGCAGATGGGTTTTCCCCTGCTGCTCTGCGACCCCCCGCGCCGGGAGCGCGCCCGCCACGGCACACCCTGCGCCGCGCCCCACACCGCCATCGCCGACGACGCCTGCACGGCCACGATGGAACAGTTGGCGGCCGAGGCCGACGTCATCACCTTCCACGTGCCGCTGACCGACGGCGGCCCGTATGCCACACGCCACCTGGCCGACGCCCGTTTCTTCGCCGCCCTGCAGCGCCGCCCCGTTGTCATCAACGCCGCCCGCGGTGAGGTGGCCGACAACGCCGACTGGGTCGAGGCCCTCGACCGCCATCTGACGGGCCCCGCCATCGTCGATACGTGGGAAAACGAGCCCCACATCCTCCCCGCCCTGCTCCGCCGCGCCTACATCGCCACGCCCCATATCGCCGGCTACTCGGCCGACGGCAAGGCCCGCGGCACGCAGATGGCCCTCGAGGCCGTGGCGCGCCACATGGGCTGCGCCGAGACCTTCGCCATAGCGCCGCCGCCACTGCCCGACGGTTTCCGCTATTGGCAGGGCACGCCCGAGGCCGAACTGCTGCGCCACCCCGCCCTGCGCCGCTACGACCCGCGCCGCGACAGCGAGGCCCTCAAAACCTGCCCCGAGGCCTTCGAGCGCCTGCGCGGCGACTACCCCCTGCGCCGCGAATAAGGGCGGGCCGCGGCCCACGCTTTTTTGGCGCCGCGACGCAAAACAATTTTGCCAACCCCCTTGGCAATCCGATTGCCAGCCGCTGGTAAAACGATTGCCAGCCGCTGGCAATCGCGTTGCCGGCGGCTGGCAATCAAATTCCCAACCCGCTTGGGAATCGCATTCCCAGCCGCTGGGAATCGTGTTCCCAGCCCTTGGGAATCGTGTTCCCAGCCGCTGGGAATCGTGTTCCCACCTTTCCCCTTCCTTTTCCTTCCCCTTTCCTTCATTCACCATCACGCCCCCATGTCTCAGCCCTACCGGCCCGAACCGCCCCAAGCCTTCTTTCAGGCGTATGCCGACGCCGCCACGCGAGGCAGCGCCGCCGAGGGCTACGGCCGTATGGCGCAGACGTTCAACGAATTTCTGCGTCAGCACACCGAGGCCGCGGGGATCCACTTCGCCGGCACCTTTGCCAAGACCGACCACCTGCTCAAGGCCCACGACGCCCCCGAGGCCCTGCGTGCCGCCGTGCATCAGGCCCGCATCCGCCTGCGGCGCCGCGCCCTCATCGACGAGGCCACGCTGGCTGAGGGCCGCCGCGCCGATGCCGCCGCGCTCTGCCACCTGGCGGCGCTGACCTGCGGCGTGGCCGTGCCCGAGAGCATAGCGCGCCTGCTGCCGCCCCCTGCCGCTGCGCCACGCCGCACGGCGGTGAAGATGGCGGCCTGCGTACGCGCCGTCGTGGTGCGGCGCGACGACGCGCTGGTCTTCCTCCGCGCCGACGGCGACGAGGGGCGCACGCTATGCCTCGACCTGGCACGGCCGGCACGCGGCGCAGGCGGCCCGAATCGCCTCTATCTGGCGCCGATGCTGGCCGAGGGCTGTCAGGTGAACCTCATCGCCCCCGTGCTGCTGGCCGACGGCGAGCACGTCGAGGCCGAACTGGTGGTGCTCGAGCCGGACTATCTCATGGACGTATCGGCCGTCGCTGCCTGTGCCGAAGACTATGGCGACACGCCCCTGACGGCCCTTGTCCGCCGTCTGACGCCGCACGACGACACCGACGCCACACTGCTCGGTACGCTGGCGGGACAGTTGCTCGACGACGAGATGCGCCACGCCCCCGACGGCGCCCGCTATGAGGACAGCGTGAGCCGCTTCTTCCGCTACAAGCCGCTGGCACTGCTCACCACGCCGCTCGAGGCCGACTTCCACCAGCGGGCGCGCCAACAGCAGCAGCACATACGCCGCGCCCTGACACAGACGCTGCCGCAGGCGGTGCCGGGCTTTGACCTGCGCCACGCCATGGTGGAGCCGTCGTTCTTCTCCGAAGCGCTGGGCCTGCAGGGGCGTATGGACTTCCTGCAATGGGACGGCCGCGTCATCATGGAACAGAAGTCGGGCAAGTGCGGCTATCCCCAGCAGCGGCCCGACGTGCCGGTGCTGGCGCGCAAGCACTATGTGCAGGTGCTGCTCTACGTCGCCATGCTGCGCCACCTGCACGGCGCGCAGCCGGACCTGACGCACAACATGCAGGCCTTCCTGCTCTACTCGCGCTACGCCGAAAGTCTGGTGGCCGTGGGCTATGCCCCGACGGTGGTGTTTGAGGCCATGCGCCTGCGCAACCGCATCGTGGGCATGGAGCACCATCTGGCTTCGGCAGGCTACGGTCTGCTTACCACCCTCACAGCCGAACGCCTCAACGAAAACCACTGCCAGAGCCGCCTGTGGCGCCAATGGCAACTGCCAGCCATCGAGCAGACACTCACGCCCCTGCGCCAGGCCTCACCCTTAGAGCGCGCCTACTGCCTGCGCCTGCTGGCCTTCCTCTCGCGCGAACACCTGCTGGCCAAGACGGGCAATGCACGCAAGGAAAACTCGGGCTTCGCCGCCACATGGCACGACGCACCCGACGACAAGCGGGCGGCGGGAAACATCTACGACGGCCTGCACATGGTGGAGCCCTCGGGGAACGCAGGCGAAAGCGACGATGCCACGGACGGCGCGCCGCGCACGGTGACGCACGTGGTGCTGGCCTTCGGCGAACGGCCGGATGACGGCATGAGCAACTTCCGCACGGGCGACATCGTCCTGCTCTACCCCTATCGGCCGGGCGAGGAACCGGACGTGCGCCGCACGATGGTGTTTCGCGCCACGCTGACCGACGTGCGCGACGGCCATATCCGGCTGACGCTGCGCGCCGAACAGACGGACGCCCGCGTCTTCACCATGCACCACGGCGCGCTATGGGCCATCGAGCACGACTTCATGGAGGCGTCGTTCGCCCCGCTCTACCTCTCCACCCGACATTTCCTCACCGCCCCGCAGGAGCGCCGCGACCTGCTGATGATGCAGCGCCGCCCGCGCACCGACGCCTCGCTGAGGCTGCGCGGCTGCTACGGCGACTTCGACACGCTGACGCTCAGGGCACGCCAGGCGCGCGACTTCTTCCTCATCGTCGGTCCGCCGGGGACGGGAAAAACGAGTTTCGGACTGGTGAACACGCTGCGCGAAGAACTGCATGACACCGAGGCATCGGTGCTGCTCATGGCCTATACCAACCGTGCGGTGGACGAGATTTGCAGCAAACTGGCCGAGGCCGACCTGCCCTTCATCCGCCTGGGCAGCGCGGCGGTATGTCCGGCGCCCTACCGCCGCCATCTGCTGGGCGAACAGGCCACGGCGGCGGCCTCGCTGACGGCGATGAAGGCGGTGCTGCAGCGCACGCCCATCATCGTGGGCACGACGACGGCGGTGACGGCCTCGGCGGCCCTCTTTGCCGTGAAACACTTCACGCTGGCCATCATCGACGAGGCGTCGCAGATTCTGGAGCCCCACATCCTCACGCCGCTGTCGGCCACGCACCAGGGGCGGCCGGCCATCGACCGCTTCGTGCTCATCGGCGACCATAAGCAGTTGCCGGCGGTGGTGCAGCAGACGGCGCGCGAGAGCGCCGTGGGGGACGAGGCACTGCGGGCCATCGGACTGACGGACTGCCGTCTGTCGCTCTTCGAACGCCTGCTGCACCGCTACGGCGACGACCCGGCGGTGTGCTACACCCTGACGCGGCAGGGACGTATGCACCGCGACATCGCCCTCTTCCCCAACCAGGCCTTTTACGGCGGACGACTCACCACTGTGCCTCTGCCGCACCAAGAGTGCGCCCTGCCACCGATACCAGCGGGCACACCCGTCACCGATGCCCTGCTGCTGAACCATCGCGTGCTCTTTATGGACGTGCCGCTGCCACCAACGGTCACGTCGGATAAGGTCAATACCACCGAGGCAACCATTATCGCCGCCATCGTAGCACGCCTACGCCGACGTCAGGGTGAGGCGTTCTCGCCCACAACATCGGTGGGCATCATCGTCCCCTACCGCCACCAGATAGCGGCCATACGTCGTGCCCTGGAGCGCGAGGGGGTGACAGAGGCGGCAGACATCACCATCGACACGGTAGAACGCTATCAGGGCAGTCAGCGCGACACCATCATCTACGGCTTCACCGTGCAGCGCCACGCCCAACTCGATTTCCTCACCGAGCACACCTTCACCGAAGACGGCATGACCATCGACCGCAAACTGAACGTAGCGATGACGCGGGCCCGCGAGCACCTCTATCTCGTAGGCCACGCCCCGCTGCTGGCCCACATCGCCACCTTCGCCGACCTCATCGACTTCTGCCGCGCCCGCCACGCCTTCTGTCAGGTCACGCCGGCCTGTTTTGCTGCGTGCAGATGACAGGTTTTGTCCTTTTTATAGCGCAGAAGAAAAAAAGGGCTAAGGGGCATCCCTTTTGTGGTAGAAATTCTGTACTTTTGACTTCCTTTTGACGGGTGCGCCCCGACGTCAGCCGGCACACCCCTGTGTGCCCCGACGTCAGCCGGCACGCCCCCCTAACCCCAGCCTCTTCCCATGACCATCATCTCCTCCTATCACGTGCCCGTCATGCTCCATCCCAGCGTGGACGCCCTGGACCTGCAGCCCGGGGGAACGTATGTCGATGTGACCTTCGGCGGCGGCGGACACAGCCGCGAGATATTGCGACGCATGGACGCCGGCGCCCACCTGTACAGTTTCGACCAGGACGCTGACGCCGAGCGCAATATCCCGCAGGGCGACAGCCGCTTTACCTTCGTGCGCAGCAACTTCCGCTTCCTGGCCAACTGGATGCGCTACTATGGCGTCGAGGCCGTGGACGGCATCCTGGCCGACCTCGGCGTGTCGAGCCACCACTTCGACGACGAGACGCGGGGCTTCTCCTTCCGCTTCGACGCCCCGCTGGACATGCGCATGAATGCCCGCGAGGGTATGACGGCGGCACAGGTGGTCAACACCTACGACGAGGAGCGGCTGGCCAACGTGCTGCGCCTCTACGGCGAACTGAAAAACGGACGCCAGATGGCGGCCGCTATATGCCGGGCACGCGCCAAAGCCGAGGTACGCACCGTGGCGCAACTCACCGAGGCGGTAGAGCCCCTCGTGGGACGCGACCGCAAGAAGAAGGACCTGGCCAAGGTGTTTCAGGCCCTGCGCATCGAGGTGAACCACGAGATGGACGCCCTGGCCGAGATGCTCGACGCAGCAAAGGACGTGCTTAGGCCGGGGGGAAGACTCGTGGTGCTGACCTACCACTCCCTGGAAGACCGCATGGTGAAGAACTTCCTCCGCGCCGGACGCATAGACGGCAAGCAGGAGCAGGACTTCTACGGCAACCGCCTGAGCACCATGCGCCCGCTGTCGGGAAAGGTGGTCACGCCGACGGCCGAAGAGCAGGAGGAGAACCCGAGAAGCCGCAGCGCCAAACTGCGCGTAGGCATCAGAACTGAAGACGACACCACCACACCCCCCAACACATAAGCCCACACGCCCTATGACTCCCGATAACAACGACAAGGACAGGCTGCCCGACGAACTGCTGCGCCGGGCCATGGCACAGGCCGGAGAAGAGAAAGCCCAGGCTGCCGACAGCGAAGCCGACGACACCCACGGCGATGGCGAAGACACCCACGGTGACGCCGCCCACGAGGCCGAAGGAGCCGGCGAGGGCTACGTCCTCGTGCCAGAAGAATCCGAGGCAGAGGCCGCCGACGCCCCAGCCAGCCGGAAGGAACGGCGCAAGCAACGCCGCAAGGAGAGCGAGGAGCGGGCACGCGATACGCTCAAGCGGCTGGCCGACATGGCCGACGACGAGGAGCATATCGAAATGTCGCTGCGCAACGTGGCCGGCGGCGAGTTTTTCCGCAGTCGCTTCTTCCGCCGGCAGATAGGCTACATCGCACTGCTGGCCGTGCTGGCGGTCATCTACGTCACCAACCGCTACGCTTGCCAGCGCGAGGAGATAGAGCGTGAGAAACTTGGCGACATCCTGGTAGATAGGCAGTTTAAGGCCTTTACCGCACAGAGCGAACTGACGGAATACTCTCTGCAGAGCAACGTCGAGGCCAACCTCACCGACACCACGCTGCAGGTGAACGTGCGCCCCACCCTGCTGCTGCCCGTAGATAGCCTGACGGACGAGGACGACGCAGAATAAGGCCTCGGCATCGTCCGCCCCACACAACTCACCCACCCAACCCTCTTACCTTACCCACGCCACCCTCCCATGGATTTCCAGAGCAAAAAAACCATGCCCCGCTTCTCGCTCGTCGTCTTGCTGCTGAGCATAGTCGGCGTATGCGCCATAGGCAAGGCCATATACACCATGACCATAGGCCGCGAACGGTGGGTCAACATGAAGAGCATACTGGTGAAGAAAGACCGCACACTGCCGGCCAAACGCGGCAACATCCTGGCCAGCGACGGCAGCATACTGGCGGCCTCACTACCAGAATACAAGATGTATATCGACTACATGTCGGTCGAGAAGGACTCGCTGGCCAAAATCAAGGACCAGAAGGTGCGCGACTCCATCCTGACCCACAAGATAGACACCATCTGCCTGGCCATGCACGACATCTTCCCCGACATTATCCAGGACAGCCTCAAGGCACACCTGCTGCGCGGACGGGAGAAGAACAAACGCTACTGGCCGGTGTATGTCAACAGCGTCACAACGCTCCATCTGGGTAAAGCACAGAACCGGCAGATTTCCTACATCGACTACTGCAAGGTGCGCACGCTGCCGCTGTTCAACCGCAAGTCGAGCGTGACTTACCAAAAGGTGGACCTGCGCCGCCGACCCTTCGGCGAACTGGCCAACCGCACCATCGGCTACTTCAGAGACTCGGCACGCTACGGCCTGGAACTGTCGTTCGACAGCATCCTGAGAGGCAAGCCCGGACTCTACCACCGCCACAAGGTGATGAACAAGTATATCGACATCGTTGACCAGGAGGCCGAGGATGGCTACGACATACAGACCACCCTCGACGTGGACATGCAGCAGATTGTGGATAAGGCGCTGCGCCGCCAACTCGAGACGAACGAGTGTACGTCGGGCCTCTGCGTCCTGATGGAGGTGGCGACGGGCGACGTCAAGGCGATGTGCAACCTGTCGCGCCACGCCGACGGCAGCCACCACGAAGATGTGGCCCTGGCGGTGACGGACCTTTACGAACCGGGGTCGGTGTTTAAGCCGCAGTCGTTCCTGGTGGCCTTCGACGAAGACAAAATATCCCTGAACAACCACGTCGATACGGGCAACGGCATCTATAAGTTCGGCAATTCGCTCATGAAGGACCACAACTGGAAAAGCGGCGGCTACGGCATGCTGTCGGTGCCGATGATTATCGCCAACTCGTCCAACATCGGCGTGAGCCGCCTCATCGACAGCAACTATGGCGGCAACGAGCGCGCATTCGTGGATGGCCTCTACCGCATCGGCGCCGCCGAAGACCTGCAAGTGCCCATACTGGGCTACCAAAAGCCGCGCATACGCCGGCCGGGCGAGGGAAGCTACTGGGCCCGCACCACCCTGCCGTGGATGAGCATCGGCTACGAGGTGCAGGTGACGCCCATCAACACGGTGACGATGTACAACGGCATAGCCAACAACGGCCGCCTGATGCGCCCGCGCTTCGTCAAGGCCATCATGCGCGATGGCGTCGTGGTGCGCGAACTGCCACCCGTGGTGCTGCGCGAACACATGGCCAAACCCGAGGCCATACGCAACGTGCAGATATGCCTCGAGACGGTGGTGACCGACGGCGTGGGTAAGACGGCGCGCTCCAAACGCTTCGGCGTGGCGGGCAAGACGGGTACGGCACAGGTGCACAGGGGCGGACACAAGACGGACGAGTTCTTCGTCACCTTCGTGGGCTACTTCCCCACCGACAAGCCCAAGTACAGTTGTATCGTCTGCATCCGCAAGCGCTCGCCGGCCGGCGGCGCTCTGAACTGCGCCCCGGTGTTCCGCGAGGTGGCCGAGACGGTGATGTCGCTCGACAGCGTGGCCGACTACGCCTCGCGCCGCGACACGCTGAGCAAGGACGCTCCCGTCCACATCGTGGGTAACATGGGCTCCACACAGCGCCTCTTCACCATGCTCGGACTGCCACAGAGCGGGGCAACCGGCACGGGCACGGCATGGGGCACCTGCGAATATCTGGACGGACGGACGGCGGCCACACCGGCCGACGCCACAGCGCCCGACGTCATGCCCGACGTCACGGGCTACGGTCTGCGCGACGCCGTGGTGCGCCTCGAACAGATGGGGCTCCACGTCAACTGTCAGGGCAGCGGGCGCGTCACGGCACAGTCGGTACACGCGGGCGAAAAGGTGACGCGCGGCACCACGGTGACGCTGACCCTCGAACAGCCCAAACACAAAGGCAAGAAGGCGAACCCCGCGCCAAAACCGGCGCCAAAACCGGCTTCCAAGCCCGATAGCACGCAGGTAGCAGCCAAACCGGCAGCCAAACCGGCAGCCAAACCGGCAGCCAAACCGGCAGCCAAACCGGCAACTAAGCCCACCAAACCGAAAAAGAAAGCGGACGAGAAGAAAAAGCCCTCCAAGCCAAAAGCCACCGAACAGAAAAAGAAAAAGAAGTAAACCGAACGATATGAAACTTGCGCAACTCTTAGCAGGCGTCAACGTGACAACCGCCAAAGGCTCACTTGACACCGAAATCACCGGCATCGAGACCGACTCGCGCCAGGTGAAGGCCGGCAACCTCTTCATCGCCGTCAAAGGCACACAGACGGACGGCCATGCCTATATCGGTAAGGCGATAGCCACCGGCGCCGCCGCCATCCTCGTCATGGACATGCCCGACGACGTGCCCGCCGACAGCACGGTGACGTACGTTCAGGTAGCCGACACCGAGGCCATCGTCGGACAGGTGGCCACCACCTTCTACGGCAACCCCACGGCACGCCTGCGCTTGGTGGGCGTCACGGGAACGAACGGCAAGACGACCATCGCCACCTTGCTCTACCACATGTTCCGCGCCATGGGCCACAAATGCGGCCTGTGCTCGACGGTATGCAACTATATCGACGGCGAGGCCGTGCCCACCGAGCATACCACGCCCGACCCCATCACCCTCAACCGCCTGCTGGCACGCATGGCCGACGCGGGATGCGAGTATGCCTTCATGGAGTGCAGTTCGCACGCCATACACCAGCACCGCATCGGCGGCCTGACCTTCGCCGGAGGCATCTTCACCAACCTGACACGCGACCATCTGGACTACCACAAGACCTTCGAGAACTATCGCGACGCCAAGAAGGCCTTCTTCGACGCCCTGCCGGCCACGGCCTTCGCCATCACCAACGCCGACGACCGCAACGGCATGGTGATGGTGCAAAACTGCAAGGCGGCCATACGCACCTACTCCACACGCGCTGCGGCGGACATCAAGGGCCGCATCGTCGAGGAGAGCATCGAGGGCATGCTCATCAGCATCGACGGCACGGAGGTGAGCGTGGCCTTCGTGGGCCGCTTCAACGTGTCGAACCTGCTGGCGGTCTATGGCGCAGCCCTCATGCTGGGCAAGGAGCGCGGCGAGGTGCTGCGCATCCTCTCTACGCTCAAGCCCGTCAACGGCCGCTTCGAGACCATACGCTCGCCCAAGGGATGCAGCGCCGTCATCGACTATGCCCACACGCCCGACGCCCTGGCCAACGTGCTGACGGCCATCGGTGAGGTGGTCAACGGCAAGGGACAGATCATCACCGTATGCGGCGCCGGCGGCAACCGCGACAAGGGCAAGCGCCCCCTCATGGCGCAGGAGGCGGCCAACCGCAGCGACCGCGTCATCATCACCAGCGACAACCCGCGCTTCGAGGAACCGCAGGACATCATCAACGACATGCTGGCCGGACTGGACGACACGCAACGTCAGAAGGTCATCGCCATCACCGACCGCCGCGAAGCCATACGCGCCGCGGCCATGATGGCGCAGAAGGGCGACGTCATCCTCATCGCCGGCAAGGGCCACGAGCCCTACCAGGACGTCAAGGGCGTCAAGCACCACTTCGACGACCACGAGGAGGTACGCGCCGCCTTCGGCATAGACTAAGACCACAGGCCCGAGGCGCACATTCCCACAAGCCTCACGGCTCACTTCTCACAACGATTCAGACATTCTCTATCATGCTGTATTATCTCTTCCGCTTCCTGGAGCAATGGGGCGTGCCCGGCTCCAACATGTGGTCGTACATCTCTTTCCGTTCGCTGCTGGCCCTGATTCTCGCCCTGGTGGTGTCGGCATGGTTCGGCGAATACTTCATCAAGTGGATGAAGCGCCACAACATCACCGAGGTGCAGCGCGACGCCAAGATCGACCCCTTCGGCGTACAGAAAATCAACGTGCCGTCGATGGGCGGCATCATCATCATCGTGGCCATCCTGGTGCCCTGCCTGCTGCTGGGCCGACTGCGCAACATCTACATGATTCTCATGCTCGTCAGCCTGGTATGGCTCGGCGCCCTGGGCTTCATCGACGACTATATCAAGAACTATAAGAAGAATAAGGCCGGTCTGCCGGGCAAGTTCAAGATTCTGGGGCAGGTTCTCCTCGGCCTCTTCGTCGGCCTCGTGCTCTATGCAAGCCCCGACGCCAAAATCAGGGAGAACGTCGAGGTGCAGTATGAAGGCGGCACGCGCACCGAGGTGGTGCACAAGAGCGAGGCCGTCAAGAGCACCAAGACCACCATCCCCTTCCTCAAGAACAACAATCTTGACTACACGGAGATGATGGCGTGGTGCGGCGACTACAAGGGCATCGCCGGCTGGATTCTCTTCGTCATCATGACGGTCATCGTCATCACCGCCGTGAGCAACGGCGCCAACCTCAACGACGGCATGGACGGCATGGCGGCGGGCAACAGCGCCATCATCTGTATAGCGCTCGGCATATTGGCCTATGTGTCGAGCCATATCGAATATGCGGCCTACCTCAACATCATGTACATCCCCGGTTCGCAGGAACTGGTCATCTTCATCTGCGCCATGGTGGGCGCGCTCATCGGCTTCCTGTGGTACAACGCCTATCCCGCACAAATCTTCATGGGCGACACGGGCTCGCTGACCATCGGCGGCGTCATCGCCGTACTGGCCGTCATCATCCACAAGGAACTGCTGGTGCCCATCCTCTGCGGCGTCTTCCTGGTGGAGAGCCTCAGCGTCATCCTGCAGGTGCGCTACTTCCAGACGGGCAAACGCAAGGGCGTATGCCGACGCCTGTTCAAGCGAACGCCCATCCACGACAACTTCCGTATGCTGCCCGAACAACTCGACCCCAACTGCCACTACGTCCTGCGCAACTGGCCGCACGGCGCCTGGCACGAGTCGAAAATCACGGTGCGCTTCTGGATTGTCACCATCATCCTGGCCGCCACGACCATCATCACGCTCAAGATAAGATAGCAACAGGTATTACCTATATATAATAGAAGCAGCCATGAAGTTTATCGCTTTGGGCGCCGCCGAGAGCGGCGTAGGCGCCGCCATATTGGCCCGCGACAAGGGCTACGACGTATTCGTATCAGATATGGGGAGCATCAAGCCCCGCTACAAGCAGATGCTCGACGCCGAGGGCATAGCCTGGGAAGAGGGCGGCCACACGGCCGAACGCATCCTGCAGGCCGACCTCGTGGTCAAGAGCCCGGGCATCCCCGACACGGCACCCATGGTGGCGGCGCTGCGCGAACGCGGCGTGCCGGTCATCAGCGAGATTGAGTTTGCCGCTCGCTACACCGACGCCCGTATGATCTGCATCACGGGAAGCAACGGCAAGACCACGACGACGAGCCTGGTCTATCACATCTTGAAAAACAAGGCCGGCATGGACGTGGGGCTGGCGGGCAACATCGGCCACAGCCTGGCGCTGCAGGTGGCCCGCGAACCGCACGCCATGTATGTCATCGAACTGTCGTCGTTCCAACTCGACGGCATGTACGACTTCCGCGCCAACGTGGCCGTCCTGCTCAACATCACGCCGGACCACCTGGACCGCTACGGCTTCGTCATGCAGAACTATGTCAACTCGAAGATGCGCATCATGCAGAACCAGCAGGCGGGCGACACCTTCATCTACTGGACGGGCGACCAGCACATCCCCCACGAACTGACGCTGCGCCCCACGGCGGCGACGGTCCTGCCCTTCTCCGACGTGCCCGAGGCGGGCTCGACGGGCTATGCCGACGGCGGCACGTTCCGCCTCACCGCCCCCGTACCCTTCAGCATGCCGATGAGTCGCTTCTCGCTGCCGGGCCTGCACAACCTGCGCAACGGACTGGCGGCGGCACAGGCGGCGCTGGCGGCTGGTGCCCCGGCCGAGGCGGTAGAGGCCGGTCTGGCCGATTTTCCCGGCGTGGAGCACCGTCTGGAACGCGTGGCTACCGTCGGTGGCGTACACTATGTCAACGATAGTAAGGCGACCAACGTCGATGCCTGCCGCGTGGCCCTCGAGGCCATGCCAGCACCCATCGTCCTCATCGTTGGGGGAAAGGACAAGGGAAACGACTATGCCGACATCCTGCCGCTGGTCAAGGAGAAATGCCGCGGCGTGGTCTATCTCGGCGCCGACAATCGCAAACTGCACGCGGCCTTCGACGGCCTGGGCCTGCCCATCGCCGACACGGCCGCCATGGCCGACTGCGTAGCGGCCTGTGCCGCCATGGCCCACGAGGGCGACACCGTGCTACTCAGCCCCTGCTGCGCCAGCTTCGACCTGTTCCGCAACATGGAAGACCGCGGCGAGCAGTTCAAGGAGCGCGTCAA
>CAMGHE010000056.1 GCA_946055775.1 uncultured Bacteroidales bacterium
TCGGCCAATAAGATGTTGCAAACAGGCGACTGGATTTCCATCGACCGCCTCGGCATAGACGGCACCGTAGAGCAGGTGTCGCTCACCACGGTGAAGGTCAAGAACTTTGACAACTCCATCTCCACCATACAGCCCTACAAACTCATTCAGGAGTCGTTCCGCAACTGGCAGCCCATGGTGGCCGGCGGCGCCCGTCGGGCCAAGCGCGTGGTCAATGTGGACATGGACACCGTCCGTTTGGTGGGTAAAGAAGAAATGGAACGGCTAACGAAGCAGGGCCTTGTCCACAATTGCCCCATCGCCGACGTGACTCATGCCGACATGTCCATGACCAACCTCACCCTGTTCCGCCACTATGCCACGACGTGGCTGGGCACTCATCCCCAAGTGTGGCATGGCGAAAACGGCAACTGGCTTCTGGTGCGCCAACTCAGTCCGACGCCGCAGGGTCTGCCTGTCGAATTTTGGTTTTACGTCCGCAACACCGAGTTTTTGGTCTACGAGGAAATCTCCTCACAGTGTATGGAGCACCTCATCGCCGTCCTCCCGCAGTTTGGCCTCCGCGTGTTCCAAACTGCGCTCCGCACAGAGTAAGTCAGTCGGCTCATCAGCAATCCCTTCGCCATAAGCGTCGTCTCGTTGTTCTTGCCACAATCTCCGCCGCAGAAGATTATTCTGCGTTTTGCCGATTTCGCAGAATAATCGTCTGCGGAGGCCGATTTGCATTTCGCCCCGAAATGTTGTATCTTTGCCTTGCAATATAGGAAAGGGTCCCCGGCGGGGCCCTTTTTTATTGTCGCAAAGGGGTTTAAACTGTTTGGGCGACAGGAAAAACTGTCGCCCAAACAGTTTTTCCTGTCGCCCGAAGCGTGTCTCCGGCTTGGGAGAGTGTGGATTCCGTGGTCGTGGAGCGACAAAAATGGGTGCAAACCGTTAAACTTTCACAAAAGAAGGCATTTCGCCGATTGGCGAAAAACAGAAGATTTTTCTACAAAATCGCGATTTCGCAGAAGAATTTTCTTTTTTTACACACCGACTTTCCTTCACGATTACCCTACTGCAAAACCTGCAAAAAGCGGCGTGCCACGCGGGCGTCGTCAAATCGCTCCACGGCGATACGGTGCTGGCGAGCACGGTCGGCGGGGTGCTCGGCGGCCCACACGAGGCCACGGGCCAGGTCGTCCACGTCGGGATAATGGGCCAGATAGCCCGTATCGAGATGGTCGATGATGTCGCACTGTCCGCCCTGGTCGAAACTGACGGCCCGGCAGCCGGCGGCCATGCCTTCAGCGAGGGTGGCGCCAAAGGTCTCGAAATGGGAGGCGGAGAGCACCACGTCGCTCTGCCGGTAGATGCCGGGGACGTCGGCGGGAGCCACGGGACCAAGCCAGGTGTGGGACAGGCGCAGAGCATCCAGTGCCTCGGGGCGGCGCAGATGGCCGAAGAGGAGCAGGTGCATGTGGGCTGCCACCTGCGGATGATGGTCCACTATATGGTTGGCGGCGGCGATCATCAGATTGAAGCCTTTCACGGGGTCGTCAAGGCGGGCTGCACCCATGGCGATGACGCAGCGCGAGGTGTCACCCGTGCGGTCGTAGGTGAAACGGGCCACGGGCAGAGGATTGGGGACGATGCTAACGCGCTGACTGCCAAGCAGACTGCTCTCGCGACAGCGGGCGGCCACCCAACTGCTGACGGCGACAAACTGCATACGGCCCGTGGCATAGAGCTGTGCCTTGGTCTGCCACACGCGGTGGGACAAATCGCGAGGCCCGCGCCAGTTGAGATAAGGACAATGGCCGCACGCCACATGGTAACCAGTGCAACTCGCAGGTAGGTGACAAATGCCTGTAATATACCAAAGGTCGTGCATGATGGCGACAAACTGCTTGTCCATACGCAGCAGACGACGCCAACCCTTGAGGGAGAGCAGACCCTGATTGACCCATGACAGGCATACCACATCGGCCTGCTTCACCCAAGGGTGGCTGGCCACGGCAACACCGTCACTGGCTGTGGACACCTTGAAAAGGTCGCGCCGATTGAAACCACCACGGAGGTAGAGTTTGAGGCGTTCGGCATAAAAAGCGTAGCGACGCGACAGGGTGCTGCCTGCCATAGCCACGCGGTCGTCGTCGGTCTTCCGATCCACCACCAGCATGCGGGCATCGACGCCGGCCGCTGCCAAAGCCTTCATCAGGCGGCGGGTGACGATGGCGGCTCCGCCGACATTGTCTGACTTACAGAGGAACACCACGCGACGCACCGGCTTGTCAGCCGGAACAGAGGAGGACGGCGAATAGGCGGAGGGGGAAGACATAGGCAGAGGGGCAGATTACTTGATACCTTTGTGGTAGGCGGCGCAGACATCGGTCAGTCCGCAGGTCTCGCAGTGGGGCCGTCGTGCGGTACACACATAGCGGCCATGCAACAGCAATTGATGATGGGCGGCGGCCACCTCATGGGCGGGGATATGGCGCTTCAGCCGGTTCTCCACGCTCAGAGGCGTTGTGCACGATGAGGGCACCAGGCCCAGACGATGGCTCACGCGAAACACATGGGTATCGACGGCCAGGGCGGCTTCACCGAAGATGACGGCGCGAATGACATTGGCGGTCTTGCGCCCCACGCCGGGCAGACGCACCAGGTCGGAGAGTTCGCGCGGCACCTCGCCGCCGAACTCACGGCAAAGCATCTGCGCCATGGCCACCAGATGGGCGGCTTTGTTGTTGGGGTAACTGACGCTGCTTATATAGGTATAAATGACGTCGGGCGTAGTGGCGGCCATAGCGGGCGCATTGGGGAAGGCGGCAAACAAGGCAGGTGTGACCATGTTCACACGCTTATCCGTACATTGTGCCGAGAGGATAACGGCCACCAGCAGTTCGAAGGGCGTGGTGTAGTCCAATTCGGGCTGCGCATCGCCGATGGTGTCCTTGAGATAGCGGAACACACGGTCGTAACGTTCAGAGACTTTCATCTTACATGAGGATTGTTGGCGTCAGCGTTTGCGGTATTGGCTCTTGCGGTCAAACATGAAGCCGACATAGAGGTTGACATAATTGACCATATTGCTCAGCGAGTAGCCTTCCTTCTTATAATCATAGACGTGGGTGACGGCAGAGAGGCCAGCGAAGTACTTCGAGTTGTTCCACACCAAGCCTACGCGGCCAATGAAGTCGAAGTTGAAGCGCTTCATGCTCACCCACAGATCTTCACTGCTCATGCGCTCGCCCTTACTGCGCCGAAGGCCGAAGGCGGGCGTGGCGGAGATGGAGAACAGCCATTTGGGGGCAAAGACCCAATTGTAGGCATAGCCGCCGCTGATGGTATAACTGTGATAGTCGGTCCGCTCAACCTTCATCTCATCCATGAGCGGCGTGTGCCCCGCATCGTCAATGGGCGTCACCAGAGCGGGCGGCAGCCTCCGATAATCCATCTCCATACGGTTATGCGAATAACACAGGCCGAGCACCCAAGAGCCCTGGCTGCGACGCTGCACCGTGCTCTGGGCGTAGGCGGCGGGATAGGAGAAGCGGCGGTGGTTGAAGACGTAATAGACGTTGACCGAGGCGGTATAGGAATCGATGCCGGAAAACTTGCTGCCCTCGACCGTACGGGCCACATCATCGGCAAAGCCGCGGGCGCGGCGGATGGTAAACAGCCCATCATTCTTCACATAGACCAGGTCCACGCCAATCATACTGCTGTACAGACTCAAACTCATCTCCTGCGACTTGGCCGTACCACCACGGTTGGCCACGTCGAAGGTATAGCCCAAAAACAACCAGCGCCAGCCGAAATAAGGGCCCACCTTAAACGAGGGTTCGGGAGCCATCTCGAGGGTCTGCGTCGTACCCTGAGCGTCGGAAGCCTTGATGCGATAGAGTTGGAAAAAATTGGTATTCTGTGCCATCACCGTATAGTTGTAGTAGTTTGGCACGATATAGTCGGGGTCGGTATCGTCGAACGCACGAAGCAGGCGCGTGAAGAAACTGCGCTTTTTGGGAGGCTGTGCAGTGCTGTCGGCTGCCACGCTGTCGGCGCGTTGACTGTCGGTTGGCACAGCAATGGCAGGCACACTATCAGCCATGACGCAATCATCCAGCATGCGGGTAATGCACGCCGAGGCTGGCGACATTGCGGCAAACAACAGCAGTGTAAGAAGTGTCTTGTACAAAGAAGGCAAAAGTCGTGACATCACCGTGAAGGTTGAACTACTTATTTCAGAACAGGCGGAGCGGTGGGCGCTGGCGACTACAGTTTGCCCAGCACGCGGTCCACCACCCAGTTGACGGACGTGGCGCTGATGCTGTCGCAGGTGCATATGGCGCGACCGAGAAGATGGTCCACCACCAGTTTGATCAGCGGTTCCTGGACGCAGGGCGGATTGACCGGAGAAAACTCGCGCCGTCCCTCTGCCGTATGCAGCACAATGGGGGCGTAGGTG
The DNA here is from genome assembly GCA_946055775.1 of uncultured Bacteroidales bacterium. Taxonomy (GTDB): domain Bacteria; phylum Bacteroidota; class Bacteroidia; order Bacteroidales; family Bacteroidaceae; genus Alloprevotella. The sequence continues at coordinate 4,451 of CAMGHE010000056.1, forward strand.
AAGACGGAAAAACTCAGACTGCCGCCGTCACCGATGATTTCGATGCGGTCTTCCTTGGCACTGTCGTGCCCGACGAAGCACCATGAGCCCGATCCGGGCAGGCCGTCGGCAAAGCGGAAGCAGGCGCTGACGGTGTCTTCGGTGGGATAGAGGCCGCCGCGGTTGGCAGTATAGCCCTCGGCTTCGATGATGGGCCCGAACATCTCCTGTAGCAGGTCTATCTGGTGGGGCGCCAGGTCATAGAAATAGCCGCCGCCGGCTATGTCGGGCTGTACGCGCCAGGGCAGGTTGGCGCGGTTGTAGTCGAGGTCACGCGGCGGCACAGAGAAACGTATCTGTACATTGATGACGCGACCCACGGCGCCAGTCTTGACCAGGTCCTTGACCTTTTGGAAATAAGGCAGGAAGCGGCGGTAGTAAGCCACGAAACAGGGCACGCCGGTTTTTTCGGCAATGCGGTTGATACGGCAGCAGTCTTCGTAGTTGGATGCCATAGGCTTCTCCACATATACGGCTTTCCCGCTTTTCATGGCCATGATAGCATAGGTAGCATGGGTAGAGGGAGGTGTGGCGATATAGACAGCATCGACAGAGGGATTGTCTATCAGACGCTGGGCATCATCATACGAGCGAGCTATGCCGTGACGACGGGCATAGTCTTCAGCGCGGGCAATATTGCGGCTCATCACGGCAACGACCTCCGAACCTTCGATGGACGCGAAGGCCGGACCGCTTTTTTTCTCGGTGACCTCACCGCAGCCGATGAAGCCCCATCTTATTTTCATTTTCTCTGTCATAGCCGCAAAGTTAAGAAAAAAATCCATACCTTTGCGCATATCGTGTGGAGCAAGCCGCAAGATGCTTTTGCCGCCACACCGACGAACTTATATTTTTTCAACTATGACTTCTCAGTTCTCCCCTGTTTCTTCCCCATCTGCCGATACAGCCTCTGCCGCCTCCAGACCCACTGTGCTGGCAACGCCCCGCAGTCTGCGGCTGACGCTCTACGACGGCTGGCGTATGGTGGTGCTTCACCCCAAACACAGCATGGCACACCTGCTTCCCTCTGTGCTCTGCACGGCGGCAGCCCTGGCTTACCTCTTCCACGTACTGTCTGCCTCATGGCCGGCGCTCTTTGTCTCGCCCCACTTCCTTGGCGAAGGCAGTATCTACGCCAACCACCCCGAGGCAGCCTTCCAATTGAGCGCCGGCCGGCTATGGCCCGTCGTGACGGCTGTGGCCTTAGTGCTTGTGGCCCTGGCATGGTGCAAGGGCGTCTTGTGGCAAACCATCGTGGCGTACCATCGCGAGGGCTCAACCTCGCTCAAATGGCGTCAGGTATTTGGCTTTGGCCCCATCCGTATGGGCCTGCGCTGGCTCGCCTTCACGCTGCTGACGACCGTAGTTTCTCTTCTGCTGCTGGGCATCATCGGAGGCGCTGCCTGGGGCATCTGCCGGATTTTCGACGTGGCCATCCCGCTGTGGGTATGGCCGCTGGCCTTTGCCGTGCTCTACAGCGTCGTGTCCTGGATAGTCACGCCGCTACGCTTTGCCAGCCTCTCTTCCGACAAAGCCGGGCGGTCTGTGGGTACATGGCTGCGCATGGGTCTGCGGCATGTGGGCGCCACCCTGTTGCTGGTGCTTCTCACGGCCTTCCCTCTGGTGCTCGTCGGCTTTATCTTCCTCCTACCCTACCTCACCATGATTATCTCGGCCTGTACCGCCACCATCTGTGCGCTGCCGGGCGAAGGATTGGGACTGCCGCCCCACTTCGCGCAATGGTGCTTCGTCATGGGCACGGCCAGCATGACGTTCATCCTGCTCTGCGCCACGGTCCAGACATGGGTGCTGGCCCACAAAATGGCGGCCATGACTGCACGCTAACGGTGCGCCGTCCCGGTGGCATACACGCTTTTCACACGGTCTTTCCCTAAACAACGTGCCCCGCACGCAGGCTCTATCGGAATGGAGCATCTGCGTGCGGGGCACGTTTGGTAGTTCAGTATTTACGGCTTAGTTGCTGGCCGGGCGGATGACGACGCGGTTCTGCACGGTGGCCTCATAGAGCTGTTGCGAAACGGTGCGGACGGTGGTCTTTCCTCCTGAGCCGAAGGTCTCGCTTTCGTTGATTAACTGATGACTGCCGGACATCTTGTAACGGGCGGTGAAGGTCACGGTATAGGTGCCGGGGCGGTGGAAGACGATGGTATCGACGGGGTCGGCAGGGTCGTTGTCATAGACGACACCCGAGCGGTAAGCATGCGTCACGCTGTCGGTGTCATAGGCTGTGCCCCAACTGTAGGTGGCGTAGTACAGCAGGCGGCCCAACCGGCTCTGCACGGCAGTGACCACAACGGAGTCGCCGGCACTGAGCGTACTGTGGCCATGCAGGCTGCGGAAGGTCATATCAGAGAAAAAGGGCGGAAGCGATTGGTACTTCTCGTCATCGGCATGGTCGGAGCAAGACACGAGGAACACTGTCTGGCATACGACGGCGAAGCACAGGGCGATGCGGGCAAAGGTCTTTTTCATGGTTATGTATTGGTGGGGTTCTGTTTGTGAGTTGTTGCAGAGCTGATGTGAGTTGTTTTCTCAATTCCGTCGCCTTTCAGAAGCGCTTGAGCAGGGTGTAGAGACGCTGCACGGGCAGGCCCATGACGTTGAAGAAACTGCCCTGCAACTGCTCGACCGCAATGAGGCCTATCCATTCCTGAATGCCATAGGCACCGGCCTTGTCGAGGGGCAGGTAGTTGTCCACATAGTAGTCTATCTCCTCGTCGCTGATGGTGGCGAAGGTCACGGCCGTGTCGGCACAGATGGTTTCACACTTCGTCTTGGTCATCACCGTCACGCCGGTGAACACATGGTGCGTGTGGCCAGACAGTTGGCGGAGCATGAGTCGAGCCTCAGTGACGTTCTGCGGTTTACCGAGCACCTGACCTTCAAAGCACACCACGGTATCGGCCGTGATGACCAGTTCGTCGTCGGCCAGACTGCTACGATAGGCTTCGGCCTTTTTGCGGGAGATATATTGGGGCACGTCGGCGCCACGCAGTTCGTGAGGCCAACTCTCGTCCACACCCAACAGAGTGCGCACGCGGAAAGGAAGGCCAAGACGCTGCAGCAACTCCTTGCGACGCGGCGAATTGCTGGCCAGGACAATGGTATATTTCTTTAGGTTGTCTAACATATCCGAAAATTCTTGGGTGATGGTAGCCCAATCCGGGAGGACGGACAGCCATGCAGAGGTAAAACAAAGGGGAGACGAGGTGGCAGACGCCGCACAAGGTTCATACAGTCGGTCGGTGGTGCTCACCAGCCGAAGGCCGTGGCATCGGTCATCCACTCGCCACGGGCGCGGAGCACCTGCTCGATGACGTCGCGCACGCAGCCTTGACCGCCGGCATAGGGACTGACATAGGTGCAAATCTCGCGAATCTCAGGGTCAGCATCTGCGGGACAGCAGGGCAGGCCGCAGCGCCTGAGCACTTCGTAGTCGGGGATGTCGTCGCCCATATAGAGCACTTCCTCGGGCTTGAGCCCACTCTCTTCCATCCAGTCTTCGAAGCAACTGATTTTCACAGAGACGCCCATGAAGACGTCCTGCAGGCCGAGGCCGACATATCGGCGTCTCACCGCCTCGCTGCGGCCTCCGGTGATGATGGCCAGGCGCAGACCGCGCTTGACGGCCAACTGCATGGCATAGCCATCCTTGGTATTGGCTGTCCGGAGGGGTTGTGACGCATCTTCCAAAAGGCCAACGAGGGCGGCGCTCAACACGCCATCCACATCGAAGGCCATGGCGCGGATTTTTTTGAGGTCGTAGTTTATCATAAGTATGTAGATATAGGTTTACTCGTCCATAGGTAGTGTGTCATTCACACGCTGTGCAGGCGGCTCTTGCGCCATACGGTGTATGCTGCGGCTCATTAGGCGATAAATCTCGGCCATGTCGGGATTGTTGGCCAGCATGTCTAAATGGGCACCGATGATGCATTGGTCCATGCGCACGGCGGGACCTGTCTGAGCCTCAGCAGGCGGCATCTGGTGCACCTTGGCTGCCGTCTCGTCCACAAGGGGGAGCAGCGTCTGCCAGTCCACGCCGGCCTGTTGTTCCACAACCTGGGCGGCCAGGGCATAGCAGTGGTTGACAAAGTTGCAGGCGAAGACGGCCGCCAGATGGAGGGCGCGGCGACGCTGGCTGTCGAGGGGCTGCACATAGTCGGACAGGCGGCGAGCCAAGCGGTCCACCATCTGTGCACTGCGGGTGTTGCGTCCTTCGACGAAGAGGGGCACGCGGCGGAAGTCGATGGGACGGCTGGCCGAGAAGGTCTGCATGGGATAGAGCACGCCGCAGCAGGTGCAGACTGCGGGGAAGACGCTGACAGGAGTGCTGCCGGAAGTGTGTATATGGCAGGCCTCGGGGAAACGATTTCCCACGGCGGCGGCAAGAACAGGCAGGGCATCGTCCTTGACAGCATATATATATAGGTCTGCGTGAGGCAGGCGGGCCGTATCGTCCAGCGCAACCACGGACGGCCCAAGGCTGTCGGCCAAACGCCGGGCCGAGGCCTGTGTGCGCGCACAAATGGCGACTGGGGGCATGCCCTCGCGGACAAGGGCTTGGGCCAGATGGCCGGCTACGCGGCCGGCGCCAATGAGGACGATGTCGGGCATAGGGTATGGAGAGGAGATAGCGGGTGTAGGATGTTGAACATTCAGAGACGGCATGGCCTCAGCAGCGCGAGACGGCCTTGACGCCACGCACGGTCTTGACCTTCTTTATCAGTTTGGTCAGCGACTCGTGGTCGTCTATCATTACCGTCAAAATGCCGGAGAACAGACCGCCCTCAGAGTCGATGCTGATACTACGCAGCATGATGTGCTCTTCCTTGGAGATGATGGAGGTGATATTGTTGACCACGCCGATATTGTCCTGCCCGACAACGCGGAGGGTGATGGGATATTTCCCCTTGCCCTTGCCGGCCCATCGGGCGGGCACGATGCGGTAGCCGAAGCGCTGACGGAGCGCGGTAGCGTTGGGACAGTTGCAGCGGTGTATCTTGATACCTCCGCCTGTGGTGACGAAACCAAAGACTTCGTCGCCATAGACGGGGTTGCAGCAGCGGGCCATCTGGAAGTCGATGCCCTTGAGGTTGCGGTCGATGACGAGTACGTCGTTGCCATCTGGGGCGGCGACAGTCTCGGGGTCCATGACGAAGGTCTCGGCGGAACGGACGATGGCGCGTTCGGCCTGTCCGGTCTCGCGGCGCACCATGGCGGCATAGCGCTCGATGACCAGCCCCACATCAAGGGTCTCGTCGGAGATGGCGCGATAAAACTCGGTGCTCTCCTTGTATCCCATGGCCTTGATGAGGCGGTTGATGGTGCTCTCGTCCCACTCCATCTTGCGGTTCTTGAGTTTGCGCTCGAGCAGTTCGCGAGCCAGGGTGGTCTCACGGGCCTGGAGGTCACGCACGGCGGCGCGTATCTTCGCCCTAGCGTGCGACGAGACGACGCTGTTGACCCACTCGGCGCGGGGTTTCTGGTTGGCAGCGGTCACCACCTCGACGGTGGCGCCACTCTCCAAAGGCTGGCGGATGGGGACGTTACGGCCGTTGATGCGCCCGCCCACGCAGTGGTTGCCCACATTGGAGTGGATATAGTAGGCAAAATCGAGAATGGTGGCCCCGCCGGGCAGTTTGTAGATGTCGCCCTTGGGCGTGAAGACATACACCTCGGTTTTGTTGCCGGTGTCAGACAGGTTTTCGGTGAGCAACTTCTCGTTGCCGGTCTCGAGAGCACTGCGTATATCGGCCAGCCAGGCATCGACGCCTCCGCCGTTGCTGCTCACGCCCTTGTAGCGCCAATGGGCCGCCAAACCGTGCTCAGCAATCTCGTCCATGCGCTCGCTGCGTATCTGCACCTCAACCCACTTATCCTCGGGTCCACGGACAGTGATGTGCAGACTTTCATAACCGTTGCTCTTGGGTACGGTGAGCCAGTCGCGCAAACGCTTCAAGCTCGACTCGTACTTGCCCGTGATAAGCGAGAACACCTTCCAGCACTGCTCCTTCTCGCGATTGCGGGGCACGTCCAGGATGATGCGGATGGCAAATAGGTCATAGACACCCTCGAAGGCGCACTGCTGCTTCTTCATCTTCTGCCATATAGAGTGGATGCTCTTGGTGCGTCCCTTGATATGGTAGTGCAGCCCTTCGTCATCGAGCATCTTCTTGACAGGTTCAAGGAAACGGGCGATATAGATGTCGCGGGCCTGCTTGGTGGCATTGAGTTTGTCCTTGATATGGTAGTAGGCATCGGGCTCTAAGTATTTGAGCGAGAGGTCTTCAAGGGTACTCTTGAGGGCATAGAGACCGAGCTTGTGGGCCAGCGGCGCAAAGAGGTTGGCGGCCTGAAGGGCCAGCAGGCGGCGCGCCTCGCCGTTCTCACTTTCCTTGACCTGGCCCATGAGCACGACACTCCAGGCGATGAGCACCAGGAGGACGCGCATGTCGCCGGCCTTCGCCACAAAGAGGTTGCGGAAGTTTTCATTCTCCAGCACCTCGGTGCGCTGCATCAGGCGGTGCTCGACGTCTATGGCATTGAGGAAGCGAACTACATCAGCAGGAGCATCGGTGAGGGCAGCGATATGGGTGGAGGCCTCGTCGCCCATCACGGCATAAAGGAGAAAGGCGGAGAACACTTCGCCGTGAACACCGATCTCTTCGGCAGCCAACGTCACCGAATCGAGAGCCACAAGCACCTTGTTGCGGCCAAAGGCATCGCGTAGCGAACCGCCCTGAGCCACGATGTGCTCCATGCTATCTTTCATCCATCGTGCATGGCTGCGCGTAGGGCGCAGGTTTGGTTGTCGATAAATTCTTCTGAGTGCGCTGTGCAGCATACACAACTCAGCAGGCGTGAAATGGTGACGTTCCATATTCTGACGGATTATTAGGCGTGATCGTCGGGCCGACGAGCGGCTTGACTTGACGTAGGTTGCAGATAATGTGTAACTAATGACAGAAGGCCCTGGGGAAGCATCGGCCGTTAGCGTCGTTCAAGACTTGTCGGCGAGGAAGTCGTCAATGAGACGGCGTGCCAGACTGACCTTGCCCGGGATGGGGGGCATGGCATCGCGGCGATACCACCCGCCCTTGCGCAGTTCGGAGGTCTGGAGCACCAGTTCACCACCAGCATAGCGGGCCTTGAAGCCTACCATGAGGCCGCAAGGGTAGGGCCAGGCCTGACTGCCGAAATAGGTGATGTCGCGGATGCTCAGCCCCGTTTCTTCCATCACCTCGCGTCGGACGCATTCCTCAAGGGTTTCGCCTGTCTCAACGAAGCCGGCCACCAGCCCCATGTAGTCGCGCTTGAAATTGCGACTCTGCACCATGAGCAGACTGTCGTCATCGCGGGTTACGGCGACGATAATGGCGGTCTGGACGGTGGGCCATACCTCGTGTCCACAGGCGGTGCAGCGTTTCGAGATGGCGCTGTGCATGGCCATGGGGGCGCCGCAGATGCCACAGTAGCGACTATGGGCGTCCCACCACAGCAGTTCGCGGGCCTTGGCGGCCATGGCATAGACGGGGCGCGGCAACTGGTAGAAACTTTCGCGCAGGCTGACGTAGGCCATGCCGTCGGGCACAGGCTCGCCATCGGCCGCACACAGGGCGTAGGCCTCGTCGCCGTCGTGCTCAGGCAGGACCATCACCTGATGGCCGGCAGCCGGGGGCACAGGTGTTGAGGCCGAGCGGGGAGGCCGGCCATCGGCGTCCAGGAGCAGGGCGTCGCCGGAGAAGACATACCAACGGGACATGCGGATGATTGTGGTAAGTGGAACTAACGTGGGGCGTGGAGGCTCAACGGGCCAACGCTGCCGAAAGCCCTGCCTCGGAGGGATGCCGGTCGGGTGAGCCGGGGCAACCCCTGTGAGGCAGGGCTTCGTGCCGGTAAGCGCTGGGTGAACGGGTTACAGGCCGAGGTCAGCCTTGATGCTGTCTATCTTGACGAGGGCTTCGGCCTGTGCCTTGTCGTAGTCGGCGGCGGTGGCCATCTCGCCTTTCACCTCGATATAGAATTTTATCTTGGGCTCGGTGCCGGAGGGGCGTACGCTAATTTTGGTGCCATCGGCAGTAAACCACTGCAGGACATTGCTCTTTTCGGGCATCTCGAGAGCGGCGGCATTGCCTTGAGCATCATACTGCTGCAGGGTGCCGTAGTCCTTGGTACATACCACGGGACTGCCGGCGATAACCTGCGGACGATTGGTGCGGAAGTTTTCCATCATGGCCTTGATTTCGTCGGCACCAGCCTTGCCAGGACGTACCACGTTGATGGTTTTGTTGAGGGCGAAGCCATACTCGGTATAGACGTCCATCAGCACGTCGAAGAGGGTCTTGCCCTGGTCCTTGGCCCATGCGCAGATTTCTGCCAGCAGCGAGCAGGCGGACACGGCGTCCTTGTCGCGAACGAAGTCTTCGGCCAGGAAACCGTAACTTTCCTCACCGCCGCCGATATACTGGCGGATGCCTTCGTTCAGGCGGATTTCGCGGGCAATCCACTTGAAGCCGGTGTAGCAGTCGTACATCTCCATGTGGTTCTTGTCGGCAATGGCCTTGATGAGCTCGGTGGTGACGATGGTCTTGACGATGAACTCGTTGCCCTTCATCTTGCCCTGTGCCTTGCGGTTCATGATGAT
>CAMGHE010000057.1 GCA_946055775.1 uncultured Bacteroidales bacterium
ATTTCTTCCCAAAATTGTCAATGTAGGCACAGACCTTTTCACTGTACTATTGAACAGTTTTTGGCGTTGAAGTTGGGTTAGGGCTTTGGCAAAGAGGCGTGCCTGCCACCATGGGCGAACAGCGTAGGCCTTTGACGATTTTCCGCGTCGTCAGAGAGGATGTCTTTTCAGACAATCATGCTCTCAAGACTGCGCATCAAACGGCGACCAAGTTTCATTCTTATATGGCAGAGCGAGACTTTATTGAAGCGTGTAGCTTGTTTTTACGGCCGGCAAAAGACACAGGCGCAGACACCTGTGAGGATGTCTGCGCCTGTTGGGCTTGTGATGGCTTGGGCGGATTAAAGCTGAGCCAACTTGTTGTTCGAGCCGAGCACGTCAACAATCTTGTGAGCGTAGAGCTTCTTCATGTTTTCGCGAGCGGGGCCGAGGTACTTGCGGGGGTCGAACTCACCGGGCTTGGTGGCGAAGACCTCGCGGATGGCGGCGGTCATGGCCAGACGGCTGTCGGAGTCGATGTTGATCTTGCAAACGGCGCTGCTGGAAGCCTTGCGGAGCTGCTCTTCGGGAATACCTACGGCGTTGGGCAGTTTGCCACCATACTTGTTGATGGTGTCCACTTCCTCCTGGGGCACGCTGGACGAGCCGTGGAGCACGATGGGGAAGCCGGGGAGCTGCTCCATAACGGCGTCGAGCACGTCGAAGGCGAGGGGGGGAGGTACGAGGCGGCCGGTCTGGGGATCAACGGTGCACTGCTCGGGGGTGAACTTGTAAGCACCGTGGCTGGTACCGATGGAGATAGCGAGGCTGTCGCAGCCCGTGCGGGTGGCGAAGTCAACCACTTCTTCGGGCTTGGTGTAGTGGCTCTCAGCGTGAGATACTTCGTCTTCAACGCCGGCCAGCACGCCGAGCTCGCCTTCTACGGTTACGTCAAACTGGTGAGCGTAGTCAACGACCTTCTTCGTGAGGGCTACGTTCTCCTCGTAGGGCAGGCCCGAGCCGTCGATCATCACCGAGCTGAAGCCCATGTCGATGCAGCTCTTGCAGGTCTCGAAAGAATCGCCGTGGTCCAGGTGGAGCACGATTTCAGGATGGGCGCAGCCCAGTTCCTTGGCATATTCCACAGCACCCTCGGCCATGTAGCGGAGGAGCGTCTGGTTGGCATAGGCACGGGCACCCTTGGATACCTGAAGGATGACGGGGCTCTTCTCTTCCACGGCAGCCTGGATGATAGCCTGAAGCTGCTCCATGTTGTTGAAGTTGAAGGCGGGGATGGCATAACCTCCGTCAATGGCACGCTTGAACATCTCGCGGGTGTTCACCAAACCTAAGTCTTTGTAGTTTACCATATCTGTAAGGGTTTATAAAAGTGAGTAAGGTTTTCCAAGCACAAAAGTACAATTTATCATGATATTGACGAAGTTTCGCTCTTTCTTTTTTAATTCTTTGTCATGATTCTCTCGTCGGCTATGCCTGTTTGCCACGCCATGCGGGCAAAACGGGGGCTGTTGGGCTCTAGTGCGGTATGTGTGCTGTGATGAAGGCTTTTGGGTGTCAGAACTGCAGGTAGATGAAGGGCTGCACTGCGCTGCTTCGCACTTGCACCACGAGCATGATGATGAGCACGAGGGCGGCTACCTGCACGGCGATGGGGGCGCGGCCGGCCCATGTGGCGATGCGCTCGTTCCATGCCGAGGGGAGGTAGTGGAGGATGAAGCCCGTGGCGATGAGCATCGTCACCATGGGGTAGCCCATGACAAACTGCTCGAGCAGGTCGGCGTGGAAGCGGGTGAAGATGGCCTCGAAGATGGCTATGGGACGCTCGATGTCGGCACAGGCGAAGAATATCCATGTGATGCAGACCACGTGGAAGGTGATGATGATGGCTGCCGTGCGGCGCAGGCCGTGGGGCATGTAGTGGCGGTCGTGGCCGATGAGGCGCTGCCATGCCTTGTGGACGCAGAGGGCGCAGCCGTGGAGGGCGCCCCAGACGAGGAAGTTCCATGTGGCGCCGTGCCAGAGGCCGCCGAGCACCATCGTCGTCATCTGCGCCATGTACATGCGCAGGCGGCCGTGGCGGTTGCCGCCGAGGGGGATGTAGAGGTAGTCGCGCAGCCAGGTGGAGAGCGAGATGTGCCAGCGGCGCCAGAAGTCGGTCACGCTGACGGCTTTATATGGTGCGCGGAAGTTGTCGGGGATATGGAAGCCCATCCACAGGGCCAGACCGATGGCGATGTCGCTGTAGCCCGAGAAGTCGCAGTAGAGCTTGAGGGCGTAGCCATAGACGCCGAGCAGGTTTTCAAGGCCCGTATAGAGTTCGGGGTTGTCGAAGATGCGGTCCACGAAGTTGATGCCGATATAGTCGGAGATGATGGCTTTCTTAAACAGTCCCTGCACGATGAACCACAGGCCCGTGCCCACCATGGCGCGGCTGACGGTGAGGGGCCGGTGCAACTGCGGCAGGAAAGTGCGCGCCCGCAGGATGGGGCCGGATAGCAGGGTGGGGAAGAAGGAGACGAAGAAGGCCAGGTCGGCCAGGCTACGCGCCGGCGGGCAGTCGCGGCGATAGACATCGACGATGTAACTGATGGACTGGAAGGTGAAGAACGAGATGCCCAGCGGCACGAAGATGTCGAACGTGCGGGCCTCGAGGCCGAAGAGCGGCATGACGTCGTGGGCCAGGAAGTTGGTATATTTGAAGAAGGCCAACTGGGCCAGCAGCAGGCCCACGGTGGCTACTAACCAGCGGCGGCGGGATGCCTGTGTCTGGCAGGCTGCCATGCGCTTGACGGAGAAATAGATGATGAGCGTGGATGAAGCCAGGATGGCGCAGTAGGGACCAGCGTTTTTATAGTAGAAATAGTAGGAGAAGGCCGTGACGTAGAGCATGCGCCAGGCTTCAGCCCTTCGTCCGGCAAGGAGTGCATAGCCGGCTGAAAACAGGGTGAAGAGACAGAGAAAGAGGCCCGTGTTGAAAAGCAGCGGTTCGTGGGGGTCGAAGAGAAAGGGCATTGGGGCAGCGGGAAGGGGTGGGTTCTGTGAGTGGAGTAGGGAGATAAAGGTGGGTGTCAGCTCGTGCTGGGCGCTTAGTACATGGGTGTGTGCTCTGCGTAGTGGTTATAAGCCATAAGGATGGCTTCGCCCAGCAAGCGGCCCTGCAGGCCGTAGCCTTCGGGCGTGAAGTGGATGCGGTCGGGGCGCATCATGCCCGAGCGTTGCCATCCGCTGACAGCTCTTTCGCCGCCAGCGATGGTGTTGAGGTCCCATACCGCCATGTGGCGGTCGGCGGCAAAACGCTCGATATTAGCAGCGCAGCGCACCGTCATGGGGTTGACGCGGTTGGTGCGGCGCACAACGCGGCGCCGGCGTCCGTTGCGGGTGACGTAGCCAACCGATCGCTGGGCAATGCAGTCGCCCGGCGGTGTGGTCATCATGATGACCGCCTGGGGGCATGTCTTGGTGAGCATGGCATGGAACGTTTCCAACTGTGCCGTATGGCGGGCTTCATCATAGCCTGCGCCATGGCATTCGTTCGTGCCGAACGACAGGATAATCAGGTCCGGGTTGGCCTCAGCAATCTGCCGCATCTTTTCGTCATTGGCGAAGTGGCTTGTGGTGGCGCCGTTGCGTCCCATGAACGTGTAGGTGATGCCACTGTGTGTGCTGTCGGCCTGTCCCCAGACATCGTAGAGCGTCTGGCGCACCGTCTCGGGGAAAGTTTTACCCGCTACATGCGAGTCGCCCAAATGCAGAACGCGCACGGGTCTTTCGCTCTGTGCGAGGAGGGTGAAGAAGGGCGTCAGGGCTTCCGGACGGTTTAGGCCGTTGCTACTGCCGTGAGTGAAAGCCGCCGGTAGCGCCGTGTCGGTGATGTCGGCCTTGCGGACGTGCGAGGTGCGGCTGTCGGCCGTCTTGCCTGCTGCTTGGCCCTCGGTCTCGCCAATGCGGATGATGGCCGGTATGCCGCTGTGGGCCAATCCCGGCTGCATGAGGGCCGATACGACGTAACCCATGACGAAGGTGGCCAGTGCCACCCATAGTATGTTGGCTTTCTGTTTCATGATAAGTGCGTTATAGTGTGGGCGGCGTCAGCGGGTGCGCTTGCAGTAGTCCTGCCACCCGTGGACAATGCTGCGGAACATGGCTGTGGCCACGCGTCGCCCGCCTCTACGGTTGATATGCGTATAGTCTTTTGCGGCTTCGGCCGGCTGGCTCTCTGCCATGCGGCGTATGCTCCCTTCTCCGCCCATGGCCTCGTAGAGATTCCAAAACACGACGCCGTTTTCCGCCGCCATGTTCTGCTGCGCATCCATCAGGTGGTAGATGCCGCTCATGGTGACCATCTGGCCATTCTCGCGGTTTTCGCGATCGCCGACGCCCACCACGACGATGGCCGCCTGGGGGAAGCAGGTCTTGAGGTGCTGCAGCACCTGTGCCATGGAGCGTGCATAGGCGGAATAGTTGGTCTGCTTGCTGTTGGCCACATTTAGGCCATACTGCAGCACGACCATGTCGTACGGACGTACGCGATACCACTCTCTCAGCACCCCCTCGCTCATCGCCGTCATATGCTTGCCGCTGCTGCCGCGCAGCGAGAAGTTGTCCACGACGATGCCGTCGCTGCCCTCAAGCGCCACGCCGTAGCACACTGTCTGCGGCGGCACGGTGAAGCGCACTTTTCGCATTGGCGCCGCCAGCGTCAGAGCCTCGAGCGACTTGTTGCCGGCAAAGGCCAGCGCTGTGTCGGCCGTGCTGCCGTTGGTGCGTAGCGCCACCCGTCCGGGTTCGGCGGCGTTGAGGTAGAGCGTGGCCGTGCTGAACGAGTCAAGGTGGGCCAGGCCGCGCACGGCGGCATATTCGGTCCATGCCCCCTGGCCAGCGCGGGCACAGCGTCCGCCGATGGCGCCGTCGGCAGTAGCATTGTGGCTCTGGCCGATGACGTTATACTCGGTCCATCCCTCGCCCTGGTGGCTCAGGGTGGGGCGCAGGGCGATAAACTCAGACGAGATGTCCACGAAGCCTACGCCGCAGCCTCCCCATTTGTCCTGCAAGAGCTGGCGCAGATGGTCCGTAATGAGGTCGCCCTCGATGAACGAGTCGCCGAAGTAAGCGATGCGCACCGGGCGTCCCAAGGTGTGGCGTCGCTCCAGGGCTGCGTAGAAGGCGTCCATGCCGTGCGCGCCGTCGGTGGAGTAGTCCTCGAAGCAGACGATGCCCGCAGGGCATGTGTCGCGTTTGGCCTGTGCAGTCCTTGCCGGTTGGCCCGCCGTGCCGCCTTTGCTGGCCGTGCCGCCTTTGCTGGCTGCCGCGCCGTGTCTGCCGCTTGCTGCGACCTGAGCCGCCTGCTCCTCGGGCATCACGTCGGCCAGCAGGTCCACACCTTTCAGTTCGTACGAACCGATATATACCTGCGGCATATAGCGCATGCAGATGAGGGCAAGGCAGGTGGGCAGCAGCAGGAGGAAAGGTCGCCAAGGACCTGTAGGGGACAATCTCATAAATTCTGTGTTACGTTCAGGCTACAAAGTTACGCATATTTTATGGGATAGTCTGCCTGTAAGTCCTTTTGTGGGACTGTTTTCGTTCAAGGTCGCTTGAGAGTTGCCTCAGTTGTAATGTCTGTTTCCCAAAATGGCGCCTCCGTTTCTATCTGCCCTCGTGCGGGGGTCTTATTGCGCCTCTTTCTCTCTTCGCCCCCGTGACAGCACGCCGCAAGATGCACACACGGTCTCACGGTGTGTGGATTTAGGTTGACAAAACGTAATGCAAACTGCTTTTGTGCTTTCAAAATGAAAATTATTTAGGAGAATTACGTGAAAATGAAAGATTGTTTGTACATTTGCCGCCAATATATCACATCTGAGACAGTCATATCCAAAGCAAAGAAAGAATGGAAGCACGACAGACTACGATTCCAAAGCGCCCCATCGGGCTGTACGACCCCGCCAACGAGCACGATGCCTGCGGCGTGGGCATGATAGTGAACGTTCACGGCAACAAGTCGCACGAACTGGTAGATGCCGCCCTCAAGGTGTTGGAGAACATGAAGCACCGCGGCGCCGAGGGTGCCGACAATAAGACCGGCGACGGCGCCGGCATCATGCTGCAGATACCCCACGAGTTTATCCTGCTGCAGGGCATCCCCGTGCCGGAGAAGGGCAAGTATGGCACGGGCCTAATCTTCCTGCCTAAGGACGAGGGCGAGCAGCAGGCCATCTGGAGTATCGTCATCGAAGAGGTGGAGCGTGAAGGCCTCGTGCTGATGCACCTGCGCAGCGTACCGGTGCGCTCGGAGATACTGGGCAAGGAGGCGCGCGCCACCGAGCCCGCCGTCAAGCAAATCTTTATCACCATGGGCGAGAGCGTGCGTCAGGAAGATCTGGAGCGCAAACTCTACTTGGTGCGCAAGAAGATTGAGCGCCGCGTGAAGCATAAGGACTTCTACGTCGTGTCGCTCTCGTCGCAGCGCATCGTATATAAAGGTATGCTCACGTCGATGCAACTGCGCGAATATTATCCCGACCTGACGCAACCCTATTTCACAAGCGGTCTGGCCGTAGTCCACTCGCGCTTCTCCACCAACACCTTCCCCACATGGAGCCTGGCGCAGCCCTTCCGTCTGCTGGCTCACAACGGCGAAATCAACACCATCCGCGGCAACCGGGCCTGGATGGAAGCCCGCGAGGCCGTGCTATCTACCCCCGTGCTGGGCGACGTCAAGGCTATCAGCCCCATCGTGCAGCCCGGTATGAGCGATTCTGCGTCGCTCGACAATGTCTTCGAGTTTCTGGTGATGTCGGGCCTGAGTCTGCCCCACGCCATGTCCATGCTCGTCCCAGAGAGCTTTAACGACAAAAACCCCATCAGCGAGGACCTCAAGGCCTTCTACGAATACCACTCTATCCTCATGGAACCGTGGGATGGCCCGGCAGCCCTCCTCTTCAGCGATGGCCGCTATGCTGGCGGTATGCTCGACCGCAACGGCCTGCGCCCCGCACGCTACCTCATTACGCGCGGTGACATGATGGTCGTGGCCAGCGAAGCCGGCGTCATCGGCTTCGAACCGTCAGACATCAAAGAGAAGGGACGTCTGGAACCCGGCAAACTGATCTTCGTGGATACCCAGGAGGGACGTATCTACTATGATGCCGAAATCAAGGAGCAACTGGCCAAGGCACGGCCCTATCGCGAATGGCTGTCGGCAGGACGCATCGAGCTCGACACGCTCAAGAGCGGGCGCAAGGTGGAGGCCGACGTGGAAGATTATGACGTCAACCTGCGCGCCTTCGGGTTCACCCGCGAAGATGTGGAGCGCACCATAGCCCCCATGTGTGTCAACGGCAGCGAGCCCATCGCCTCGATGGGTAACGACACGCCGCTGGCGGTGCTGTCGCAGAGGCCGCAGATTCTCTTCAACTACTTCCGTCAGCAGTTTGCCCAGGTCACCAACCCCGCCATCGACCCCATCCGCGAGGAACTGGTCATGTCGCTCACCGAGTATATCGGCGCCGTGGGCATGAACATCCTTGTGCCCAACGAGACGCACTGCAAGATGGTGCGCCTGCCACACCCCATCCTCAACAACCGCCAGCTGGACCTGCTCTGCAATATCCGCTACAAGGGTTTCAAGACGGTCAAGATTCCCATGCTCTTCGAGGTGGCCCGCGGCGAGGCCGGTATGCGCGAGGCCCTGGCCTCCATGTGCAAGCAGGCTGAGCAGAGTGTGCTGGACGGTGTGAACTACATCATCCTCTCCGACCGCGGCGTGGACGCCACGCATGCCGCCATACCCTCGCTGCTGGCCGTCAGCGCCGTACACCACCACCTCATCAGCGTGCAGAAGCGCGTCGAGACAGCTCTGGTCGTCGAGAGCGGCGAGATACGCGAGGTGATGCACGCCGCCCTGCTTCTGGGCTATGGCGCCAGCGCCATCAACCCCTATATGGCCTTTGCCGTCATCGGCCACCTGGTGAAGAACGGCGACGTGCAGATGAACTATGAGACGGCTGAGAAGAACTATGTCAAGTCGCTCTGTAAGGGCCTCTACAAGGTGATGAGCAAGATGGGCATCAGTACGATACGCTCCTACCGCGGTGCGAAAATCTTCGAGGCCATCGGCCTGAGCGAAGAGGTGCTGCGCCGCTACTTCGGCACGCAGGTCTCGACCGTAGGTGGTGCCACCTTGGCCGACATTACCCGCGACTATGTGCGTCTGCACGACGAGGCCCTGGCCTACAGTAAAGACGCCAACCGCCAGCCGCTGCTGCCGCACGTGGGCCTCTTCTCCTATCGCAAGGACGGCGAGAAGCATGCGTGGAACCCCGAGACCATCGCCACGCTCCAGTTGGCCACACGGCTGGGCAGTTATAAGAAATTCAAAGAGTTTACCGCGCTGGTGGATAACAAGCCGGCGCCCATCTTCCTGCGCGACTTCTTCGCGTTCAAGCAGAACCCCATCGACATTGAGCAGGTTGAGCCCGTCGAGGAGATAGTCAAGCACTTCGTCACCGGCGCCATGTCGTTCGGTGCCATCAGCAAGGAGGCCCACGAGGCCCTGGCGCTGGCCATGAACAAACTTGGTGCGCGCAGCAACACCGGCGAAGGCGGCGAGGACAGCGAGCGCTTCCACGACACCTTCGACGGCATTTCGCTCTGCTCGAAGACCAAGCAGATAGCCTCCGGCCGCTTCGGCGTGACTACGGAATATCTCGTCAACGCCGAGGAGATACAGATTAAGGTGGCTCAGGGTGCCAAGCCCGGTGAGGGCGGACAGTTGCCAGGCTATAAGGTGAACGAGATTATTGCCCGCACGCGCCACTCTATCCCCGGCATCTCCCTTATTTCGCCGCCGCCCCACCACGACATCTACTCCATCGAAGACCTGGCACAGCTCATCTACGACCTGAAGAATGTCAACCCGCACGCCGCCGTCAGCGTCAAACTGGTGGCTGAGAGCGGTGTCGGCACCATCGCCGCCGGTGTGGCCAAGGCCAAGGCCGACCTCATCGTCATCTCGGGTGCCGAGGGCGGTACGGGTGCCTCGCCTGCCTCGTCGATGCGCTATGCCGGTATCTCGCCCGAGATTGGCCTGAGCGAAACGCAGCAGACGCTGGTGCTCAACGGCCTGCGCTCGCAGGTGCGCCTGCAGACCGACGGCCAGCTCAAGACGGGCCACGACATCATCGCCATGGCCCTGCTCGGTGCCGAGGAGTTTGCCTTCGGCACAGGCGTCCTCATCGTTCTGGGCTGCGTGATGATGCGCAAATGCCACACCAACGCCTGCCCCGTGGGTGTGGCCACCCAAGACCCCGTGCTGCGCGAGCACTTCCGCGGCCGCTACGAATATGTGGTCAACTACTTCCGCTTCCTGGCTCAGGAGGTGCGCGAATACCTGGCCCAGATGGGCTTCCGCAGTCTGAACGACATCATTGGCCGCACCGACCTGATACGCATCAAGTCCGCTGAACCGGGCACCAAGGCTGCCGGCCTCGACTTCTCGCGTCTGCTCCATCGCGACGCTGAGGCTGCCGGCCTGCGCCACAGCGGCGAATGGGTGCGCCCCGTGGGCTGCGCCAAGGACGACGAGATTATCCGCGCCGCACACGACGCCATCGAGAACGTGCGCGAGGTGTCGCTCGAGTATGCCATCTCCAACACTGACCGCGCTGTCGGCGCCATGCTCTCGGGCGCCGTGGCGGCTAAGTACGGACAGGACGGTCTGCCCGACGACACAATACAGGTGAAGTTCAAAGGCTCGGCCGGACAGAGTTTCGGTGCCTTCCTCACTCACGGCATCAGTTTCAAGCTCGAGGGCGAAGCCAACGACTATCTGGGCAAGGGTCTGAGCGGCGGACGCATCGCCGTCATGCCGCCTGTGCGCCGCGGGTTCAGTGCGGAAGACAACACCATCGCCGGCAACACCCTGCTCTACGGTGCTACCAGTGGCGAGGCCTATATCAACGGCCGCGTGGGCGAGCGCTTCGCCGTGCGCAACTCGGGTGCCATCGCCGTCGTCGAAGGGGCTGGCGACCACTGCTGCGAATACATGACCGGCGGGCGCGTCGTCGTGCTCGGACAGACGGGGAGCAACTTCGCCGCAGGTATGAGCGGTGGCGTGGCCTACGTATGGGACAAGAACCATACGTTCGACTACTTCTGCAACATGGAGATGGTCGAACTCTCGCTCCTGGAAGACTCGGCCTCGCGCAAGGAACTCCACGAACTCATCCGCCAACACTACCTCTACACCGGCAGCGCACTGGCTCGCCAGATGCTCGACGACTGGAACCGCTACGTCGAAGACTTCATCTGCGTCACGCCTATCGAATACAAGCGCGTGCTGGCCGAAGAGCAGATGCGCAAGCTCCAGCAGAAAATCGCAGAAGTGCAGCGCGACTATTGATGGCCGCCTTCCTCATCATCCTCCAATCGTTTTACCCCACACAATCCATATACCATCATGGGAAATCCTAAAGCCTTTCTCACCGTTCCCCGACAGGAAGCCGGCTACCGCCCCATCCACGAACGCATCACCGACTTTGGCGAGGTGGAACAGACCCTCAATACCGGAGCACGCAAACTCCAAGCCTCGCGCTGCATGGACTGCGGCGTGCCCTTCTGCCACTGGGCCTGCCCCCTGGGCAACCGCCCGCCCGAATTTCAGGACGCCGTGTTCCGCGGTGAGTGGCGCGAAGCCTACGACATCCTCACCGCCACCAACGACTTCCCCGAGTTTACCGGGCGCATCTGCCCCGCGCTGTGCGAGAAGAGTTGCGTGCTCAACCTGAGCATGCACGCCCCAGTCACCACGCGCGAGAACGAGGCCGCCATCATCGAGGCGGCCTTCCGCGAGGGCTACATCACGCCGCACACCTATCCGCGCTGCGGACAGCGCGTGGCTGTCATCGGTGCCGGACCGGCAGGACTGGCAGCGGCCAACCAACTCAACCGCCGCGGCTACGACGTGACGGTCTTTGATAAGAACGAGGCGCCGGGCGGACTGCTACGCTACGGCATACCCAATTTCAAGCTGCACAAGCGCATCATCGACCGCCGCATCCGGCTGATGGAGGAGGAGGGCATCACCTTCACCATGAACACGCCCATCGACGAGGACCACCTGCCCGAGGGCTACGACGCATGGTGCATCTGCACCGGCACCCCTACGGCGCGCGACCTCAACGTGCCCGGCCGCGACCTGAAGGGCGTCCACTTCGCCCTCGAACTGCTGGCGCAGCAAAACCGCGTCCTGGCCGGCCAGACCTTCAGCAAGGCCGAGCGCGTCACGGCTAACGGCAAGCACGTGCTGGTGATCGGCGGCGGCGACACGGGTAGCGACTGCATCGGCACCAGCCACCGGCAGGGTGCACTGAGCGTGACGCAGATTGAGATCATGCCCAAGCCGCCCGTCGGCACCAATCCCGCCACGCCCTGGCCGCAGTGGCCCGTGGTGCTCAAGACCAGCAGCAGCCACGAGGAGGGATGCGAGCGCCGCTGGTGTCTGACCACCAACCGCTTCATCGGCGACAGCAAGGGCCATCTGACCGGCGCCGAAGTGGAGGAGGTGGAGTGGCTGCCCAACCCCGACGGTGGCCGCCCCATCATGAAGCCTACGGGCAAGAAGGAGGTCATCAAGGCCGACATCGTCTTCCTGGCCATGGGCTTCCTGCGCCCCGAGCAGAAGGCGCGTCCCGAGGGCGTCTTTGTGGCCGGCGACGCCGCCACAGGTGCCAGTCTGGTGGTGCGTTGTATCGCTGGTGGACGCAAGGCGGCTGCCGACATCGACGCCTATCTCAGCGCCCGCCGCTGAGGACGGGTGTGGGCCCCCGGTCAGGCCGCGGTCTGTCACCGCCTCTGCTCCGGCCCCAGCCATGTCCATCAATGCCTACCACGCTGACGACCCCCTTCCGCCATGCAGCATGTGCATGCAGGAAGGGGGTCGTTGCATCGTCGTGTACTGTTTACCGCGCTGTGCTTTGCACGTCCTGATACAGTGGGTTTGTCATGATTTCTGCTTTGGCACCAACAAACGCTTTGGCGGCCTTCCGGTCATTCTTCAGTTGCCACATAAACCAGGCCGTCACATAGCCGTCGGCGCTGTAGAGCATATGGCCGTGCTCACAGTTCTTCTTTCGGGCCATCACCTTCATGCCTGCAAGTTTTCGGTACGTTTCTTGCATCTTCTCAATAGGAATCACCAACTTTGTTTCAAAGTCGCCATTTGTCCCGGCCAGCATGAGCGTAGGGATATGGACGAGGGCGGGATTGTATGCCCAGCCTATATTGGTGGCCATCTCCTCGTTTGCGGGCGACAGAATGACGGCTGTCTTATAGTACTTCCCGTATTGAGCATCCGTTATCGCATTGAATACCCCCGCTCCACCCTGCGAATGGCCCGAGATACCTATGTTGTGCATGTCAACCTTTTGATACAGGGGGCTTGTATCGTCTTCGTTTTGCTTGATAAGAAAGGCGAGTGTCTGGTCTGAAGAGTTGCCATTCCCCGCACTGCCATCTTCGTTGCCCACAACGATGAAGCCCCACGATGCCAGGTGCTGAAACAGGGCGGGATACTTTGATGCCGTCACGCCCGAACCGTTTGCAAAAATGACTGCCGGAAGTGGTTTGGCCTTGGGCTTTGCCAACGATTTAGGATAAAACACAACATACGAGCCTATCCCCGCCTCGGAGGTGCTCACCTGTTGGGTGGCAGTCTCCTCTTTGCCCATCTTGAGATATGTGGCTTCGATTTTTCCGCCCGTCTCCACCGTCTCGGTGTAGTCTGCGGGAACAAATTCGTTGCAGCCGACAAACTTTGTCAGTGCAAGTGCAAGCGTAAGTAATGATTTCATAAATGTGATTTATTGTGCGTTATGATGCTGTTTTCTTTGGTTTGTACCTGAACCTTTGGGCCACTGCGTGGTATAAGTGAAGCCGGTTCTTATTTCTAATTGGTGTATTATTGAGATAGTACACCGCAAAAGTAATCCTTTCGCCCAATTTTACAAAGATAATGGCTGCATTTAACAATCTTTAGTCGTTGCAGTGGGCTTATACTCCACAAGCCATTCACTCTCCTCAGTCCAACAAAGACCACGTGCTACCTACTTGGCTTG
>CAMGHE010000058.1 GCA_946055775.1 uncultured Bacteroidales bacterium
TCCACAGGTCGATGTTGACCGTGCGTGTGGTCTTGGTGAGGAGCATGAGCAGGTTGACGCCCAGACATACGGGGATGATGAAGGCGCCGACGGCGGTGTTGTAGGCCACGGTGGCGGCAGCCGGCCAGCCCATGTCGAAGACGCCGAGCTTGAGGTCGTAGATGTCCACCACACTGTTGAGCGCCGGGCCGAGGGCCGACGTCAGCAGCGCCGTGACGATGGACAGGCCGACGAAGCCCACGCCCACCTTGAGGCCCGACTTGAGAGCGTCGCCCAGGCGGATGCCGATGCACACGCCCAGCACGGTGAAGATGACGGGCATCATCACCGCGGCGCCCAGACTGAGGATATACGCGAAGACCTGTTCCATTATGACGGCTGCTTACCGATGTAGGCCAGAATGCCGCCATCGACGTAGAGAATGTGGCCATTGACAAAGTTGGAGGCGTCCGACGCCAGGAATACGGCGGGGCCCATGAGGTCTTCGGGCGTGCCCCAGCGTCCGGCAGGCGTCTTGGCGATGATAAACTGGTCGAAGGGGTGGCGGCTGCCGTCGGGCTGGCGTTCGCGCAGCGGTGCCGTCTGCGGCGTGGCGATGTAGCCCGGGCCGATGCCGTTACACTGTATGTTGGCTTCGCCAAACTCTGAGCAGATGTTGCGCGTGAGCATCTTCAGTCCACCCTTGGCCGCAGCATAGGCGCTCACCGTCTCGCGGCCCAGTTCGCTCATCATCGAGCAGATGTTGATAATTTTGCCGTGGCCCTTCTTGATCATGCCGGGGATGACGGCCTTGGCGCAGATGAAAGGCGCCACGAGGTCCACGTCCACCACGCGGCGGAAGTCGGCGGCCTCCATGTCGGTCATTGGGATGCGGCGGATGATGCCGGCGTTGTTGACCAGGATGTCCACGGTGCCGACGGTCTGCTCGATGTCGGCCACCATGGCCTTGACGGCTGCCTCGTCGGTAACGTCACAGAGGTAGCCCTTGGCGTCGATGCCTGCCTCGCGGTAGTTGGCCACGCCCAGGTCCATCGACTTCTGCGTGCTGCAGTTATAAACAATTTTCGCGCCCGCTTCATGCAGCGCCTGAGCGATGGCAAAGCCGATGCCGTAAACGCCACCGGTGACGAGGGCTACCTTGCCCTCAAGAGAGAAATTGACCATACGTTGTGTGTGATTTGGTTTGTTGAGTATAGAATATGAATTGTGTTGAGTGATTATATCGTTGCTTCCGCCGGCGTGCCGTGCTATCTTTGCTCCGCAGCGTCTGCCGTGGCCGCCTCGGGCATCACCAACTGGCGGAAGCGAGCGCGCAGGGTGTCGGCCAGGGTAGCTGAAGCAGACTGCTGCGCCATGCCGACTGCGGGGAGCAGCGGCAGGAGCAGCAGCACATATTGTAGGACCGTGGTCTGTAGGGTCTTCGTCATTGTCGTTGTGTAAGTCTGTGTTGTCTTTGTGTGTTCTTCGCCCTTTTGCGGCGGGGGCGGGGGATGGGGGTGGCCGATGGCTTACGCCATTGGCACGGGGGCTATGCCATTGGCGCGGTGGCGCGGATGAGCCACTGGCGGTCGGTCTCGTCGGTGAGGCGCGGCAGCAGGCGTTGGCGCACCATGGCGTGGTAGGCGTTGAGTTGGGCCACCTCGGTGTCGGTGAGCATGTCGCGGCATAGAGGCGTCAGGTCGTAGGGGCAGAGCGTCAGGGGCTCAAAGGTCAGGAAGCGGCCGTATTCCGTCTCGCCGCCATCGACGACGAGGAGCGTGTTTTCGATGCGCACGCCGAAGTGGCCGGCGGCATAGATGCCCGGTTCGTCGGTGATGGTCATGCCCTCGGCCAGCGGCACCAGCGAGCAGGCGCGAACGTTTTTGCGCACCTGCTGCGGCCCTTCGTGCACGCAGAGGCGGTGTCCTACGCCATGGCCTGTGCCGTGACCGAAGTCGTAGCCCTGCTGCCACATGGCGTAGCGCGCTGCCGTGTCGAGTTGCAGACCCGTCGTGCCGTGGGGGAAGCGGCAGTGCTGCAGGGCCAGGTGTCCTTTGAGCACCAGGGTGTAGGCGCGGCGCTCCTCGTCGGTCAGGGGACCAGCGGCCAGGGTGCGTGTGATGTCGGTCGTGCCGCAGTCGTACTGTGCACCGCTGTCGAGGAGCAGCAGGCCGTGCGGTTCGATGGGCACGTCGGTCTCGGGCGTAGCCTCGTAGTGGACGATAGAGCCGTGGGCGCCGTAGCCCGCTATGGTAGCGAAGCTCAGGCCTTCAAAGCCTTTCTCTTCGCTGCGCAGGGCGGTGAGCCATTCATCGACCTTCACCTCGCTGAGCAGGCCCTGCGTCACCGCCGGGTAGAAGCGGCGCAGGAAGCGCACCATGGCCACGCCGTCGCGCTCCATGGCTTCGCGGAAGCCCTGCTGCTCGGTGGTATTTTTGATGCTCTTCATCATCGGCACGGGCCATGAGGCGATGGTTGCCACCTCCAGACCTTGGCGCTTGCAGACGGCGGTGACGAGCATGTTCATTGTGTCGGGGCAGGCCACGACAACCCCTTCGGGCATTTCTTCCAGGAAGTGGTCCCATGTCTTGTAGGGGCGGGTGGTGACCCCCGCCGCTGTCAGTGCGGATGCCGCCTCGGGCGTGATGCGTTGCTTTGCGGTGAAGAGCAATGTTTGATTTTCGCGTATGGCCAGATAGGCCACGAAGAGGGGGTTGTAGGGGATGTCGCTTGCGCGCATGTTCAGCGCCCAGGCTATCTCGGAGAGGTCGCTCACCATCACTGTGTCGGTATCGGGCCTTTGGGCGCGCACGGCGTTGAAGATGCGGTGCAGTTTGCTGCGTGCGCTCTCGCCTGTGGTACTCTCGGGCATCACCGCTAAGGGCGTGGTGGGCAGAGCGGGTCGTCCTTGCCACAGCAGGGTGAAGGGGTCTGTCTCTACGGGCACCACCTCGGTGTTGGCGTTCAGCCCGTCCAGCATGTCGTGGGCAGCACTGGCGCTCGTCACCTGTGCGAAAACGCCCACCGTGTTGAGGTCGGTGTCGAGCCTGCTGTTAATCCACTGGGCGATGGTGGGTACGCCCTCGCAGCCTTCGCGCATTAGGGTGATACCCGTGTCAGCCAGTTGGGCTTCGGCTTGCAGAAAATAGCGCGAGTCGGTCCATAGCGCAGCCTCTCTTAGGGTGATGACGGCGGTCCCGGCTGAGCCGGTAAATCCCGTGAGCCATTCGCGGCACATCCAGTAGGCCGGTGTATATTCGCTGTTGTGCGGGTCGGTGGTGGGCACGATGAAGGCGCTGAGGTGTTCTTCGTTCATCCAAAGGCGCAGGTGGAACAGGCGCGACTTTATTTCGGATTCTCTCATGACGTGGTCGATTAGGGGAGGCAAGCCCGAACCATCCGGTTGTATCAGACTTGCTGCATGTACTGCGCAAATGTACATATTTTTTTGCAAGCGTGCACTTTCTTCCTGCAAATATGCAAAGAAAGAAAAAGTTGTGGCTTCGCCCTATGCTCACGCCACGCTCCATTTTTCGCTATACCCCGCCACATTATATTTTCCGCCACCTGCTCTCCCCATTGGTCGCGCCTTGTTGGCCAATATACAAGAGGCTGCACCTGGATAGGCGCAGCCTCTTCATCATCTTATCTTGGTGGGTTGCTGGCTGTTTATTTCCAGATGCCCCCACCTTTTTCCTCGTTCCCCCATATATCTGTATGGTTGTTGCGGTTTGACAGGGATGTGCCGTCACCGCTACCAGTCATACTGCCGTCAAATGTTGTAACTGAATTGGCAAGCATTTGGTTTTGGACAATCTGGTATGCTTGGGTCGTTGGTATGATATATTTCTTTTTCATGTGAATGGTTGTTTGGGTGGGTGGTTACTTGATAGGATGGGTGTAGGGCGTCTCTTGGCCTGGAAGCATGTAGTCTCTTGTGGTGTTCAAACAATGGTCAGAGCGTCCTCTTCTTGTTTTGTGATTATTTTACAAAGACCTTTTGACCACCGATGATGTTCCAGCCTTTGACGGGCTTCGACAGACGACGGCCGCTCAGGTCGTATATATGGCCGCTGGCTTGACCATCGTTGTTCAGAATGGCCTCGATGCCTGTAATGAACGTGTCGAAGGTGAAGCCTGCCGCGTTGCCCGAAGTCGTGGTCTGGTAGTAGGCATGGAAGCCTTTGAGTTGGCCTTCGGGGTAGAGGTAGAGGCCCACTTTGCTGGTGTTTTGGCTGTTGCGCTGCAGGGCATAGTAGGTGTAGCCGATTTCTTGGTCTTGGGTCTCTACGCTACCTGTCAGACTGCTTTCTACGGTGGCTTCTGTGCTGGCGATGATGGGAAGTTCTACAAGGCCGCCGCCCTGCTTGTACAGGATGAGGCCCGTTCCAGCGGGCACCTCCTTATCACCCGTCACCTCGGTGAGCGTACAGGTAGTGCCGTTGATGCTTGCGGCATAGGCCGTTACGCCATCAGGAATGGTCACTGCCACAGGGGCATAGAAGGTGCTCCAGCCCACGGACGAGATGTTGACGGGGAGCGTGTTGACCGGTTCGAAAATCCAGTTGCAATTGGCATGGAAACTTTGATTTCGATTAGCCACTGACGGAGAGGCATTGCCATCATCATACAGCCATCTTACTTGGTTCGTTGAATAGCTGTGATATACCGAATAGCAACCTGCTACATCGCCTTGTGAGGGATAGACCTTGATGATATCACCGTTTGCCGAGCCGAGGCCGTTGATGTTCCAGGTTTCGTGGAAGTATGTACCTCGGCTGTAACTGATGATCCGGTCATTGTCAAACCAGAACACCGAGCCTGCGGCATCTTTATCCTCAGCGCTGCTCATGCCCAGACGGTCGCCCGTGATGGCGGCGTCCAGATACTTGCTGCTGGCATTACCCTTCATGCGATAGAATTTGCCCTGCTCGATGACGGGGATGAAGTTGAGACGGCTACCCTGGTCTGAATTGCTGTTGTAGAAGCCCATGTTATTGTCTTGGCCACCATGGTTGCTCACATAGGTGGTTTGGTCTGAGGGGCGAAGCAGATAGGGCGCCTGCGTGTTGCCTGTGTATTCCAGCAAGAAGCGGGCATCCCAGTCCGATGTACCCACAGCCTTACCTTCCAGTTTTCCTGCTCCATCACCGTGGTTGGGTTGATACGAAATGACTTTGGTCGGGGCGGCCACAGGGACGATATTGAGGTAGTAGCGTCCCTGCTCTTCCACCTCGTTGAACGTCCAGTAAGCGGACGGGGTGACTTCTTTATCTACCACCAGATTGACCTTGCCATTGGTGGTCTGATAGTTGAACAAGTGCTTTGAAATGTTCGCTTGCTGCACGCGCGTCTTGATGAAGTACTTTTGTCCGCTGACGCTGAAGGGATAAGCGGGCTGGATGTGCCATTGGTACAGCCCACTGCTCAGCGTGCTGGTGGCAGAAAGTTGTCCTTCGTCAGTGACGATATAAAATTTGTCTGCGTCATAACCGCTACCTGTGGCGTTCGTGCCGCGGATGGCGAAGCGGCCAATGGTTGCGTCGTAATAGATCACCTGAGCGTGCCATGGAGACGTGTTGGTATTTCCGTCCGTATCTGGATCAGTGCCGATATAGCCGTTGCTATTCCAGTGTCCCAGGTGATGATCATTCATTCTCATCTGGTAAGCCTTGGTAGCCAAGCCACCCGTGGTAGGGCCGTTGACGAAGCGGAAAGCCACGGGCTCAGTGGTCAGTACACCATGGTGCTCGTCATTGATGGTTATGTAATGCTTGGTGCCATTGGCGTCCGTATAATAGACGTAATAGTCGATCAGCGTCAGTTTGTCCTCCACTACACCATCGCCCGGGTTGCCCAGATTGGCAGGGGCGGCGATGTCCATGGTATAGTAGAGGGGAAGATAGACGGCCGACATGGCTTCTTCGCCCTGGATACCATTGATATAGGGCTGAGTGTTCTCCTTATAGCTGAGGCAGGCTTTGACGAACGATTCTTTAGTTGCAGTGACAGATTCCATGCCAAACTCAGACATGGTAAAGAAGGGGTAACTTCCAAACCGGGAATCAGGAGTATTGGTGGCTGTCACCGTAAAGCGAATGTACGTATAGGGCGTGCCCAGCGTGCTGATGACGTTCGATCGGTAATCGTTCACCGTTGAAGCCGTAGGCAGCGGATTGGTGGCGTCGGCATTGGTCAGTACGACCAACTGCTTAAAGTTGACACCATCGTTACTTCCGCTTACCACGATGCGGGTGGGGCGGTTATTGTTGGTGTCCATACGTCTCGTGTAATGGAAGCGGAAAATACTTACGGCCTCGCTGAGATGTACCTGCAGATAATGGGGCTCGTTCACAGCCGTACCACTATATCGCGAGTGGAAATACGTGCCGGTGTTGCCATCAAGCAGGGCAGGGCATCCCGCTTTATCATTAGCATTGTCACCGTTATTATGCGGAGCATTCGACATGATATAGTTTCCCGCATTGGCATTCGTGGCTTGCAGGGCGATAGACGAAGTCGAAATGGGATTAGTAGAGATGAATGCGTCATACGTATTCTTGTAGCCCTCATATTCTGTAAGTAACGAAGCCAAGTTCGTATTGATGGTGCTTAGCGTCGTTTCGTCCGCCTCCGTAAACGTCCACTGAGAACCACCGGCACCGCTATTGTAAAACTTAGGGGGTGTGCCGGCCCAGCAGTGAAGACATGTACCATTTGCTGCAGTTGAAGAGGTCGTGATGTTGTAGTACTTCTGTCCTGCGCCCTGGGCAGCATTCGCGGCTTGCGTACCTTTCTCTAAAACGTAGAAGTATTCGGCTTTTTTTGCCGTTGTCCATGCCGTACCCGAATTGAGGCACTTGCCGCTCGATGCGTTGATAAAGGCAAAACGGCCCGTGAGAGTGCGATCTGTGTTCTTCTCTGCAACCGCCAGCCACAACTGTGTGGCCGTTTCTGCTGCTGCCTTTCTCTGATCGACCAGTGTACCCGATTGGTTTTCGCCGAAGGTGTAGCCATCGTGGATGTTGTTGATACGATAAACTTTGCCGTGTTCGGGCTGGGCAAAGGCCGAAACGGCACTCATGGCTAACGCTATACACGTCAACCCGAGACTTTTGTAAATCAATTTCATAAATATAATAGGGGGTTTGATTGTAGTGTCAGTTGTGCAAAGGATTGGGATGACGGCGCATGGTCGTCATTAAATGCCAATAGGTTGTCTATTGCCGATATGAGCATTACTGGCTTTGCAGCGGGAGATAATTCCCTGTGCAAAGACCATCCACTCGGCAATGACTGTTGCGATGGGTAAATAAGCCACAAACGTGGCTCACAGCGTAATCTCTCATCTCAACAACATTCCCATCGTGTGCAAAAATACCAAGAATCGCAATTACCCCCCCGATTCGTGTTAATAATTCTTTAATATGTAAAAATAGTTGCGATTCTTGCATCCTTTAGCCTGTTTGTGGCCAATGAAGCAGGCGAAATTGAGCCTGACTTCAACACTTATCGGCCCATTTGTTTTGCCAATCATGCCGTTGCGTTTGGACTGATTGCGTGTGGGGACTACAGTTTTTTGGCCATGCCGTTGGGCACTGAAACACCTTGCGTGGAGCCTACAGACTCGGGACCTTCGCTTTCGCCTAAATATACGCAACAGCCGGGGCGCGCTTCACGTTTTTGCACAAGAGTTTCCCATCGTCGGGCGTTTGGGCGGCGAAAAGTTTAGGATTGATTAACGATGGAGAGGAGGGCTTGGGCGACCAGCGACACGACTTGGGCGACGCGAATGACAACCTGGGCGACTGTTTTTACGACTTGGGCGACCGAAAAAACGGTCGCCCAAGTCGTAACTCCCCTTTCTGGACACGAAAAAAGGGCTCCCGCGGGAGCCCTTTGCCCTTTGCTAAGCAAAGATACAACAAAATGGAGCGAAATGCAAATCGCACTTTTTCGCTGTCACTCTTGATTTTTTTCGTTGAGGGGCGAGAGTTTTCTATCGCGGAGATGCCCGACGCTTCAATTAACGTGGCAACTGCGGCGGGGATGCCGTCAATGGACGGTGCCTCATAGCGAGCATCCCGTCGCCTGTTCGCCGCTTTAATAGTGTTTCACTCCACCCCGAACATGCGGGCCAGGGGTTCGCGGGCGCTGGGGATGTGGAGTGCCGTCTGTATGGCACCGATGAGGGTGCCGAGGATGCCGTGCGAGTTGACGCACTGGCCCGTTTGGAGCAGGCCCGGCAGGCGCCAGCGGATGGGCACGCGGGCGGCGACCCCCAAGCGGCAGTCGGGCGCTGTGCCGTACATGGCGCCGAAGGGTGTGCTGTTGTAGTCGCGGTAGGTGAGCGGTGTGGAGGTCCATACCGCCTCGATGTGTTGGCGCAGGTCCGGTCTGTCGTGCCCGAAGGCCTCCAATAGGCGGTCCGCCCGCTCCGTCTTGAACGCCTCGTAGGCTTCGCCACGGTGCCCCGTGCGGGTGTCGGCCCACGGCGCCACATCGCTCCACTTCATATACGACAGGAGCATCGCACTGCGCATGTAGCGCTGGCCGTCGGCATCGCACATCGGCATGAATAGGTAGCCCTTGGGCCACTCGTCGGCCACATATTCCTCACACTGCCAGGGCGACGCACCCGCATAGGCGAAGAGGTTGGACGGCATGTAGGGCACGGTGTTGCGACGGAAGGTCACGTAGGCCACGAAGCAGGCCGGCGTCTGCTCGAGCGAGGCAATGCGGTGGACGAAGGCGGGGCGCAGCATGGACGAACCGCCGGCGGCTACCAGTTGCAGGGTGACGGCGGGGTGGCAGTCGGCAATGACGTGGTCGGCGACGAAATGGCGGCCATCGGCTGTCTGTACGCCCGTTACGCCATGGCTGTCGGCCGTGATGGCCGTGACGCGGCAGCGCGTGAGGACCTGTCCGCCGGCTTGTGCAATCTGTTGCACCAACGCATGCGCTATCTGACTGCTGCCGCCGGCAATGCGCCAGGCGCTGCTCTCATAAAAACTGGTGATGAAGGCGTGGAGCAGGTAGGGCGTGCGACCCCGCCGGGCCGCGATGAGCGGCAGACGGCCAGCCAGCACGGCAGCCAGACGCGGATGGTCCGCGCAGAGGCTATCGAGCATGGCATCGGTGCTGACGGCCTGATAGCGGGCCAGGATGGCGGCGGCCTGTCCCTCGTCGGTGGCGGAGCCGAACAGGCGGTCGATCGAAGAGGCGGCAGACACTTCGTCAAGGGTCTGCACATAAGCATCGAGGGCCTGGCGGGCATCGGGAAAATGGCGCAGCATGCCGTCGAGGAAGGCTTCGCGACCATTGGCGAAGCAGTATTCTTCACCCCCAAGGCGCACGATGTCGTAGGCGTCGCGATACAGTGGCGACAGGCGCACGGCGGGCAGAACGCCAAGGGCGGTGAGCAGGCGGTGCAGCGGCTCACCGGGGGCGGCGCTGCCAATGTAGTGCATACCCGTTTCGAAATGGGCATCGCCGCGCTGAAAACTCTGTAGGCAACCGCCCACACGGGCTTGCTGTTCGAGCACGACCACCTCGTGGCCGATGCGCGCCAGCATGGTGGCGATAGATAGTCCGCCCAGTCCGGAACCGATGACGACGATTTTCATAAGGAGGGAAGAGGAGAGAAAAAGGGCTAGATACTATGGCTGTGATTCAGTGTCTTCCTTCGCCACATACCAGCGATGGAGCCAGTGGCGCAGGCGGCGCACAGCGTGTGAATCGTCGGGCGCAGGTGGCGTCAGGGCACGGCCCACAGCCAGCGTCATAGGCGCCGGGCGCAGCAGCAGGCGGTGGGGCGGCAGCACGTGCCCTGTGCCCCCGAGATGGAGCGGGACGAGCGGCAGTTGCAGTTGCTGTGCCGTATAGAAGGCCCCCAGATGGAAGCGTCCCGTGCGTCCGCTGATGCTGCGTGTGCCCTCGGGGAAGATGAGGATGGAGCAGCCCGCCGCTACCCTTTGCCGCAGGCGCGGCATACACTGTTCGATGCCGTCGGTCACAGGCAGGAAGCCCGCCTGACGGATGATGTAGCCGAAGAAGGGGCTTCGCCAAGCCCAGTCTTTGGCCACGACGACGATGTGGGGCGAGAGCGAGAGGATGCATACCAGGTCGAGGACCGACAGATGGTTGCTCACCAGTACCGCCGGGTGCGTCAGGTCCGTGCCCCGTGCGTTCGTCACGCGGAACGAGGTGCCCGGCACATGGTGGGCGGCAAAGCGGCTCACCGCCGACAGGGCGCGGCGCACCGTATAGCGGCGGCGCTCACCCTTGAGGCAGAGGCGCGCCAGCAGCGTCACGGGCCACAGCACCAGAAAGATGCCAAGCACGAAGGCCAGGCCCGCCCATAGCGAGCGTCCTAAGCGCAGCAGGCGGCGGCAGAGCGTGCGCGGCCAGCCATAGACGGCGGCCAGCAGGCACAGCACGGTGTTGAGCACGCTGATGCGTGCAAAGTCGCGTGCCGGGCGAAACCAACTCACGCGCTCCTCGGGCGGCGGATAATAAGCGTCGATGGACACCGCCACCACCTCGACGCCACGCCAGGCGGCGAAGACCATCAGGGCCAGTTCGGCCTCGTAGCGGTCGGTCACGCCGAGCAGCGTGCCCAAGCGCCGCAGGGGATAGACGCGCATGCCGCACTGCGTGTCGGGCTGCATGGTGAGCGTCTCGACGGCGTACCAGAAGTTGGAGAAGCGGTTGGCAAAGGTGCTCTGCCCGTTGATGCGGTCGTGCGTGAACGAGCGTGCGCCCGTCACTAAGGCATCGGGATGTGCCGCCAGCGGTGCCAGCAGGCGCGGTATGGCGTCGGCTGGGTGCTGGCCGTCGGCATCGATGGTCACGGCATAGCGGAAACCCGCCGCGCGTGCCACCCGCAGTGCCGTGCGCAGCGCCGCCCCCTTGCCGCGGTTGGTGGCATGGCGCAGCAGGCGGAAGCCTCGTGCCTCACGCGTGGCATCATCGGCGCCACACACCTCGGCGATGACCTGCGGCGTAGCGTCGGTGCAGCCGTCGTCCACCACATAGACCACCGGCACCTGGCGGCGCACAGCGCTGAGGACATCGCCCAGCGTACCGGCATTGTTGTAGGTCGGGACGATGGCGCAGACGGTGGAACGGGAAGAGGCAGGCATGAGTGGGAAGAGGAAAGAACAAGGATGGGGAAGAAACGCGAAGAGCGGGGGAGAAAAGAAGAAAGCCCTGCGGGAGGCGCGGGGCGATAACAGAACGCTGGCTCAGGACGGCTCAGCACAGGGTTCTGTCGGCGTGGAGCGCATGTCCAGCGAGACGGTAGCGAAGCGCAGGGCATCGGGCGTACCGTCGGCAGCCAGTGTGGCCCGGTAGCGCCAGCAGCCCTCGGCGCCTGGGCGCCGGCTGACGGTGATATAGACCATGCGGTGGACACGCGGGTCGATGATGTGCAGGTATTTCACGTTCGCCACCTGAACAATGTCCTTCTCCCCCTGGCGCCACATGGGTGCTGCCGCGATGGCCTCGGCCACCATGCGTAACTGTATCACACCCGGCAGGATGGGGTGGCCGGGGAAGTGGGCGCCGAAGAGCGGCGCCTCGGCATCGAGACTGAAACAGGCGGTGGCCTGCTGGTCGTCGCTCTGGAGCGACAGCAGGGCGTAGGGAGAGGCAAAGACGTTGGTCATAAGGCGTGGGCGGTGAGCAGGATGAGGGAGAAGTCGGTCCCCATAGAGTGGTTGACCATGAGTAGGCGGCGCAGGGGTACGTCGTCGCCCCTGTGCGGGCCGCCCGTGACGAGGGCCGCCGGCAGACTGCCACGTTCCAGCAGGCGCTGTGCGGCATAGAAGCCCAGCGCCGGGGCGCAGAAACACTCGCCGAAGAGCTGCTTGTAGGCCATCTGCGGCACCTGCGGCAGGTGCGTGTCGAGCAGGGCGTGCAGCGGGGCGTCGTAGGTGGCATTGCCGTTGAGCGGCACAATGACCGCATCGATGTCGGCCCCAGTCAGGCCCTGACGCGCCAGTAGAGCGTTGAGCGCCGTGCCCATGACCGCGGCCTTGCTGGTTGCTGTGCCCTCGGGCAGGTGGCCCAGGGCCATGTCGGTCAGCGCCGCCCGCGGCCCGGCCGTCTGCCTGTTCTGCGTGGAGAGGACAAAGGCCGCCGCGGCCTCGCCGCAGGCCACCTGACCCTCATGTCCCACATAGCCCATGCGGCGCAGCAGGATATGGAATGTCGGCGTCACCTCCTCAATGCCGCCACAGAGCACCGTGGCCGCGCGGCCCGTCTGCATCAGCAGGAAAGCGTCGAAGAGCGCTTGGTCGAACGATACCTGCTCGTGCGAAAACGTGGCGTTGTAGCCATGGCAGTGTAAGCGCCGTGCCAGCAGCGAGGCCGGCGTGTTGTGCGTCGATTGCATGAAGTGCGTCGGTCCCAGCAGGCGTTCGCCTTGGCGGCAGAGGGCATCCAAGAAGCGCTCCGTACTCTCCACACAGCCCATGCCCGTGCCTACGACGATGGCGTCCGTGGCGTTGAGGTCAGCCTCGGCCAGCGCCCTGTCGGCCACGACGGCCATGCGTTTGAGTGCCACCCCCATGCGCCGGCTCTCGGCCGCCGGGAGCAGTGTGCGGAAGGGCGGGTCGATGGCCCGCACCAAGGAGGCCTCGGGCAGCGTCTCGGGGGCAGTGAGCCAGGTGTCGGTCAGCGGCTGTTGCGTCGAAATCTGTGCAGCGCCGCAAAGGTAGATAGTCATGGCCTCTTGATGGTTGATGAATTACACGTATTCGTACGTTGGCACGTTACGC
>CAMGHE010000059.1 GCA_946055775.1 uncultured Bacteroidales bacterium
AGCAGTTTGTTGTTGCCGGCGATGGAGCGACCTATGCTCGTGGCATGGGTGGTGAAGATGGTGGCCACCTGCGGCAGTTCCTGCTTGAGGAAGAGCATACCCATACCGCTCATCCATTCGTGAGCCTGATAGATGACGCGGGCATCGGCAGGCAGGCAATGGCGCACGATGCTGGCAGCCACGCGGCCAGCAGCCACCGAAAACATCGACGACTCGTCATAGTCGCCGTAGGCGTGCAGACTATCTACGCCAAACGCGTTCCATGCCTCGGCATAGATGGCGTCTTTTTCAGCAAAGAGGGGTGTGAAATCTACCAGGACAACGAGAGGTTTGCCGGGAATATCCCAGCGGCCAATACGTACCTTTAGGCCATCATCGGCCAGGGCCTTGCGCCAGTTTGGGCGCAGTCGCTTGTCTTCAACAAACGGGGCATTGTCGTCTTTTAGGTCGGGGCCGATGAAACAGAGTTTATCGGGGAAAAGGTCCAGCAGGCTCTTAGCGCGCGATGAGAGCACGGTGTAGATGCCGCCGACCTTGTGGCAAACTTCCCAACTGGTTTCAAAGATAAAGTCGGGAGATTGTGTTGTTTCGGTCATAATCGAAAGTTGAATATTCGGCCGCAAAATTACTGATTTCCCCGTTACGGGCAAAATAGATTTGCTGAAAACCTAAATCTTTGAGCATTAACTTCTCACATAGCCACCCGTTTTGAAAGGTCGGGTTTCCAAGCAATGCATGGGACAAGGGGCAATATCCGATTATTCTCATTCCCCCTTCAGCTAAATCAGCAAAATCCGTAATCTTTATCATTGGAAACACTGAACATCCCCAGTGAATCGTCTTTTTTTGTATTCTTTGTCAATTTTTCGCCCCTCCGTATTTGCTTTTCAGACTTTTTATGTAATTTTATCGCGGAATCCGCTAAATTATCCCCCAATTTACCAAGTAATTATGCCTAGAGCCAGTCTGTAGAAAGGGGAATTGCCGCTGTTTACGGCAAATAGGGTGGGGTAGGTCGCCCGCCGCCACCGACTCCGGCGAAACTACGACCGCATACCCTTACCCTAACTCATCGTCGCAAGCTGCCGTTCTGAAAAGGATGGCAAGGGTTGTCTTGTGCTGCCCCGGGATGGCCGTTTCTCAGCAGATATTCCTAGTTATATCGGATAACCTATCGATTTTAAGAAAATCCAGTTAATGCTAAGACAAATATACAGTCCACTTAATCAAGAAACCACCGTATAATAATTATGAAGAAAAGGCTTTTTTGCTTGGTGTCGTTACTTTTATGTGTGTTATGTTTATCTCATGCCGTTCAGATGAAGACACTGATCACTCCAGATGATAACATGGACTCCTCAAACCTGACCATCACGGTTAACGGCGTTACTTTCACCATGGTCCGTGTAGAAGGCGGCACCTTCACGATGGGCGCGACGGCTGAACAGACAGGCGCATACAATTTCGAAAAGCCCGCCCACCGTGTGACGCTATCCGACTATTACATCGGTCAGACCGAGGTGACGCAGGGGCTGTGGAAGGCCGTGATGGGGTATTCGCCGACGACGGTCTATGGCGACGGCTGGACTTCTGCCTTAGGTCTAGGCGACAACTATCCAGCCTATTGTATCAGTTACAATGATGTTCTGTCTTTTATCTCTAAGTTGAACAGCCTGACCGGTCTCACTTTCCGCATGCCGACCGAGGCCGAGTGGGAATATGCAGCGCGCGGCGGCAATAAGAGCAAGGGCTACCTTTATAGTGGCGGGAACACGCTGGATAACGTAGGTTGGTATTGGGATAACAGCAATCGAACAACCCACCCCGTTGCCCAAAAGTCTGCCAACGAACTCGGTCTCTACGACATGAGCGGCAACGTTTGGGAATGGTGCAGCGACTGGTATGGCTCTTATTCATCGTCATCACTGACCAAACCGACAGGGCCCAGTACGGGTTCCTACCGCGTGAAGCGCGGCGGCGGCTGGGGCAACGTTGCTACGGACTGCCGTGTCGCCTACCGTTTAAGCAATTCGCCGTCGGACGGTAACTACGGCAGCGGCGTCCGCCTCGCCTTCAGTTCTTCACATTAAAACAGGAGAGCGGCGGGTAAGCCGAACGACCATGAACGTCCCGAGAGGGGGCCAAATTAAAAGGGGCCCCCGAAAGGGACGGGAAGGGGAGGGAGGCGTAACATTACCGCTCATCTTCGCCCAACCTGCTGACGAGGCCTTCATGGCGAACCTTTTGGCCTTATCTGTAAAATTACGAAAACCGGAAAATCCCTTGAAGCAGATGGGGGCTATGCCCTGGGGTTAATCTTTCGCTGTGGTCTTATAAGAGCGAGCTCTTAACGCCCACAGCGAAAGTCTAACCCCACCGTCTTTCAGAAGGCTGGCATCCTCTTCAAGGCGATAAACAGAAAAAACCTAGCGATGCCATGTTTATCTTTGTTTATTTCTGTTTTTGTTATTATCATGCTGACTAATGCCAGTGGCAGACTACAAATAAACAGGCTATCCGTTTATTTATGTCACAAATTTATTATACATTTGTGGCATAATTGCAGAGAGAATGGCAACGCAAAGCGTTTATAATGAAATTAAAAGAAGGGTGGAGAACGCTAAAAGAGGACGCCTCTTCTTCCCCGATGATTTTCACCCGGCATCTTCCGATGCGGTACGGTCGGCCTTGGTCCGTCTGTGCCGTGCGGGTGATCTTATGCGTGTGGCCCAAGGCATCTATTGCTATCCTAAAGTGGACAGGAAATGGGGCAGCGGTATCATTCCGCCCTCCATCGAAGAGATTGCCGAAGCGATCGCCAAACGCGATAAGGTAAGGATTGCCCCTGCTGGAGCATACGTATTGAACAAGCTTGGACTTTCCACCCAAATCCCGGCCAATGTCGTGTTTGTCACGGATGGTTCAGGACGTCGCATTTCTATCGGAAAGGGCAAAGGCATCCTGTTCAAACATACTTCGGAAATGCGGTTTTTCGCTTTCCACGCCACCATGATGCAACTCATCGTGACCGCCATGCGTGAGATTGGCGAACAGAATGTGACCGATGAACAGATGGCCGTCATTAGGAAACATCTTGAACAGGTGACCGAGGAAGACTATCAAAAAGACATCCTACTTGCACCCCTATGGGTGCGCAAGAAACTCTCACTACTCCGATGATATTTGCAGATTTATCCATAAAAGACCGACAGGAAATAATACGCCGTGTGCAAGCTGAGAATGGGTTGCACCTTCAGATTATAGAAAAAGACTGGTGGGTGACGGCGGTTTTACGTGCCTTATTCGCATTGCCCTATGCGGAGCATATATCTTTCAAGGGCGGTACCAACCTGAGCAAGTGCTGGCATCTTATCAGCCGAATGTCCGAGGATGCCGACATAGCCATTGATCGAGAATATCTTGGTTTCAGCGGCAAGTTGTCGAAGACTCAGATAAGTGATAAATTGCGCCGTGCCTCCTGCGCCTTTGTCAGGAATAGGCTGCAATATGACTTGGCGGAGCAACTTGTTCGGGATGGTATCAACAAGGACACATTCACGGTGTCCGTTAACATCACTCCCGTGACGACGACCGACCCTGAAATCATCGAGGTCGCCTATCATCCTGCTTTTGATAAGTCCGTGCCGTACTACCGCAACGCACTTTCCTTGAAAAAGTGTTCCTGTTGCACGAGGAGTTTGTCAAGCCGAAAGAGAACATGCGTACCGAACGTATGTCAAGGCACCTATACGACATCGGTCAAATCATGGACACGCCCATTGTGGAGGAAGCCTTGCAGGACAAGACCTTATATCAGTCGGTCATCGACCATCGCCGCACATTTATTGGCTTACGAGGGTTCGACTATGACACCTTACAACCTGCCACCTTGCAGATAGTTCCGCCGGAAAGTATCATGGAGGAATGGAAGAATGACTACGAGGTGATGCAGGAAACCATGATCTATGGGGATTCACTGCCATTCAGCCAACTGATAGACAAGATTCGGAGGTTGAATGAACGAATCAATGACATGGAATAAAGAAGTCCACTATACACACAGCATCCTTCGGTTGCCATGTTTATCTTTGTTATACTGTTGTGAAATCTTCATAGTGAACCTTTTCGGGGTTTATGTATAATACAAAAACCAAGATAAACCCCTTGAAGAGGATGGGGGCTACGCCCTGGGGCTAATCTTCCACTGTGGTCTTATAAGAGTGAGCTCTTAACGCCCTCAGCGAAAGCCTAACCCCACCTTCTTTCAGAAGGCTGGCATCCTCTTCAAGGCGATAAACAGAAAAAACAGAGCGATGCCGTGTTTATCTTTGTTTATTGCCTTGCGATGGATGCAACCCGAAGGGTGATGGTGAGGCTGGCTGAAACATTTTTAATGTCAAGGCAGTAACGTTCGCTTTGGGCATCAGTTTGGGGAAATTTCAAAAGGTCTCTTTCAAGGATGCACGACCTATATCTTCACGAATATCTTGTGCTGATACATCCAGCGGAGGATGAAGAAGAGGATGAGGGCGTTGCCGAACGTCAACCATGTCTGGTAGTGCACACCCAAGAGGGGCACGAGGCCATAGCTCACACTATGGACGATGGAGCGGAAGTTGATGACCTCGCCCACCATGTAGGCGACAATAGAGTTCATGCCGTAAATTTTTAGCCAGTTCAAACCGCGGTGATGCTTGAGTACGTCCATCCAGCCGTAGAAGGCGGCAAGGAGCAGGAAACAATAGCCCGCCGAGAGGAGTGTCATGCTGCAGGTCCAAATGCGTTTGACGATGGGCATCTGAAATCCCCATAGCCATCCCGTTACAACAAGGCCGATGCCGATGAGAAACAGTGTTAGACAGGTGCTAACAGGGTGTTGGCGACCACTGCGGATGATCTGTCCCGCCATAGCTCCCAGCATCACCGTTACGCCGAAGGTGAGGCTCGGCAGAAGCCAGGCGTATGTAGGGTCACCTTGAAAGCGGCCCAGCACGAAGGCATCTATGCGGCTCGCCAGATTGCCCTCGAGCGAGAAGTCGCTGCAGAGCGACATGGGCACGGCATAGGCCAATAGCAGTAGGACGATGCCCACCAGTTGTCCCCGCCAACGGCAATGAAGTACGAAAATGGCGGCTATGGCATAGCCCACAGCGATAGCTTGCAGTGTGTTCGTATAAATATATATCGCATGGATATTGAGTCCTAAGAGGTTACCCTGCACCACCATACCCAAAAGGAAGAGAATGATGAAGCGCCGGCATATTTTGCGGTATGCGTCGCGTTTAGGGGCCTCGCCGCTCAAGAAGCGGGAGAAGGAAAAAGGCATCGAGGTGCCGCTCATAAAGAGGAAGAGCGGCATGACGAGGTCCCAAAAACGGAACCCTTCCCATACCTCGTGGTCGAATTGATAGAGAAGGGCTTGGGCCGCAGGACTGTCTATGCGAGTGAGCAGGCTACAAAGGACGGGTTGAAGGAAAACGAGGAGGAAGAGCACGACTCCGCGCAGAACATCCAGGGAGTATAGGCGCTGTTGTGGGTTCATGGTATGGGGAGAGATCATGCTATTCGAAATATTGTTGTACTTAGGCTTTAGTTATAGTGGATAGGTGTTTTAGTAGGCGGGTGACGGGGACGGGCGTGGCATAGTCATCCAAATGGGCGAGGCCGACCGCTTGAAAACCGTTGGTTGGCGTCAGGGTGGTGTCTGTATGCCACCACAGTGCGCTGCAGTGTAGTTTGCGGTGCGTCAGTTGGTGGATGAAAGGTTTTGCCAGCAGGGCGGGTTGGGCATTGGGGGTGAGGGTGTGTAGAACGGCCAAACACTGACGCTCAGCCTCGTCAAAGGTTTCAGCCTCGAAGGATAGCGGTTCGAACAGGCCGGGCCAGATGCCATCGGCCGGCCGACGGCGCAGCCATAGACCGTCGGGCGTGAGGACGAAGAGATAGATGAGATGCCGCTCCTGAATGCGTATGGTACGTGCCTTGATAGGGAAAGCCTCAGGACGCCCCTGGAGGAAAGCCTGGCAGGAGAGGCGTAGCGGACAGGTGTCGCACTCGGGGTTTCGCGGCCGGCATACGGTGGCCCCAAAGTCCATGATGGCCTGGTTGAAGGCGGCAGGTGCCTCGGGCGGCAGTTGGGTTTGTGCCATGTGGCGGATGTCGCGCAGTCCTGCCGTGGTGTCGATAGGGCCGTCCATGGCGAAATGCCGGGAGAGGACACGGCACACGTTGCCATCGACCACCGCTACGGCTTCGCCAAAGGCGATAGAGGCCACGGCAGCCGCCGTATAGGGCCCCACACCGGGCAGGCGTTGCCAGTCGGCCGCCGTCTGCGGCATGGTGGGCATGGTCGCCAGCGTTTTGGCCGCAGCGTGCAGATGGCGGGCGCGGCTATAGTAGCCCAGACCCTGCCAGTAGGTCATCACCTCTTCCTCGTTGGCGTCGGCCATGGCCTGCGGCGTGGGGAAACGCTCGATGAACCGCAGGTAGTAGTCCCAGCCCTGCTTGACCTGCGTCTGCTGGAGGATGACTTCAGAGGCCAGGATGTGCCAGGGATTACGCGTGTGACGCCAGGGCAAGTCGCGGCCGTGGCGTTGGTACCAGTGGATAAGGGTTTGGGCGAAGGGCATATATGACCACATAAATTGCACCCGCACCTCCTGCCGACTGTAGCGGTAAGGGAAGGCGTGGGTGCAGTGTTTAGGACGTTGATGTAAAAGCTGAGCGAAATGAGATTGGCATCAGTGGAACAGGCGGATGCGTTGCTCTTCGGAGAGTTTGCAAATCAGCAGGATGCCGTTCTTCTCGGCCACGATGTAGCCGTCGAGTCCCTGCACGACGACGCGCTTGATGCTCTCGGTGTGGACGATGCTGTGGCGCGTCTCGTGGAAGTCGGTCGGCGCTCCGACGGCGGCATTGCCATAGGCATCGGTCGGCAGTTGGCCGCGCAGGGCGCTCCATGTGCCAAGGTCGCTCCAGGGGAAGTTGGCCGGACAGACGAAGACCTCCTCAGCCTTTTCGAGGATGGCGTAATCTACGGAAATAGGCTCCAGTTGCGCATAGACCTCTTTGACCGCCTCGGCCTCGCTGTCCGTGCCATAGACCGGCATGAGGCCCTCGAAGGCTTGAGAGATATTGGGGCAATAGACGCGGAAGGCATTGATGATGGTGCTGACGTTCCAGATGAAGATGCCCGAGTTCCACAGATAGTTGCCCGACTTGACGAAGGCTTCGGCGCGCTCGGTGTCGGGCTTCTCGGTGAACTCATCCACGCGGAAGATGCCGTGCAGACGCGACGACGAGTAACTCAGGTCGGCCTTGATATAGCCGAAGCCCGTCTCCGGGTGCGTGGGCCGTATGCCCAACGTGA
Source organism: uncultured Bacteroidales bacterium (assembly GCA_946055775.1). Lineage (GTDB taxonomy): Bacteria > Bacteroidota > Bacteroidia > Bacteroidales > Bacteroidaceae > Alloprevotella. Next base: position 7,370 of record CAMGHE010000059.1, read on the forward strand.
CGATGGCGTCCGTCTCAGCCGAAAACTCCATGGCGCCCGTGAGGCAAGCCTGAAACGCCGGGATGTCGGCGATGATATGGTCGCTGGGCACGACGACGATGTTGGCGCGCGGGTTTTCCTTTTTGATGCGCCACGAGGCATAGCAGATGCAGGGGGCGGTGTTGCGCCGCTGCGGTTCGGCGAGGATGTGCGAAGGCTGTACCTGCGGCAGTTGCTCGCGCACCGTGGCGACAAAATCCTGCGAGGTGACCACCCACACATTTTCTATGGGTACGATGCCTTCAAAGCGAGCCAGCGTGAGCTGGATGAGCGTGCGGCCCGTGCCGAGGATGTCGAGAAACTGCTTGGGCGTCTTCTCGTCGCTGAGCGGCCAGAAGCGGCTGCCAATGCCGCCGGCCATGATGACTAAGTGCTGGTTGGTCATAGCGTGGATGGGTAAGGAGGGGTGGAAGAAATGGTGTATGGTGGACAGACCCTTATTTGGCCTTCATCGTGCCGGTGACATAGATGCGCGTCATCGGTGTGGCGGCGTTACTGCGTATGGTGACGACTTTCTTAAACTGTCCTCGGGGCTTGTTCTTGCCGTTATAGGTGATGCGTACCTCGCCCGTCTTGCCGGGCATGATTTTGCTCTTTGTGTAGTCGGCCACGGTGCAGCCGCAGGTGGTCATGGCCTGGTGGATGATGAGGGGTTCGTCGCCCGTGTTGGTAAAGGTGAAGACGGCCGTCTGTACGTCCTTTTCCAAAAATTCGCCGAAGTCGAAGGTGGTCTTCTCGAAGCGGATTTCCGCCTGTGCGGCGGCATAGGTCAGGCATCCGGCGAAGAATGCGAGGCAGAGGATAATTTTCTTTGACATATCCGGTATGTTTACTGTAGGGTTGTTGCGCGCTAAGACGATAATTTGCAAAATTATGATTATTTCCGTAGATAACCAACAATGGCCTTCGTAATTTTTTGCTGTCCGTCAGGTATGGCCATGCCGCCCCGCCCATGAGGACGACTGCCAAGGGCGATTCTTGTCCAGCCCTCAAACGAGGCTTCCGATCCGTGCAAAACCTTGGGGAGAACTAAATCAAAGGTAAAAAATCTTGACATTTTGAGGCGAGACAAATAGAAGTTAAAAAGTATTTCGTCGGGCAGAAAAGCCAATTTTTCAACAAACCTTGGGCGGCAGCGATCACAACCTGGGCGACTGTTTTTACAACTTGGGCGACTGTTTTGACGGTCGCCCAAGTTGTGAGAGCCATCGAAGGGCTCGATTTTCGCATCCGAGCGCTAAAGATTTTAGAGGGATTAACTAAAACGTGCGATTACCACCAAAAACCAACCAAATATCGTCAAATTCCAATGCTCCATATTTCCGATATTTTCGACCGCGAAATTTGAAGTACGTTTCGCGGGCCTTCTCGTCTCAAAAAGTGGGTAGAATTGCGGGGTGGGTCATGGATTATAGTTGGACGACAACCTACACAACCAGCACAACATTTCAGGTTGTACCTGTTGTTACCGTTGCTCCTGTTGTCTTGCCCACAACACAGTCGTCATTTTTCTTATCCCGCCCTACGCCTCGCGCCAATAACCATCTTTCACACCGAAAAACTTTCGGGGTTGCGGGAGATTGCGTAATTTTGTTGCTGCATATATGGAAAAGACTCCCGCAGCCAGCCAGACAGCACAGGTGCCGACAGCGTCACCCGTGACCGTTTTAGGAATAGACCCCGGCACCAACGTGCTGGGGTATGGCGTGTTACGCCTCGCCGGCCGCCAGGCCGAGATGGTCGCCATGGGCGTGATAGACATGCGGCGCTGCCGCGACATATACACCAAACTGGGACGCATCTATGAGCGCGTGGCCGGACTGATAGACGCCTTTCAGGCTCAGGAACTGGCCATCGAAGCCCCTTTCTTCGGCAAGAATGTGCAGAGTATGCTCAAACTTGGCCGCGCACAAGGCGTCGCCATCGCCGCCGCCATCAGTCGCGGGTTGCCCATTCACGAATATGCGCCGATGAAAATCAAGCAGTGTATCACGGGCAACGGTGCGGCCACCAAAGAGCAGGTGGCCTGGGCCCTGAAACGCATGCTGGCCATCAAGGAGACAGACACCGTGCCCTTCCTCGATGCCACTGACGCCCTCGGCGCCGCCTACTGCCATTTCATCGAAGCCCATGCCCCCGGTCTGAACCTGACGCGAGGGGCCGGCGCTGGTGCACGCCGTCAGAGCATGTCGTGGCACGACTTTGCCGTCAGGCAGGGTGCGCTCGCCGCCGATGGCAAAGTGGCGGCCCCGCAAGCCCGCCTGCTCAAGCTGCTGCGCTGAGACTGCTCCCACACCTCAACTTCTCTCACGAACCACCCTTCCACACATGTCCTCACTGATTACCTTCCATCACGCCGTGAGCCGATCGCCCGAGATGCGGCTGAAAGCGCCCCTCACGATGACCCTCTCCGACCGCGAATGTGTCGTGGTGACGGGGCCGAACGGCAGCGGGAAGTCGCTGCTGGCCCACCTGCTGAGCGGCGGAGCCACCGTGCACCCCGACATGGTCACACGTTCCGAGGGCCTGCGCGTGCGTTTCCAGCATTTCCGCGATGCCTGGGGCGATGCCTCGCCAGCCTACTATCAGCAACGCTGGAACAAGTGGGACGATGAAACAATCTTCCCCCTGGTGGACGACTGCCTGACGCGCTCCGGATGGAGCGAGCGGCACGAAGACCTATGCCGCACGCTGCGGTTAGACCATCTCCGGGGCAAGACGCTCAACCTGCTGTCGAGCGGCGAACTGCGCCGCATGCAGTTGTTCCGTGTGCTGATAGACACGCCCCATATACTCATCATAGACAATCCCTATATCGGCCTGGATGCCGAAGCGCGCGATGCCTTGACGACCCTGCTGGGGCAGTTGGCCGAGCAGATGACCCTCGTTCTACTCATTGCCCGCGAAGACGAAATACCGCCCTGCGCCACGCGCGTCATCGTCATGGCAGAGGGCGCCGTGGCTGCCGATATGCCCATGGCTGCATGGCAGGATGTAAGGGCACAGGAAACCGTGGCGCAAACCTGTGGTCCAAAAGACAACGAGGGCGATGAGACGCCCGCGGTCTCATCGTCCGCAGATGGCGACGAGGTGGTGGCCATGGAGCATCTGACCCTGGCCTACGATGGGCATAAACTGCTGGACAACTTGGATTGGCGCATCGGACGGGGCGAGCACTGGGCTTTACTCGGGCGCAATGGCTCGGGCAAATCGACCATCCTGTCGCTCATCTGTGCCGACAACCCGCAGGCCTATGCCACACCGCTACGCCTCTTTGGACGGCGGCGCGGCAGCGGCGAGAGCATCTGGGACATCAAGCGGCGCATAGGCTATGTGTCGCCCGAACTATATAATACGTATAGGAAGAACCTGCGCGCCATAGACATTGTGGCGAGCGGCCTGCATGACACGGTGGGACTCTTTCGCAAGGCTACGGCGCAGGAGACGGTACAATGTGAGCGATGGATGGAGCGCTTCGGCGTCACCGGCCTGAGTCAGAAGGACTATCTGACGCTGTCGTCAGGGCAGCAACGCTTGATGCTACTCATCCGTGCCTTCGTCAAGGAGCCCGAACTGCTCATCCTGGACGAGCCCTTCCACGGCCTCGACAACGCCCATAGAAGGCGGGCGCGCCATATCATTGACGAATATATGGCGGCATCGCCCCAGCGCACACTCATCATGGTGACGCACTATCTGGACGAATTGCCAGCCTGCATTGATCATTATAAACGACTTTAACAGCCATAGACTAATACCCTACACCAAGCAATGAAAAAAGCGTTCATCATCGCCACCCTCTCACTGGCCTGCACAACAGGAGCCGGGGCACAGGAAGTATATAATATGGTGCTGGAGAATGCCACCAGAATGGTCAACTCGCCCCGTACCAGTTTTACGCAGACCCGCATTGCGCAGTTTAAGCGCACGACGCTCCTCTACCTCAAAAGCAAAGCGTTGGAGACGATGCCCACGGTCACGACCAGTTTCTTGGACACGCAGGCCTACTGGCTATCAGAGTTTATCACGCTGTTCTTCGACCAGATTGTGAAGGACAGTAAGAACCGCAGTGCCGACGAGCGCAAGGCCCGCATCCTAATGTTCATGGAAGCCTCGCTCCAAAACCCGCTGTTTCACGATGAGGACGAGGAAACCACCCTGTCCTATATCAAAGAGGGCAGCGAGATTACGCCCTTCTCGTTGGACACCAACTGGGAACTGGCCTACAAGTATGCCAAAGAACACTTGAAATAATGAGGCTGCCGCAGGGTAAGCCACCCACAAATCTTTCCACCGATGCGAAACCTTCATGCCATTGCCCTATTTGTGCTGTGCCTGACGAGCAGCACCTACTCTGCAGCACAACATCTTGCCAGGGGCAAGGGCCAACCCAAACAGGAAGACCATACGGAACAGGTCTATAACGCCTACATCGACTCGCTGGCCGCTCTGCGTCAGCGCTATGACACTTGGACCTACCAAGGGAACGACCTCTTGACCAACCCCTACTACTACAGCCTCTTCGCCTCGCCCACGTTCTACGGAGCCTCGGTGCGCCGCGTGCTTACCCCGCTCGAGGCCGAAAAGAGAACTTACGGTCCGGCCGACACGACCCTAATCTATATCAGCGATGCGCTTAACTATATCTATACGCATGCGCCCTGGCTCATCGCACATAACGAAACAGACATCGAAGCCGTGCCCGAGATAAGCGAGAAGAAACCCGCACATATCAAGCCCGACATCAGCATGACACGCAAAACAGGTACTACGAACCCTGAGCCAGATGCAGACAATCCCTTTGATGCCAGCGCCATCGTGGTGAGGCGACCCAATTTCTGGACCTTCAAGACCACCATCGACTTGAAGATCAAGCAAAACTATACGTCAGAAAACTGGTATCGCGGCGGTGAGAGCAACAACTCGTGGTTGGCGCAGGTCAACTTCAAAGCCGACTATAACAACAAGCAGAAGATCACCTGGAGCAACCTGCTCGAGACCAAACTGGGCTTCCACTCGCTGAAGAACGATAAGTACCACGACTTCATCGCCGACGCCGACGTCATTCGCTTCACCTCGAAACTGGGTCTGAAGGCCACAAAACACTGGTACTATACCGTGTCATGGCAAAGTTGGACGCAGTTTACCCGCGGTTTCAGAAGCAATAACGACCATGTCTATTCCGACTTCATGTCGCCCTTCGAGACCAACCTCTCCATCGGTATGGAGTATAAGCAGAACGTCACGGGCTTCAATCTGACAGCGGCTATACAGCCCTTCGGCTACAACATGAAGTATGTGGACAGAAAAGG
>CAMGHE010000060.1 GCA_946055775.1 uncultured Bacteroidales bacterium
AAAATCGCCAAAACGCAACTACATGACGTGCAAATTAATATCGGAAAACAGACGTAGAAATTGGGTTACGTTTGGCGTACTCGTCTGCCTGTATCCAAACGTATTTGCCGTTCTTGGTCGAATTACGCTTGATTTCGCGGCTGACAGTTGACCCTGATACTTCTATTGCCTGAGCAATGGCTTTGTTTGTCTCGTGCTTTTGTATTCCCAGATAGATTGCGTATCTTTGCTCACGGGTTAGATGTTTGTACATATGCAATACAAAACAACTAATCCTTTGGGGAGGCAGTGGCTTCCCCCTTTATTTTTTGTATTGCCTGTAACTCTATCGCATTTCGTCCCCTCCCTCGCCTTCGGAGCGTAGCGAAGATTTGGGAAGATTCTATTTCCAGTACCAAACAGAGGCGCTGCCTCGTGGCGAATCGGTGCAGAGTTTCTGCGCCAGGAACAAAGTACCCTATAACATATACTCCAAATGGTATAGGGATACGCGCAGTTGGATTGTCGAGGTGACGGTCGATGGTCGTCCGGAAAAAACGGGACACCCTCGGAGACGCAGTCCGATATCAGACAAGAGTCCGCAGCGTTATCGCTTCTGCTATGTGAACAACGTCACCGACATGGGCTGTAAGTATTGTTTTCTCTCCCCTTGACAAAACCTCTGCGCATCCGGCAAATGTTGCAAGCACTCAATTTAGGACATACCCCTGAATTGAGTGCTTGCATTCGTTTGTGATGGGTGATTTTCAGTTGAAACGGATAAGCAGAATTTTCGATAATCGATAATCGCGCAGCCTTCTTTCTCATTTTCGCGCGTAGGGGTAAGCGGAAAAGAAATAAATGTGTATCTTTGCGTGCAAAAGTGCGTGGTCTGCATTCGCGTGCAGGCCTTTCGTGCGGCATCCGGTCTCTGTTAGTGAGTCTGGGTGGCGCTTGTGGCACACCATAAACAGAACCAAGGATATACAAGATGGAACCTCTTAAACACGAATGCGGCGTGGCGATGATACGCCTGCGCAAGCCCCTGCAGTACTATAAGGACAAGTACGGGACGTGGCGTTATGGCCTTAACAAACTCTATCTGCTGATGGAGAAACAGCATAATCGTGGTCAGGAGGGTGCCGGGTTGGCCTGTGTGAAGATGCACGCAGCGCCGGGCGAGGAGTTTTTCTATCGCGAGAGAGCCCTTGGCAGTACCGCTATCGGCGAAATCTTTGGGAAAGTTCATCAGCAGATTGACGCCTGCGACGCAGGTCATGTGGACGACGCTGCCTATGCAGCGCGTAAAGTCCCCTTTGCTGGCGAGATGTATATGGGCCACTTGCGCTATTCTACAACAGGCAAAAGTGGCCTTTGCTATGTCCATCCGTTTATGCGGAGAAACAACTGGCGGGCCAAAAACCTGTGCATCTGTGCGAACTTCAACATGACCAACGTGGAGGAGATATTCCACGAGATTGCACAGAAGGGACAGCACCCCCGTATGGTGTCGGATACCTATATCCTGCTGGAGCAGTTGGGACACCGGCTGGACCGCGAGAGTGAACGCCTGTTTCAGGAGGCACTGGCGAAGGGGCTGACCGACTTGGAGATTACCTCGTACATCGAGAAGCATATCAATCTGGCCAACGTGCTGAGGCTGTCGGCCCCCGTTTGGGATGGCGGCTACGTGCTCTGCGGCATGACAGGCAGCGGTGAGATGTTTACCCTGCGCGACCCTTGGGGTATACGTCCTGCCTTCTGGTATATGGACGACGAGGTGCTCGTTGTGGCCTCGGAACGCCCTGTCATCCAGACCTCGCTCGATGTGGAGGCCGATCAGGTGCACGAACTGCTCCCCGGACAGGCCCTGCTGATGAGCGCGGCCGGCGCGTTTCGCATGGAGCAGATACTGGAACCGAAGAATCCGGCCGCCTGTTCGTTTGAGCGCGTCTATTTCAGTCGCGGTTCCGATCAGGATATATATAAGGAGCGCAAGACCCTTGGCCGCATGCTGGTAGAGCCTGTCCTCAAGGCCGTCAACGGCGAGGTGGATGACACCGTGATTTCGTACATTCCGAATACGGCGGAGAGTTCGTACTACGGTATGCTCGAGGGCTTCGAGGATTATCTCAACGCAGAGAAGATACAAGCGCTGAAAGCCTTGGGCCCAAATCCCTCGGAAGCCGACATGGAGCGCGTCATGAACCGCAGGGTGCGCGCCGAGAAGGTGGCTTGGAAGGACATCAAGATGCGTACCTTCATTGCCGAGGGCAACAGTCGCAACGACCTGGCAGCCCACGTCTATGACATCACCTACGGGTGCATCCGTCCGAATAAGGATAATCTCGTGGTCATCGACGACAGCATTGTCCGCGGCACGACGCTGCGCGAAAGCATCATCCGCATACTGGACCGCCTGCATCCCAAGCGGATAGTGGTGGTCAGTTCGTCGCCCCAGGTGCGCTACCCCGACTACTACGGCATCGACATGGCCCACCTGGAGGAGTTCATTGCCTTCCGTGCCGCCATAGCGCTTATCACCGAGCGCGGCGAGTGGCAGCGACTGGCCAATATATACCGCCAGTGTAAGGCGCAAATACTTCTGCCAAAAGAGCAGATGATAAACTGCGTGCGCGATGTATATAAGCCCTTTACGGCTGATGAAATCTCGCTGAAGATGGCCGAGATGCTTCGTCCTGAGGGCGTGAATGCCGAGGTGCACATCGTCTATCAGAGTCTGGAAGGCCTCCATGCGGCGTGTCCCAACAGTCCGGGCGACTGGTACTTCAGCGGCCACTATCCCACGCCGGGCGGCGTGAAACGCTGCAACGAGGCTTTCATAGCCTACTACGAAAAGCACTTCATGTAGTCTGCGCCAAATGGCAGGCCCACATTGGGCATCTGCTTGACGCGGCAGCATGAGCTCTATAATAAAAGAAATCAACATAAACTATATGGCCTTGCCCGCCAAGGTGGCGGCAGCATACGTTGCTCGCTGTAGTGCCGAGCGTGGGCAGCCAGTGTGAAGGTGATGTCACCTCATCACGGCCAAGGCCTTCGTCGTCAGACCATAGCCCGTCTGCATGGCGAACAGAATCTTTCTCTCTACAGTTATGCGCAAAGTAACCCTTATCCTAAGCGATGGTACCCAGTTTCATGGCGAATCGTTCGGCTACGAAAAGCCCGTGGCCGGCGAGGTGGTGTTCAACACAGCCATGATGGGCTATCCCGAGAGCCTTACCGACCCCTCGTATGCCGGCCAGTTGCTTTCCCTGACCTATCCGCTCGTGGGCAACTATGGTGTGCCCCCCTTCACCTTCGAACCCAACGGTCTTGCCACCTTCATGGAGAGCGACCGCATATATGCCTCGGCTTTGATTGTGAGCGACTACAGCGACACCTACTGCCATTGGAATGCTGTAGAGAGCCTGGGCGACTGGCTCAAGCGCGAGCAGGTGCCGGGAATTACGGGCATTGATACGCGCGAGCTGACCAAGGTGTTGCGCGAGCATGGCGTGATGATGGGTAAAATTGTCTTTGACGACACCCCCGACGATGCGCCCGAAGGCGAATATGAAGGTGTGAACTATGTGGCCCAGGTGTCGTGCAAAGAAGTGATACGTTATAATGAGGGTGCCGGTCCCCGCGTGGTCCTCGTCGATTGCGGTGTGAAGCACAATATCATCCGCTGCCTGCTGCGTCGCGGTGTGGAGGTGGTCCGCGTTCCTTGGAACTACGACTTCAACACCCTCGAATTTGATGGTCTGTTTTTGGCCAACGGCCCCGGCGACCCCGACACCTGCGAAGAGGCCGTGGCCCACATTCGCCAGTTTCTGGCCAACGACCGCGTCCGCCCCTGCATGGGTATCTGCATGGGCAACCAGTTGCTCTCGAAGGCTGCTGGCGCCAGCATATACAAACTGAAGTACGGCCACCGCAGTCATAACCAGCCCGTGCGCATGGTAGGTACGGAGAAGTGCTTCGTCACCACACAGAACCATGGTTACGCCGTTGATAGCCGCACGCTGCCCGCCGACTGGGAGACCCTCTTTGTCAACATGAACGACGGCAGCAACGAGGGTGTGCGCCATAAATCGCGCCCCTGGTTCTCGGCCCAGTTCCATCCCGAGGCCTGCAGCGGCCCCGTAGATACGGAGTTCCTCTTCGACGACTTCGTCAAACTGCTTTGACCACCAACCGGCCATCCAGCCTTATCTCTACTTCCATAACCCCCAACCGTAGCCCTCTCCTGAGTTGTGCCAACAGGTGCAGCAACGGCTTCGGCCCATGCTGATGCCATGGAGGAAATGCTACGAAGATAACGAACAGACTATGTCCAACTCAATAAAGAAAGTGTTGTTGCTCGGTTCCGGCGCCCTCAAGATTGGCGAAGCCGGCGAGTTTGACTATTCGGGGTCGCAGGCCCTGAAAGCCCTCAAGGAAGAAGGCATTGAAACCGTGCTCATCAACCCCAATATCGCTACGGTACAGACTTCCGAGGGCGTGGCCGACCGTATCTATTTCTTGCCCGTCACCCCCTTCTTCGTCGAGAAGGTCATCGAACGCGAACGCCCGCAGGGCATCATGCTGGCCTTCGGTGGTCAGACCGCCCTCAACTGCGGTGTGACCCTCCATCAGGAAGGCATCCTTGAGAAATATGGCGTGACCGTCCTCGGCACGCCCGTTGAGGCCATCATGAACACCGAAGACCGCGAGCTCTTCGTAGAGCGCCTCAATGAGATCAATGTCAAGACCATCAAGAGCGAGGCTTGCGCCAACATCGCCGACGCCCGCCGCGCTGCCGCCGCGCTGGGCTATCCCGTCATCCTCCGTGCCGCCTATGCTCTGGGCGGTCTGGGCTCCGGCTTCTGCGATAACGAGGAAGAACTGAATGTGCTGGCCGAAAAGGCCTTTGCCTTCTCGCCCCAGGTGCTGGTGGAAAAGAGCCTCAAGGGCTGGAAAGAAGTGGAGTATGAAGTGGTGCGCGACCGTTTCGACAACTGTATCACGGTCTGCAACATGGAAAACTTCGACCCCCTGGGCATCCACACCGGCGAGAGCATCGTCATCGCCCCGTCGCAGACCCTGACCAACGCCGAATACCACAAACTGCGCGAACTCTCCATCCGCATCGTGCGCCACGTCGGCATCGTCGGCGAGTGTAACGTGCAGTATGCCTTCGACCCCAACTCCGAAGACTACCGCGTCATCGAGGTCAACGCCCGTCTGTCGCGCTCGTCGGCCCTCGCCTCGAAGGCCACGGGTTATCCTCTGGCCTTTGTTGCCGCCAAACTGGGTCTGGGCTACGGCCTCTTCGATCTGAAGAACTCCGTCACCAAGACCACCAGCGCCTTCTTCGAGCCCGCCCTCGACTATGTGGTCTGCAAGATACCGCGCTGGGACCTCGGCAAGTTCCGCGGCGTGGACCGCGAACTGGGCTCGTCTATGAAGAGCGTCGGCGAGGTGATGGCCATCGGCCGCACCTTCGAAGAGGTCATTCAGAAGGGCCTGCGCATGATAGGGCAGGGCATGCACGGCTTCGTAGATAACAAGGAACTGAAGATTGACAATGTAGAGGCCGCCCTGCGCGAGCCCACTGACAAGCGCATCTTCGTTATCGAGAAAGCCTTTGCCGCAGGCTATACCATCGACCAGATCCACGACCTGACCAAGATTGACAAGTGGTTCCTGCAGAAACTCTATAAGATTCACCTTACCGACCAGCGCCTGCATGCCTGCTCCAACATCAACGTGCTCGACAATGACCTGTTGCGTCTGGCCAAGGTACAGGGTTTCACCGACTTCCAGATAGCCCGCGCCCTCGGCATGGAGAAGGAGATGGACATTGAGAAGGCCATCATGGCCGTGCGTGCTCGACGCCAGAATGCCGGCATTGTGCCCGTTGTCAAGCAGATTGACACGCTGGCCGCCGAATATCCTGCACAGACCAACTATTTGTATCTCACCTACAGCGGCGTGGCCCACGACATTCGCTTCGAGGGCGACAAGCGCAGCGTCATCGTGCTGGGTAGCGGCGCTTACCGCATCGGCTCGTCGGTTGAGTTCGACTGGTGCGGCGTTCAGGCCCTGCAGACCATCCGCAAGGAAGGCTATCGCAGTGTGATGATCAATTACAACCCCGAGACGGTATCGACCGACTACGACATGTGCGACCGCCTCTACTTCGACGAACTGACCTTCGAGCGCGTGATGGACATCATCGAACTCGAAATGCCATACGGCGTTATCGTCTCCACCGGCGGACAGATACCCAACAACCTGGCCATGCGTCTTGACGCCGAGCACGTCAATCTGCTGGGCACCCAGGCCAAGTATATCGACAATGCCGAAGACCGCGAGAAGTTCTCCGCCATGCTCGGCCGCATCGGTGTGGATCAGCCCGAATGGAGCGCTCTGACGTCGATGGACGACATCCACGAGTTCATCAGCCGCGTGGGCTTCCCCGTTCTGGTGCGCCCGTCGTATGTGCTCTCCGGCGCTGCCATGAATGTCTGCAGCAACGAGGAGGAACTCGAACGCTTCCTCAAGCTCGCCGCCAACGTGTCGAAGAAGCACCCCGTCGTCGTGTCGCGCTTCATGCAGCACGCCAAGGAGGTTGAGATGGATGCCGTAGCCCGCGATGGTGAAATCATCGCCTACGCCATCTCCGAGCATATCGAGTTTGCCGGCGTCCACTCCGGTGATGCCACTATCCAGTTCCCGCCTCAGAAACTCTATGTCGAGACGGCCCGCCGCATCAAGAAAATCTCCAAGCAGATTGCCCGCGAACTCCATATCTCCGGCCCCTTCAATATCCAGTTCCTTGCCCGCGAGAACGACATCAAGGTTATCGAGTGCAACCTTCGTGCTTCGCGCTCCTTCCCCTTCGTCAGCAAAGTGCTCAAGATAAACCTTATCGAACTGGCCACGCGCATCATGCTCGGCCTGCCTGTCGAGAAGCCTGCCAAGAGCCTCTTCGATTTGGACTACGTCGGCATCAAGGCCTCCCAGTTCTCGTTCAACCGTCTGCAGAAGGCCGACCCCGTGCTCGGCGTCGATATGGCCTCAACCGGCGAGGTGGGCTGCCTCGGTGAAGACTCGCGTACCGCCCTGCTCAAGTCCATGCTGGCTGTCGGCCACCGCATTCCCAAGAAGAATATCCTGCTCTCTACGGGCAACGGCAAGCAGAAGGCCGAGATGCTCGCCGCCTGCCACATCCTGCGTGAGCATGGCTACACCCTCTATGCCACGGGCGGCACCAGCCGTTACCTCACCGAAAACGGCATTGAGAACAACCTGGTCTATTGGCCCAGCGAAGAAGGCCAGCCCCAGGCCATCGACATGCTGCACAACGGCGAGATTGACATGGTGGTCAATGTGCCGAAGAATCTGTCGTCCGGCGAACTGACCAACGGTTACAAGATTCGCCGTGCGGCCATCGACCTCAACGTGCCCCTCATCACCAACGCCCGTCTGGCCTCGGCCTTCATCTATGCCTTCTGCACGGTCAAGAAAGAAGACCTTGACATCAAGTGCTGGCAAGAGTATTGATACTTCACCCGCCTCATGAGAAAAGCCCGTGTGCCGGTGTCCGGTCGCTTCAGCGTCTGGTGCTCCCGTGCCTAGCCTTTCCCATGAGGCATTGTCTTTTCCCATCACCCGCCTTTTGGAAAGTCCTATGAATCCTGCTCCCTCCGCCCTGCCACAGACCAACGCTTACGCCATGCAGTATGGCGCCGTGCTGGGGTTTTGGGGCATTGTCAGCCTCTGCGTCATGGGGATGTCGCTCACCACGCCAGCCCTGTCGTCGCTCAGCACCCTGCTTTTTTGGGGTGCCCCCGTCTGTGCGGGATGGTTGACCGTGCGCTTTCGGCGTCAGGTGGCCACTGCCGAAGAAGGCTTCACCTTCGGGCGCGCCTTCCTCTTCAACTTTGTGCAGAGCATCTATGCTGCGCTGCTCATCGCCCTCTTCGTCTTCGTCTATCTCAAATGGTGGGATGGCGGCTACATCTGGAATGCCTATATCAAGGTGTTCACCATCCCCGAAAACCGCCAACTTCTGGAGCAGAGCGGCCTGCTTGACCAGGCCGGTGGCACTGTTGACCGCTTTGTTGAAGCCCTGCAGCGCATACCGTCCGCGCAGTATGCTGGCATGGTGCTCTATATGACACTGCTGTCATCGCCCCTCTTCTCGGCCGTCATCGCCCTGATAACCCGCCGGCGGCCGCAACCCCAGCCACAGCGCTGACGCCGCCAAAAATCCGCTTAGCCCCCTTCGGGCCTCCCCTCAGTTTATTGTCTAATCAATCTATCTTTGCTGTGGAACAGATTATTGATATTTCCGTTGTTGTCCCCCTGTTCAATGAGGAAGAAAGTCTGCCTGAACTTCACGACTGGATTGTTCGCGTGATGAAGGCCAACAATTTTACCTACGAAATCATCTTTGTCAACGATGGCAGTACCGACCGCTCGTGGCAGGTCATCGAAGACCTGTCCAAGACCGACCCCGCCGTGCATGGCATCAAGTTCCGTCGCAACTACGGCAAGTCGCCAGCCCTCCATTGCGGGTTCCAAGCCAGTCAGGGTCGTGTCGTCATCACCATGGATGCCGACCTGCAGGATTCTCCTGACGAGATACCCGAACTTTACCGCATGATTGTCGAGGATGGCTACGACCTGGTGTCGGGCTACAAGCAGAAGCGCTACGACCCCCTGTCGAAGACCATCCCCACCAAACTCTTCAATGCCACGGCCCGCAAGGTCAGCGGTATTCACAATCTGCACGACTTCAACTGTGGTCTGAAGGCCTACCGTTCAGAGGTGGTCAAGAATATCGAGGTCTATGGCGAGATGCACCGCTATGTGCCCTATCTGGCCAAGAACGCAGGCTTCGACAAGATTGGCGAGAAGGTGGTGCACCACCAAGCCCGCAAGTTTGGCAAGACCAAGTTCGGCGGCCTCAACCGCTTTGTCAATGGCTACCTCGACCTGCTCTCACTCTGGTTCATCGCCGTCTTTGGCCGTAAGCCCATGCATGTGTTTGGCTTCCTTGGCACCATCATGTTCTTCCTCGGCTTTGTGGCCATCCTCGTGGTGGGCGGCATCAAACTGTCGGCCATCATTCAGGGCACGCCCGCGCCGCTCGTCACCGACAGCCCCTACTTCTATATCGCCCTTACCATGATGGTGCTGGGCACCCAACTCTTTCTGGCAGGTTTTCTGGGCGAACTCATCAGTCGCAATGCCGCCGGCCGTAACCACTACCAGATAGAAAAGACCATCTGAGCGATGCTCCATGCCTTTCTCCGCCATACCCGCCGCGCCTGCTGCGGCATGATGGCCGCCACGTTGGCGGTGGGCTGCACCAATATCGACTGCCCCCTCGACAATGTGGTGGCCATGACCTGTGGGCTCTATCAGGCAGGCACCAGTCAGGTGCATACCCTCGCCGACACCCTCACGGTCAGCATCGCTGGGAGCAAGGACACCGTCCTGCTCAACCGCGCCATCGGCCTCAAGTCGTTCCAGTTGCCCCTGCGCTACGTCACCGGCACTGACACGCTCCTGTTCCGCTTTGCCTCATCCGCTGGTCAGTCGGCCACCGATACCCTCTTCGTCACCCATAACGCTGCCGTCCATTTTGACAAGCCCGACTGCCCTGCCGGCGTCTATCACCAGATTGTGCAGGTGCGCCATACCTCACACCCCCTGGCTCTCATGCCCCTGACCATCGACAGCGTCTATGTCAGCAACCATAACGTCACCTATGAAGACCTGGAGAATCTCCGTATTTATCTGCGTGCTGTGGTCGAGCATTAGTCTGTCGCTCCCCGCTCAGACCGAGCGCCCGCGGCCCCGTCCCATGCCTGCTCAGGTGCAGCCCTCCCGCGGCAGCCAGACCGACAGCGTCCGGCCGGGACAGGTGCGCGGCATCCAATACACTGCCGCCATCGACAGCCTCATTCGCCGCCCCATGCCCCGCATCTCCAGCATCAGCGTCGGCTTCGATCTGGCAGGCGCCGCCTTGGCTCAACTCTCCAACTACGGTTCCTATCAGGTCCGTGTCAACGTGGGTCTTCGCGGTCGCTATTTCCCAACCGCTGAGGTGGGGTGGGGCACCTCCGACCGCGACGACGAGACCACAGGCATACACTATAGTGCCAAAGCCCCCTTCTTCCGCATAGGCTGCGACTACAATTTGGCCCGCGACCTCCGCGCTCCCGGTCGCATCCTCGTTGGCCTGCGCTATGGCTTTACGTCGTTCAAATATGATATGAGCGGTCCTGCCCTGCAAGACCCCGTGTGGGGTGACGTCGTCCCCTTCGCCTTCGAGGGCATGAAGGGCCGTATGCACTGGGCCGAAATTGTTTTCGGCCTTGAGGCCAAACTGTGGGGCTTCGTCCATGCCGGGTGGAATGCCCGCTATAACCTGCGCCTCAGCCAAAAGGGCGACCCGCACGGCCAGGCCTGGTACGTCCCCGGCTTCGGCGTCAATGACGGGCACGCCATAACGGCCAACTTCTTCCTCTCGTTCGAGTGGTAAGGTTCACGCCTAAGGCAGACCGTCCTCCTCATCATCCATAGGCCAGGTGTCTTACGCCATGGCCTTTTCTTTCTCCCTAACCCCAAGTTTCCTCCCGATGTTCCGCCGAAAGTCCATCCTCAACGCCCTTTTTCTCCTGTTCCTCATCGTCGGCACCGTCTATATCCTGGGTTGCCGCAAGCGCCCTATACTCCAAAGTGCCCAAGGCCCCGTCTTTGGGACTTATTACAATATCTCGTATGTGGCCGTTGACAAAGTAGATAGCCTTATCCTCGACCGCCTGCGTCAGGTTGATGCCTCACTCAGCATGTTCAACAGCCGCAGCACCGTGGCCCGTATTAACAGCGGCGAGACCGACCGCGCCGATGCCCTCTTCTGCCGCGTCTTTGCCCTGTCCGACAGCGTGCGGCGCCTAACCCATGGTGCCTTCGACCCGACTGTTGCCCCCTTGGTCAATGCCTGGGGCTTCGGCTTCCGTCAGGGGGGAGTGGTCGATAGTGCCGCCATCGACAGTATGCTCGCCTTCGTCGGTATGGACAAGGTGCGCCTTGTGGACGGCCGTGTGGTCAAGGCCGACCCCCGTGTCATGTTCGACTTCAGCGCCATCGCCAAAGGCTTTGCACTCGATCATGTCGCCGCCCTCTTCGATAGTCTCCGCATTACCGACTATCTTATCGAGATTGGCGGAGAGGTGGTCACCCGCGGCCGTCACCCAGAAGGGCGCCCCTGGACTGTCGGCATAGAGACCCCGACCGACAGCAGTGCCGTCCGCACAGTCCGCACCACGTTGCAGTTTGAGAATGCCGCCCTCGCCACCAGCGGCAATTACCGCCGCTTCTACGAACGCGACGGCCGCCGCTACGCCCATACCATCGACCCGCATACTGGTCGCCCCGTGCGCCACAGCCTGCTCTCCGCCACCGTTGTGGGGCCCTCGTGTGCTGTGGCCGACGCTTTCGCCACCGCCTTTATGGTCATGGGGGCCGACAGTGCGCGTGCCTTTGTGGAGCGTATGCCCAAACTCAAGGGCTACCTTATCATGGACGGTGGCAACGGGCGCTACGACGAGTGGTACAGCCCCGACCTCCGTCCAGCCAACCCCTAACGACAGTAGATTATTCTTATTCCCCCAACAGCTTATGCTCCACTCCACGGCTTTCAGCGACCGCATCCTCATGCTGCCCCTCTTTCAGGGCATGTGTCGCGAAGACTTCCAGCATATCTCCGCCCGCATACGCATCGGTTTCCAGCGTTTAGAGACTGGTAAGGTTTTGGCAGCAGCCGGCACCGACGTCAACGCCCTCCATTTCCTGCTCTCCGGCGCTTTGACCGTCACTCTCCGCCTGCCCGAGAATGGACTGGGCTTCGACGAACTGTGCAGCAGGCAGATGGTCATTGAGCCCGAGGCCCTCTTCGGACTTCCTACCCGCTATCAGCGTACCTATACCGCTGCCCAGCCGTCCGAAATTCTGTCGGTAGATAAGTGGGCCGTCCGCGACCTGTTGTTCCATTACCCCACCTTCCGTATCAACTACGTCAACATGCTCAGCGTCCTGCGCCAGCGCAGCATGCGCCATCTGTGCCGTGTGCCCTCTCCGCATGCCGAAGAGCGCTTCGTGCGTTTCGTCCACGCGCTGTCGCTCTATCCCGCAGGCCCCAAGAGCATCATCACGACCCGAAAGGTTCTGGCGCGACAGCTCTTCATCACCGAAGAGAAACTCCTCGCCCTCCTTCGCCACTATGCCGCTGAGGGCCTCCTTATCCACCAGCGTGGACGTATAGAGATACCCGCTTTGGAGAAACTGGCCTGAGCTGCGTCCATCCCCCTAATAACTAATTTATAGAATCCTCCTATAATCTATGGCGAGAGTTTGCTTCACGTTTTGCGCACGAGTTTTCTATCATCGCCCGTTCTGCCGGGAAAAAGTTTAGGAACGTTTAACGGTCTGCGGTCCTTGAGTAACTACTCAGCTATAATAAGGGCACACTGACGAGGTTGGTCTGTCAGACCAA
>CAMGHE010000061.1 GCA_946055775.1 uncultured Bacteroidales bacterium
TTTCACCGCGTCATCCGCGACTTCATGATTCAGGGTGGCGACCCCGACTCTAAGGGTGCACCCGCTGGCAAGACCCTGGGCACGGGCGGTCCGGGCTATACCCTCGAGGCCGAGATAAAGCCCCATCTCTTCCACCAACGCGGCGCTCTGGCTGCCGCCCGGCAGGGCGACGAGGTCAACCCCGAACGCCGCAGCAGCGGCTCACAGTTTTACATCGTCTGGGGACAGACGTACAACGAAGGCCAACTGCGCCAGATGGCCCGGCAGATGGATATGCAGCGCCAGCAGATGCTGTTTCAACAACTGGCTGCCGCCCACCGCAAGGACATCATGCAGCTGCGCCGCGAGCGCAACCAAGCCGGTCTGATGGCCCTGCAGGAACAACTGGCGCGCGAAACCGCCGAACAGGCAAAGGCTCTGCCACCCGTCCTCACCGATGAGCAGTTGAAGGTCTATACCACCCTTGGCGGCACGCCGCACCTGGACGGCCAGTACACGGTCTTCGGCGAGGTGGTCAGCGGCCTCGACATTGTGGAGCAGATACAGCAGACCGAGACCTTGCGCGGCGACCGCCCCAAGACGGACGTAGTCATCACGTCGGCCGAGGTGGTTTGATGCGGTCCCCAACATTCCGTCAGGGCATCACAAAGCCCGCCAATACACCATCCCCTCAAAGCCCAGCCGAGGCTTTGAGGGGATGGTGTACTTTACCATACAGCAATCATTGTCTGTCTGCCAGACGGTGCTCTATCGGTTAAGGATAAACTTGAGAGTGACGCCGAAGTCCTGCGTCGTCGTGGGATAGGACGAGGAGGTGAGAAGAGGCTTGTTCATCTGCCGGTCGTAGTAGGCCGTGAGGGTGAGCAAGCGCGACAGGGCATAGTCGGCGGAGAAGGAAATCTGTACGGCCTTGTTGCCGCTGGTGGCCTGGGTCAGTTCGGTGGGGATATCGCGGCAGAGGGCGGCCTGGTCGCGGAACGAGATGTCGAAGCGCAAGTTGAGGTCGTTCGAGAATCCGCGTGCCGGCTGTGCGGCAGTGGTGCTCTTTCCCTGTTCGTCTCCGGCGGGCTTGCGCGTGCGCTTGGCACGGACGGTACGCTTGGGGGCAAAGAGGTTGAGACCAGTGACCTTATAGCCCATGCCGATGACGAAGTCGTTCGAACGCGTCTCGGTGAGTTGCTGCGACGTCATGGACAGGGTGAGGACACGCGTGCGGCGCAGTTCGACCTTTGCCGTCATATTGTTGTTGAACGTCATATCTACGCCAATGAGCGGCGAGAAGGTCTCGTTGATGCTGACGGTGCTGATGTCGAAGGGGCACGAGGGCACAGGATTGCCTGTGGTGACGTCATTGACGAAGCCCACACCGTTCATAAACTCGCGATAAGAGGTAAAACTGCTGTAAGAGCCCACGCTATAGACGCTGCGGTAAGAGTGGTTGATGTTGAAGGCGCGGAAGATGCGACGCATACGGCGCAGGCGGCCCAGTCCGCTGTACGACAAGGTCCAGTTGGGCAGCATGCGGGTGATGGCGGGGAAAAGGTCCAGTTTGCCACCACCTGAGGCATAGGCGTCGAGGAAGGCCGGTATCATGACCTCCGACGAATAACGGCTGACGCCGCCGTTGGCCGGGTCGTAGGGCTGGCCGGCCAGCGAGGTGCCCTCGGGATAGACGGCGCCGGCATAGCGAGCCTCGACACGCTCACGGTAGGCGTCGAGCGAGGCGACGAAGCGGCCGAAAGTCTTGCTGGGCCATCCCTTCTCTACGGAGCCCAACGACTCGAAGGCCGAGCCAATGGAGATGGTAGTCATGGAGAAACTTCCCGTCTGCGTGGTGGGCATACCGCTATACATATACTGGATGCTGCGTGCCTTCTGCACATTTCGCGAGGCGGTGAGGTCAACCTTGAGGTAGCGGAAGGGCTCGAGGGTGGCCTTAATCTGGAAGTCCTGCGTGCGTGCCGTGGTGGCGGGGTTGATGATGCTGTCGCTCATCTGCAGCCATCCGCGTTCGGCGGCGCGGGAGATGTAGCCTTCGCCCGTCAGACCGAAGGCGAAATCGAGTCCCGGCTTGAGGCCGCCGGCGTTGCTGTTCTGTCCGAAGAAGTCGCCCACCCGCGGCAGGAAACCCGGTATGGTGGTGTTGAAACGGTCGGTGTAGGACACGCTGACGGTACGCGTCATCATGAGGCCTCGGCTGATGACCTGCAAGGTCTTGTACCACCACTGCTCTTCAATCTGGCGCGCCGGGGTGACGGTGACCTTAACCTTGGCCGTGTCGCGCGTGAGGATGACCATGCGGTCCTTGCCCTCGGCACGCCAGCGCAGGGCATAGCGCGAGCCGTCGGTACGCAGCGCCGTGACGCGGATGCGCTTGTTCTTAAGGTTGTGCTGCAGGGTGATGGTGGTATCGGCACGGAGCGTCACATCCTTGGCAAAGGGCTTGACGGTCTTGGGCTTGGCCGGTGTGGCATTATTGGCAAAGCGGCGGTTGGCCTCTTTGAGGAAGGGCGAGTGGTTGTAGAGCGTCTCGAGCTTGAGGCGGCCGTTCCAGGTGATGTTGCGCGAGGAGGCGATGGTATGGCCCATGGTGCTGCCGTCGTCGAGGTCGGCGCCGCGCTGCCAGGAGTAGGTCGAGGCATACTTGACGTCGGTGTTGACCCAGTCGAAGATGGGCAACTTGTGGATGGGCACCTGCCACGAGGCGTCAAACTGCTGCTGGTAACTGAGGGGCGTACCCATGTTGCGCAGGCTGGTGCGCACAGAGTCTTTCCACACGGCATACTCGTCGGGGTAGAGCGCCTTGTTGACGGGAACATAGGGCTGCTCAATCTCGGCATTGGTGGCCGACTGGAAGTTGGTATGGATATTGCGGGTCAGGTCCCAGCGCAAACTAAAGCGGCGGTTCCACAGGTAGTCGCTGGAGAAGATGAGGGGGATGGAGTGGTCCTGCATGTTCTCAATGTCGCGCTCCTGCAGTTCGCTGTAGTTGCGTCGTATCTCGCTGTCAAAGCCTACGTTCTGCGGCAGGTAGTTGAAGTCCAATTCCTTGAAGAAGGTCAGCCATTTGCTCTTTCCCTTTATCTTGGCAAAGGGGGTGAAGCCTTTATAGACGGGCGAGTAACTGTAATTGAGGGCATACTTCCACGCCTGCTCGCGCTCCCATGCCGTGGTCTCGCCGGTGGTCTCGCGGTGACTATAGGCGTAGGAGAAGGTAAAGTTAGCGGGGTCGTAGGGCATGGGGTGGCGCTTGGTGGCGATGTCGAAGCGCAGACCCGACACGGAGAAGTTACGCTCGGTGACGACACGTTCGGCCAGGTTGCGCAGGGAGTCGCGTTCGGCCTTGGTAGCCATGGCGTCGAGGGCGTCGTCCAGTTCCATGTCGGTGTCGAGCGGGTTGTAGCGCGGCACGGTGCGCTCCTTGCTGTAGGAGTAATAGACGGGGGCCTTGAGTTTGAAGAAGTCGGGAACGAAGCGTCCGGCATCCACCTGCGTGGTGATGCTATACTGGTAGAGGTCGTCGTCGCGGCGCTGGGCCACAGACTCTTCGATACCTCCGAAGCCGTCTGTTTCCACATGGCCACTGAGGTTGACGGTGGCCACGTCAGAGAGTTTGACGTTGAGGGTACCGCGTGCGGCCCATCCGCCCTTGTTGGAATACTGCTGCAGGCGCAGTTCGTTGGCCCACACCTCAACGCTCTTGACCTCGCGCGAGTTGTTGCGCACGCCAATCATGACGGTACGCACCTCGCCGAGCGAGGGATTGCCCATGACGCTGATTTTGCATGCGGGGCGTGCGGCGTCATACTCGCTGTAGAGGCGCGTATAGTCCGCCAAGCCGAGGGAGCGCTGGTGGTTGCGGTTGCGCTTGGCCTGAGTCAGGGCACTGAGGTCGATGTCGAGCATATTGTCGGCGGGCCATACGCTCAGAGCGCCGGCCCCTCCGTTACTGTACTTGCCCTCGGGGGTAATCTTGAGGGGAATCTCGTACTCGTAGAAGTTGTTGCGATAGTCGGAGCCGAGGCGCACGAAGAGGCTGGTCTGCCCGTCGGCCAGGGTGTTGTCGCCGGGAAGGGCGTTGGCATGGGCAAACATCTGGATGTGGCGGTAGCGGCGCAGGTCGAGCGTGGTGTTCTTATAGACGGCGCGGGCGTCGCCGGGGGCCAGGTGCTCGACGGTAAGGGCCAGGGCCTGCTCGTTGTCTTGCAGCACCTGTTCCTGACCAGGGTCGATGACGCGGCTGATGCCGGGGGGCAGGACGTAGTTGACAGGCGTCTTCTCGTTGTTCTCCTCAAAGTTGACCGCGGAGATGCTGAGGGTACCACTCACGTCGGGCACGGAGCCGGTATAGAGGGCTTGCTCGTAGCCGCGCCATTCGCCGTGGACCAGGTTGAAGGTGGCCATACGGAGGACGATGGGACGCTCGAAGCCGGTGAGGAACATGCGCATGAAGCGTATGCTGGAGAAGTCGCTGATGGTGCCTTCGCGCTTTTCATAGCGGTCGATGGGGATGCGGAACAGATACCAGTCGGTGGTGACTTTATTGTTGTCGCGTGTGGTGGTGGCAGTCTCGCGGTGATCGACGATGAAGTTGCGCCCGACGACCAGGTCTTCGGGGCGGATGCTGACGCGATACTGGTAGTACTTCTCGTATTCGTTGAGGGTGTAATCGAGGTTGACATCCTCAACATCGGGCTGGAGGGTATAGGCCGTAGCGTAACTCTCGGGCGAGTGTTCGGCATCGACGCTGTTGCCGTTGGGCAGGTTGATGCGCTTGTAGCGGTCGAGGATGGAGGTCTGAGCCTCGTCAAAGTCGGTGCCGCGGAAATAGTGGTAGCGGTCGGCCGAGGGGGAGGCGACGATGGAGTCGTACACCTCGGGGCGCACGATGGAGCGTATCTGCTGCAGGTAGTTGGCGTAGGTGGGGAACTGGGCTTCGTCCTCGGACGAGAGGCCGTTCAGACCAATGTCCTGGCGCTGACGCGAACCGCCCTGCGTGCTGAAGGCATAGGTGATGCTGTTCTGCGTGGGCACGCGTCCCCAAACGGTCTCGGTGTATTGGGCGGGGGAGCCATCGACGGGCATACCGCTCTCGTAGTACTTCTTCCCGTCCTTGAGGATGTCCTCGCTAATCTCACCGAGGTTGAAGTAGAGGTCGCCGGTGGGCAGGGGCGTGCCCTCGTTGCGTGCAGCGATGAAGGGGTCCATGAGCCAGAACTCGATGTACTCGATGTTGGCAGTCTCGAAGTCGGACATCTCCAGTTTGCGCATCATGCCGCCCCAGCGCTTGGCAGGGTCGGTCAGATGGCCGTTGGCATCGAGCGAGGGGTCGAGGTTGTAGGCGCCGCGCTCATTGGGATAGTAGGCCAGGTTGAGGACGCTGAGGGTAGAGGCTTCCTTGAAGTTGATGGACTTGTTGGGGAAGAGTTCATTCTTATAGATGTCGCGCACACGGGGGTCGGACAGTTGCTTGAGGTCGCTCTTGATATGTCCGGGGGTGAGCGACGAGGAGCGGCGGGTGAAGAGAGGGTCGATGTAGTACCACGCCAGGAGGGCGCGGTTATAGCCGTAGCGCACGTCGTTGCTCAGTTTGCTCTCGGCAAACATGGACGGTGTAGAGCAGAGGCTCCACTCGGTGGGCTGGGAGATGTCTATCTCGTTCTTGGCATTCTCAAAGTCGTCGATGTACGAGGCGCTGCCCTGTGTGCCCTTGGCGCTGCCGGCGATGAGTTGGGCAAACTCGGCCGAGAAATTAATCTGCGACGGAGCGGTACAGTGAAGGATGGGCAGACGGTCCAGCACGTTGGTGAGCCACTGGCTCTCCTTCTTCCACGACATGTTGAGGCCCCACAGGGTGTTGTTGAGGGGCTCGCTGCCCATGGCCACCTTGCTGGTCAGGGGCTTCTCGCCGAGGTGGATGAAGGTGCCGCCCAGAGTGAAGTCTTTGTTGAAGGCATACTCCCAGTTCATGCCGAAGAGGGTCTTGCGCTGCATGCCATACTCGGTATCGCTCTCACAACTGGCCTGAATGGGCGTGCCCGCATCAAGCAGACTCTGGTTGAGGATGGTCACCACGCCCGAGGCATAATCGACGCGATAGTCGGTGCCCTCGGTCAGCGTCATGCCGCCGGCGGTGACAGTGACGGAGCCGCGGGGAACGTTCATCGACCCCAGTTGTATCTCATTGTTTTTCGACGCTTTATACTCGCCAACGAGGACATACTTATTCTTCTCGGCCAACTGCTTGGCCTGGGTATGCGTGCTGTCGTAGAGGGCCTGATAGAGGTAGGGCTCGGCCTCAGCGTCGGAGGCGAAGTGTTGGCGCAGGGTGCTGCCGAAGGGCTCGACGGTGGGGAAGTATATGCGGCCCGTGGCGGCATGGACGGTATAGCCCTCAACATAGTCGAAGACACCGTTGGGGTTGCGCTTGTTGTTATTGTCCAAACGGTCGAGGCCCATCAGCGACAGGATTTTCTTCTGCTTGAGGGCAGGCACGGGCAGGTAGGACAGATAGACGCCGGCGGTGTCGCTGAGTATCTTGATGTCAAACTTGAACTTGTCGCGCTGCAGCGAGCCGGCACCGAGGGAATAGACATTCTTCATCATCAGGGGCCAGTTGGCCATCTGCGGCGTGCACGACGTGTTGCGCAGGGCCTTGACAAAGAGGGCCTGCCCGTTGTCCTTGACATCGGTGGAAAACTCGCCCACCTGATAACGCTGCCCGCGCCAGGTGTATTCGTAGGCGACGGCCAGCACCTGGTCGGTCTGCAGCGTGCTCTTGAGCGAGATGTAGCCCAGGGCGCTGTTGAGGATATACTCGCTGCTGTTGAGGCGCCGGGCATTCTCCAGTTTCTCATAGTCGGCGCCGCCCACGAGGCCATAGCCGTCGAGGGTGGGCGTGGTCTGCGAAATGTCGCGCGCGGCGGCGAGTTGCGTGGTGAGGGTTTCGTAGAGGCTGTTGGCGCCGTTGGCGGGCACGTCGGCTACGCCCTGCGGCGTCCAGAGGCCGCTGCCGATATGGCTGCGTTCGCCCAGGTCGGCCAGAGCCACGATATGGCGGGTGTTGGTGGTGACGCCTGTCTTATTGGTCACCCACACCTCTACGCGGTTGATGGTGATGCCTGAAAGGATGTTGGGCAACTGCGCCATGCTGGCGTCGTAGGTGTCGCGGAAATAATGGCCCAGGAAGAAGTGGCGGTTCTCGTCATACTGGTCGGCCTTTATCTCAAAGGTGGTCATCTGCACGCCGCCACGCGAACTGACGCTCTGGCTGCTCGACTTCTTCTGCGAGAGGACGGTCTGGAGTTTCAGGCGGCCAAACTGCATATCGGTGCGGACGCCGAAGAGCGACGAGGCGCCGCGGATGAGCGACGAGCCCGCCGGCAGCGAGACGTTGCCGGCCTCGATGAGTTTGATAATCTCGTCTTCCTTGCCTTCGTAGCGCAGTTTGATATTTTTGGTGTCGAAGGTAAAGGTGGCTTCCGAGTTGTAGTTGAAGTCCATGTTGACCTTGTCGCCCACCTTGGCATTGAGGCTGAGGTTAATCTGCTCGTCAAAGTCGAAACCGAAGACCTTGCGGTTGCGCTCGGAGAGCGAGGGGTTGTCGGTGAAGCGCATGTTGGCGCCTATCTTCAACTGTGCACTACCCTGTGTCTTGATGCGCACGCCACCAGGACCGAAAATTTTGCTGGCAGGTCCGAGGTCAAACTGCATGTCGGTGAAGTCGAACTTGTTCTTGCCCAGTTCGCTAAACTCGCGGGCGTTGCGATCCTTATAGTAGCGCTGCAGCGAACGGCGGGTAATCCATTCCTGATACTCGGCATCAGTCAGCAGGAAGGGGGCTTCGAGGAAGTAGTTGCCCATCTTCGTGCCCAAGCGCCAGATGCCCGTCTCCTCGTCATAATAGGTGTCGGTCTGGATGTTCTCGGGGGTGCGCAGAGTGCCGGGGCGCTGGCGGTCACCATCGGTGCTCTGTATGGTGGTCTCGGGCACGGGGATGACGGGCTTCACGGTGTCGGCCGCGGCCACGGGGGTGACTGCAGCAGTCTGGGCGTCACCGGGCGCAGCCGCCTCGTGCGCAGCAATCTCGGGCGCAACCTCAGCCTCTGCTATTTCGGCCACGGCGTCCTGACCGTCGTCCATTGGCTCGCCCTGTTCACGGCCGAGGGCATAGTCCACGGGCATGGACATAGCCGTGGCGGCCCACACCAGAAGTGCCGGCGCTAACAGGAGAAGCAGGAGGAGAGATTGGAGACGTTTCAAAGAAGGATGGCGGGGGATAAATGCACAGGTGCTACCAGCCAGGCCTGGGCCTGGCTGGTAGCACCTATACAGTCTATAGTATTTTCAGGGCGCCCTTGATGAGGGCTTCAACGGTCGCCGAGGGCTGGTCCTTGACGAGGGTGTCCACCGCCTTTTTGGCAGCGGCTGGCGGGAAGCCCAGCATGGTGAGAGCGGCGACGGCCTCTTCGACAACCTCACGCTGGGCGGCGTCGATGACGGGCACGCCGGCATCCTGACCACCGGCGGTGGTGGCGGCCATGTGGACCACCTTGTCTCTGAGGTCCACCACGATGCGCTGGGCGGCCTTGGGGCCAATGCCCTTCACGCTCTTGAGCATCTTGACATCCTCGTTCTGGATATAGGCACAGAGTTCACGGGGCGAGAAAGCGGAGAGGAGCATACGGGCGGTCATGCCGCCGATGCCCGAGACGCCGATGAGCAGGGTGAAGATTTCGCGCTCGTCCTTGCCGGCAAAGCCGAAGAGGATATGGGCGTCTTCGCGCAGCACCTCGTAGGCGTAGAGGCGGACGTCCTTCTTACCCTGCAGGGCGGTATAGGTATTGAGTGAGATGGACAGTTCGTAGCCCACGCCGCAGGCTTCGACGATGGCGGTGGTGGGCGTCAGTTCGGCCAGTTGGCCTTTGATATAGTCTATCATAATGAGTCTTACGTCAGGGTCGCGGAGCGGCGCGCCGTATATGGTGGCGTATGCCCCTTCTATTATAACGCTGCTGGCGGCTGTTTATTGTGTGGCTTCGGGGTTGTACTCTTCTTTTTCGTATCAGAAGGGCACGACGCCCGGGGGCGGTGCGCCGAAGGGCGACAGGCTGTCGGCGGGAGGCACCATGCCCATGTCGGCAGGAGGAATGTCGCCGGCGGGTATGCCGCCGCTCACCATGCCGCCATTCTCGCCGGGAGGCGGCACCTGGTCGTCGTCGGGGTTCTGGAAGCGTGCATACTCGCCCTTGAAGGTGAGGAGGACGTCGCCGACGGCACCGTTACGGTGCTTGGCAATGATGATTTCGGCCTTGCCGCGCAGGTCGCGTCCCTGCTGGTCGGTATAGATGCGGTAGTATTCGGGGCGGTGGATGAAGAGCACCATGTCGGCGTCCTGCTCGATAGCGCCCGACTCGCGCAAGTCGGACAACTGGGGGCGCTTGCCCTCGTTGCCCTCACGAGTCTCGACGCCACGGTTCAACTGCGAGAGGGCCAGGATGGGGATGTTCAGTTCCTTGGCCAGTCCCTTGAGCGAGCGACTGACGGTAGAGACCTCTTCCTGTCGGCTGCCGAACGACATGCCCGAGGCGTTCATGAGCTGCAGGTAGTCGATCATGATGACCTTGACACCGTGCTCGCGCACGAGGCGGCGGGCCTTGGTACGGAGTTCGAAGACGGAGAGCGACGGCGTGTCATCGACGAAGAGGGGCGCGCCGTACAGTTCCTTGATGCGGTGGTCCAACTGGCCCCACTCGTAGGGTGCCAACTGACCGCTCTTTATTTTCTCACCCTTAATCTCGCAGACGTTGACGATGAGGCGGTTCACCAATTGGACGTTCGACATTTCCAAGGAGAAGAAAGCCACGGGTATCTTCTGATCGACGGCCATATTCTTGGCCATGGTCAGGGCAAAGGCGGTCTTACCCATGGCGGGACGGGCGGCCAGGATGACAAGGTCGGAGTTTTGCCAACCGCTGGTCATCTTATCCAACTGGTGGAAGCCGCTACTGATACCGCTCAGACCGTCGCTGCGTGCGGCAGCCTTCTGCAGCATGTCGTAAGCCTCCGCGATGACGGGGTCAATCTGGGTATAGTCTTTCTTGAGGTTCTGCTGGGAGATTTCAAAGAGTTCGCCCTCGGCCGTCTGCATCAGTTCATCGACGTCCTGCGTGGCGTCGAAGGCTCGTGTCTGTATGCGCCCGGTATAGGCGATGAGTTCACGCGCCAGGTATTTCTGGGCGATGAGGCGTGCGTGGTATTCCAAGTGGGCCGCCGAGGCCACCATACCGCTCAACTGACTGATATAAACGGGGCCGCCGACGTCCTCCAGGTCGCCCGTGGCGTTGAGTTGCTCGGTGACGGTGAGGATATCGACGGGCTTCTGCTCGATGCTCAGTCGGCGTATGGCCTCATAGATTTTCTGGTGGCGAGGCTCGTAGAAACTCTCGGGGCGCAGTATCTCGCTGACGATGGGATAGGCATCCTTCTCTATCATCAGTGCGCCGAGCACCACTTTCTCCAGTTCGGGCACCTGGGGTTGCAGGTGTCCGTAGTTGTCGGTCACGGGGGCGCTGGCGTTATATTTCTTGGCGTTGTTCCGTTTTGTGGTCGGTTTATTCTCTGCCATGGTGGGGTGTGGTCTGTAATAGGTCGTGTGTCGTATGCGGCGTGACGTCCAGCCTCATTTCGTGGCTGCCATGTCGTCGTCTTCGTCCTGCTCGTTCGGCTGCCGTTCGTAGCATCCCATGTCGGGTCCGTCGTCGGAGAGGCGACTATATCCCTGGGGGTCTTGGGGATAGGTGACGCGCGTCACGTCGGGGTCGGCCTTGCCCACAGCCTGCGAGCGCTTATCCAGGGTAAAGGTGAAGCGCAGGTGGGGCAGGTCGAAGGCGGGGAAGAAGTTGTCGGCAGCCCAAACCTCGTGGTCGTCGTCCTTATTGTCCCAGAGACAGTCGGTCACCCCCTCATCGTCATCGGTGGGGATGGTGGCCATCAGGCAATGGTCGAAGCGATAGCCGAAGGGCACATCCACGTCGAGCGTGGTAGGCAAGCCCAGAATCTCGTCGCTGCGGTCGCCGGTGATAATGGTGTTGACAAACTCAGCCTGTTCAAGGGGCTGTATGTGGCCGTCCATCTCGTTGGTGTAGCACAGGGCGTAGCCATCGCCGCGCCCGAAGCGGTAGAAGTTGGCGATGGTGCAGTGGACGAAGCGGTGATGCCCGCCGTAGAGCATGACGCAGTGCTGGCCAGCGTTGGTAATCTGGCAGTTGCCCACCTCGGTGCGGGCGGCGCAGGCAGTGAAGGCAGACAGCGACATGTTGTGCAGGACGCTGTTTTCCATGCGCAGGGCCACCTGTGTGGCGTCGGCCGCTTGGCAGATGATGCCATAGGTGCCGCTGTGTATGTCGCAATGGTCCAGGTGGCTGCCGCTGCTCTCTGACGTAAAGACGATGCCGCCCCACTGTGCGGGTATGCGGTCGTAGGGTTGGCCCTCAAACATATTGCCAAGTCGGTCGCCGCGCATGACGATGGGCTGTTCGGCGGTGCCGCGGGCCACGAGACGGCCGCGGACGGTCATGCCGGCATTGGGGGCAAACCACAGCCGGACGCCGGGGGCGATGGTCAGCGTTCGGCCCTGCGGCACCACGAGACTGTCGGTCACCAGGTAGGGGCGGCGGCCGTCCAGCAGGGTGTCGCCCGTCTGTGCCACAGTGTCGTTAAGGCGCACCACGTCCTGCCCCCATACAGTCAGGGTGATGCTCTGGCTCAAGCCCCCCTCGGTGGTCAGCGTGAGGCGGTCGGCATGCTCAACGGGCACGTCGCTCTGCATCTCGGGCACGTCGGCAAAGACAAAGACGTGCAGACTGTCGCCGGCGGCCACCTCAAGGCGGGCCTCAGAGCCAACGCTGCCGCCGTCAAGGCTCACGCCATCGACATTCACGCGGAAGGGCGATGCCGTGCCTCGCTCCAGCCGCACAGCACTCAGGCGGATGGCCTTGGACGTAGGATTGCTAATGACGAAGCGCCGCGTGGGGGTCATCTTTCCACTAACCACAGTGTCTATACATACGGTGTCGGCGGGGAAACACAGGGCATCGGCCGCCGACATACTGTAGTCGTCGTCGCTCATACAGGCGCCGAGCGAAAGGGCTGCCACCAACGACAGCACCAGCAGTATGGCCGTACGCCCTATAGGGCGAAGGAGAGATTGAATACTACGCATGGAGCTGGATGGGGCGTGGGGTCAGAACACGAAGCGGGCCAGGTCGTTGAAGACGGCCAGAGCCATCAGGGCGAACAGCAGGCACATGCCCACAATCTGGGCGCGATACATGAACTTGTCGCTGGGCTTGCGACGCGTCACCACCTCACAGAGCAGGAAGAAGATGTGGCCGCCGTCCAGGGCGGGGATGGGCAGGACGTTGAGGAAGGCCAGCATGATGGAGATGAAGGCCGTCAGGTTCCAGAATTTCAGCCAGTCCCACTGGGCGGGGAACAGACTGCCTATCGTGCC
>CAMGHE010000062.1 GCA_946055775.1 uncultured Bacteroidales bacterium
GTAAGAATACGGATAAACTCTTGCATGGAGTGTTTGCGATAGGTTTCTTTCAGGATATGAACGCATCCCGACATCTGGTTGTCGGGAACATTTATCGGCACGGCTTTCACATCGCAGACACCGTAGATGGAATCTTCAGCCAACACGGTGACGAGGTTTGTCTGGCGTACGAGTTTCAAGAGCGTGTTGACATCATTCAGTTCGATGCGTATCTTGAACTTGTCGTAATCGGACACGATGTTGTCAAAGGCATTACGGGCCTGCAACCCTTTTGAAGGGAGCGCCAAATCGTATTTTTCAAGCTCGGATATGGATACTTTATCTTTTGAAGCAAGGGGATGGTTGTTTCCAACAATCACCGACAATGTGTTCTGAAACAGGATATGCGACTCAACATCGGGCAAGGGCTGAATGGGCTTGAATGCGAGAACAAAATCGAGCTCATGGTTGGAAAGTAATTCCATAAGCTCGTTCATCTGCTTATACACGATATTGACTTTTATCTTCGGATACATCTTTATAAAAGATATAACGGTTTCAGTGAGGATGGGGCTGAAAGAATGGGTGACTCCAATGTTGAGCGTGCCAGTCAGCATTTTCCGTAAATCGCGAATCCGGTCGGCGCAGGCCTCTGCAGCGTGAATAGTGCGAAGGGCAAACGGAAGCATCTCTTCGCCCGCCTCAGTCAGTTGGAAGGAATGTCTGTCGCGGATAAAAAGTTGCGTCCCAAGTTCGTCTTCCAGCTGCTTAATCTGCTGTGAAAGGGAGCTTTGGGCAATATTTAGGCTGTTTGCCGCATGCGAAAAGTTCAATGTCTCAGCAGCTTTGGCAAAATATCTCAGTTGTCTTAGTTCCATTAGATTACAAAAGTACAAATAATCGGAGCTATCGCGTTGCCGTGAACGAAAGTTTCTTTAAGATGAAAACCGGGATTGTAGCACCCACCACCATGCCTAAGATAATAAACGCACAGGTGAGACCATTGAAGGCAAATAGATAAAAATAATGGCTGAACATGTCCTCCTGCGTATGATACAGGCATGACAGCAAGGCCTCGATGGTACGGTAGGCATACATGCCGGGAATCATGGGCAACAGCGCGGGAAAGAAGCACACCTCGGCGGGACACTTGATGCGCGGTGCAAGTAACACTGCGCACAGTCCGATGGCAAATGAAGCCGCCGCGCTGGCTGGAATAATGTGCAAGCTCCCCAATTCGGGCAAGGTCAGCACATAGCGTATGGCATGGCCGATAGCGGCAATCACGGCGCAGGTCAGATATGCGCGCCTGGGCGTGTTGCTTATGCTCGAAAAACCGATGGCCGCAATCGCCGCAAAAAAACCATCCTCAAATATATTCACAAAAATATCATTCCACATCATTCCTTAAAACCATTTTAATCCGAGTATGAGCATACCAGCGCAGAGCCCGGCCGACAGACACGCGGTTAGCACAGCCGCATCTAAAAAACGGCTGAACGCACACAGATAATGCCTGTATATCAAATCGCTGACAGAATTGATATATGGCACTCCGGGAATCAAGAACAAAACACTCGTGCCGAGCGCCAGTTCTGGGGTAGAACCAATATTGAAAATATGTCCCCCGGCACTGATGGAAGCGGAGAAGAATGAGGCGCAAAGAAATGTTAGACGCACGTCGCGGCCGTCTTCGAGCATGATTTGCTTGAGCCTAAACCCTGCCAGCGTTGAAAGGAACACTATCAGCATGGCATACCAGTCGCCTCCAAACAAACGGCAAAATGCGGCATTGGCAAAACTCGTCAGTATCAGCACCTCCCATTTCCCCGTCGGCTTCGTCATTGTCTTTATGCGTTCAAAGCACTCAAGGGCGGCATGAAGGGACAAGCCGTTGTCGGCTACTTTCCAGCTGAGCCGGCTCAAACGGGTGTTCAAATCAAAACTGATGCCACAGCTTACAGTCTTACGTTGCGCCGTTTCAGCATGTGCACAGTCGCCCCTCCATACCGAAACCGCCACATGGTCTGGCATGATGAATATGCCGAGGTCCACACCGAAAGCTTCCGCCATGCGCCTGGTGTTTTTCTCAATACGGATACACGTGGACCCGCAGCCCAACAGCAGGGAGGCATAATCGGCAAGGAATGCGGCCGTTTTCCGCAAAGCGGAATGGTCTTCACAATCGCCCATATCAACAATCCTCTGTTTCATCCCGTTTGTCAGCAATTCCGGGAATCTCATCGTCACCGGGAACGTAGAAGATATCTGCTTCCCTACCAAATCTCAAAAAATGTGTCGCTTTACGACCGCAACTACGGCTTTTGGAATAATAATATCCGACGGCTCGGAAGATAAATGCGCTCAACAGCACGCCCGCAATAATGCACCACATAATCATTGAATGGTTCATAATCATTTGTATTTTAAGGTGAAAATTACTAGTGTTCATCTAAATCGGTGCAAAAGTAGAACATCTCCCCCAGAGCACATCAACGATGATTAAGGGATTTTCCTATCATTGCTATAGGTAAAGTTGAATCCATCCACTCGGGTAATGTATGGATGCCATCAGCAGCAATCGGAACTTGTCAAAAAACGACATCAAATCAGAGGTATGATAGCCCGGAACAAAGTACGTAACCAAGTGCAAAGAAAAACAACAATGCTGTAGTGTCCTAATTTTCCAAATGGACAATATGAGTTGAAGCCCAAGGCATGTTTGTCCGTCCCATGCTTTCTTTCCAAGCCCCTGACTGTGATGCAACGGCAACTACGTCTTGTTTATTGACCGCACACAAACTGCTGCGCCCGGGGGGAGATGCGAATAGCCATTTGCCAAACCGCGTGTCGTGGTAAACCGCGGGGAGGGCGAATTTTCTTCTACACCATAGGCGTGCGCCCGCGAATCATGGGCGTTTTGCTTGGCCCATCCCGCGCGTTGCACTAACTTTGCAGACAAAACCAATACCTTATATATATTATGCAGCAAAGCGACAGCCTTGTCATCATTCCTACATACAACGAAAAGGAAAACGTAGAGAACATTATCCGGGCCGTCCTCGGTCTGGAGCACGGCTTCCATATCCTCATCATCGATGACGGATCGCCCGACGGCACGGCCGACATCGTCAAGGGACTGATGGCGGGCGAGTTTAAGGACCGCCTCTTCATCGTGGAGCGTGAGGGAAAACTGGGCCTGGGCACCGCCTATATCGCCGGCTTCAAGTGGGCCTTAGAGCGCCGGTACGAATATGTGTTCGAGATGGATGCCGACTTCAGTCATGCCCCGGCCGACCTGCCCCGCCTCTATGCCGCCTGTGCAGAGGGCGGCGCCGATGTGGCCGTAGGCAGCCGCTACGTCTCGGGCGTCAATGTGGTCAACTGGCCCATGGGGCGTGTGCTCATGAGCTACTATGCCTCGAAGTATGTCCGCTTCGTCACCCGCATTCCCGTGCACGACACCACCGCCGGCTTCGTATGCTACCGCCGCGAGGTGCTCGACACCATCGACCTCGATGCCATCCGTTTCAAGGGCTATGCCTTCCAGATAGAGATGAAGTTTACCGCCCACCGTCTGGGCTTCAAGGTGGCCGAGGTGCCCGTCGTCTTTGTCAACCGTTGCTTGGGCACCAGCAAAATGAGTGGCGGCATCTTCGGCGAAGCCCTCTTTGGCGTGATGCGCCTGCGCTGGGCCGCCATCTGCGGTAAGATCAAGCCCCGTAAGGGGGCCGAGGCACATAAGGCAGAATAGTGCCCCCACTCCCTCTCATTCCGAAAACCCACAAGACTGATAGAGATGCACTCCAGAAGACTTATTATCAATACCACGATTGTTAACGAGGGGCAGTGCCGCAAGGGGCATGTGCTCATCGGCGACGACCGTATCGAACGCATCGTCTTCGGCGAGGCGCCCCGCGACCTCTACGAGGCCGCCGGCGTCATTGATGGCGAAGGCAGTTGGCTGCTCCCCGGCGTGATAGATACCCACGTCCATTTCCGCGACCCGGGCCTCACCTATAAGGCCGACATGGAGAGCGAGAGCCGCGCTGCCGCCATGGGTGGCGTGACGACATGGCTCGACATGCCCAACACCGTGCCGCAGACCACCACCAAGGAGGCCCTGACCGAGAAAATGGCTCTTGCCGCACGCAAGAGCCGCGTCAACTACGGTTTCTTCTTTGGCGCTACGACCGACAACGTCGATATGCTGCCCAAACTCAACCGCCGCAAGGTGGCCGGTGTCAAACTGTTCATGGGTGCCTCAACGGGCAATATGCTCGTCGATGACAGCGACGCCCTGCGCGCCGTCTTCGAGAACAGCCGCCTGCCCATCGTGGCCCACTGCGAAGACTCCTCCGTCATCGCCCGCCGCGCCGCCGAGGCCCGCGAACGCTATGGCGACGACCCCGACGTGTGCCACCATCCCGAGATACGGTCGGCCGAGGCCTGTTATGCCTCAACCGTCAAGGCCGTATCTCTGGCCACCGAGACCGGAGCACGCCTGCACGTGGCGCATATCACCACCGAGCGCGAACTGGGCCTGTTCTCGGCCGGCGACAGCCGCATCACCGCCGAGGCCTGCGTGCCTCATCTGCTCTTTACCGACGCCGACTATGCCCGTCTCGGCACACGCATCAAGTGCAATCCCGCCGTCAAGACGGCCGCCGACCGTGCCGC
The DNA here is from genome assembly GCA_946055775.1 of uncultured Bacteroidales bacterium. Taxonomy (GTDB): domain Bacteria; phylum Bacteroidota; class Bacteroidia; order Bacteroidales; family Bacteroidaceae; genus Alloprevotella. Next base: position 4,660 of record CAMGHE010000062.1, read on the forward strand.
CTTGCGCCGCGCCCTGCGCGAAGGCGTCATCAGCAGCGTCGCCACCGACCACGCCCCCCATGCCTTGACCGACAAAGTAGGAGGCGCCCTCCGCGCCGCATCGGGCATGCCCATGCTGCAGTTCTCCCTCGTAGCCATGCTCGACCTGGTCGATCAGGGCGTCATCACCATCGAGCGTCTGGTGGAACTGATGTGTCACGCCCCCGCACGGATGTTCGACATCGAAAACCGCGGCTTCCTGCGCGAAGGCTACAAGGCCGACATGGTGATGGTGCGTCGCGACCACCCCTGGACCCTCACCCCCAACCGCATAGCCAGTCGCTGCAACTGGAGTCCGCTGGAGGGCCACACCTTCAAGTGGCGCGTGGCACGCACCTTCTGTAACGGCTTCCAAATCTATAACGGCCACCGCCTGACCGACGAGTCGTTCCGCGGCGAGCCTGTCACCTTCGACCGTTAGTACGACGACTGCGCTATGACCCCCCTGCTGCGCACCGAAACCTACAGCGTGGCCGAGTTGGTGCCCTACATCAACTGGCTCTACCTGCTGCACGCTTGGCAACTGCCCCCGCGGCTGGCCAGCGCTGCCCGGGTGCACGACTGTCCTGCCTGCCGCGCCCAGTGGCTGGGCACACTGCCGGCCGCCGACCGTGCTGCCGGCGCCGAGGCCCTGCGCCTCGTGGCCGATGCCCGCGACATACTGGCGTGGCTCGACAGCCACCACCGCGTGCTGGGGCGCTTCGGCCTCTTTGACGCACAGGGCGACGGCGACGACATCCTCTTCCACACCGCCGACGGCCCCGTGCGCCTGCCCCTGCTCAGACAGCAGACCGTGCGCCAAGCCGGCGATCCCTACCTCTGTCTGGCCGACTTCGTCAGTCCGCAGCATCCCGCGGCCGACGACGTGCGCCGCCTGCCCGTAGCCAATGTGGTGGGCATCTTCGTCACCGCCGTAGAGGGTGCGATGGAAAAGGCTTTTGCCGGCGACGACTACCGCCACATGCTGGTGCGCACGCTGGCCGAGCGCCTGGCCGAGGCCGCCGCCGAACGCCTGCACGAAGACGTGCGCCGCACCCATTGGGGCTATGCCCCCGACGAGCACCTCGACGCTTCGGCCCTCTTTGCCGAAGCCTATCAGGGCCGTCGTCCTGCCGTGGGCTATCCCTCGCTGCCCGACCAGAGCCTCATCTTCCTGATGGACCGCCTCATCGGCTTCGGCCACATCGGCGTGCGCCTGACCGAGAGCGGCATGATGCAGCCCGCGGCCGCCGTGGCCGGTCTGATGCTCGGCCATCCCGCCGTGCGCCACTTCGCCGTGGGGCGTATCAGCGAAGAAGCCCTGACCGACTATGCCCGACGCCGCGGCATGACGGCCGACAGCCTGCGCCCCTTCCTCAGAGCCAATCTGACTTAGCCGTGCCCCATACCTTATTATATAGATAGGTGTAGAGTTATGTTGCTCCGAATCCTTGTCCCCCTGCTCATTCTCCTCTTCCTGTCGCCTTACGTCATCGACAGGCTGAGTCTGCGCCACCGCCCACAGCGCTGGCTGCGTTGGCTGTTGTGGCTGCCCCCCGTGGCGGTGGCCTTGATGCTGGTGTGGACAGCCGCCAACGAAGGCTACACGCTGGCTGACGACCGCTGGAAAGGCCAACTGCTCTCGTTGGCCGTGCTCCTCATTGTTCCAGGTGTGCTCTCGGCCTTGACGATGGGCATAGGTAGCGGTGTCGCATGGGCCTGGCGGAAGTGGGGTAGGGCGCTGTGGCCCGCTGCCGGCGAAGGCAATGCCGCCATACCGCCGGCCGCTGCAGTGACTAAGGGTGACGGTGAGAAAGCTACTGCCGGCGTCGGGCGCACCACACGACGCATAGCCCGCGGCGTAGCCCTCATCGCGCTGGCCGCCATGATATACGGTTTGGGCTTCGGCTACCGCCGCCTGACGGTGACCGAATACCACTTTGCCCACCCCCGCGTGCCCGCCGCCTTCAATGGTTACCGCATCGTCCAAATGTCCGACCTGCACCTGGGCACCCTGGCCGACAAGACCGACGTCGTGGAGCGCATCGTGCAGCAGGTCAACGCCCTCAAGCCCGACCTGGTCGTCGTCACCGGCGACGTGGTCAACTACCACCCCGAAGAGATGCAGCCCTTCGTGGGCGTGCTCAAAGGGATGCAGGCCAAGGACGGCGTCGTTTCTGTTATGGGTAATCACGACTACCTCACCTACCACCGCTGGCCATCGCCTGCCGACAGCACGGCGGCCATAGCGCGCCTGCAGCAGACGGAGCGTAGTATGGGTTGGCATCTGCTGCTCAACAGCCACCGCATCCTACGCCGCGGCAACGACAGCATCGCCGTCGTGGGTGTGGAGAACGAGGGACGTCCGCCCTTTCCCGCCCGCGCCAACCTCGCAGCCGCCATGCGCGGCCTGAGCGACGGCTGCTTCACCATCTTGCTGACACACGACCCGACACACTGGCGCCGCGCCATCGTGGACCGCACAGACATTCCCCTGACCCTGTCGGGCCATACCCACGGCATGCAGTTTAAGGTGGGCCGCTTCTCGCCCGCGGCATGGTTCTACCCCGAATGGGGCGGCGCCTACGTCGCTGCCAACGGCCAGACGCTCCACGTCTCGCTCGGCACGGGCGCCGTACTGCTGCCCTTCCGCCTCGGAGCCTGGCCCGAGATAAACCTCATCGTCCTCGAAAACAAACCCTCTAGATAACGCCATGAACTTCCTGTACAAGCTCTATCAGTTGCTCATCTTCCTGCCCCTGTGGCTGGTGGTCACCATCCTTGCGGCCCTCTTCACCATCATTGGCTGCTTCTTGGCCAACGCCCATTTCTGGGGCTACTATCCCGGCAAGGTGTGGTCGTGGCTCACCTGCCGCATGCTGCTCCTTCCCATCCGTGTGGAGGGACGCGAGAACATTGACAAGCACCGCAGTTATGTCTTCGTGGCCAACCACCAGGGCCCGATGGACATCTTCCTGATATACGGCTTCCTCGGCCGCAACTTCAAGTGGATGATGAAGGTGGCCTTGCGCCGCATCCCCTTGGTGGGCTATGCTTGCGACCGCGCACGCCACATCTTCGTGGACAAGTCGGGACCGAAAAAGATTCAGGAGACCATCGAGCGCGGACGTGCTACGCTCCAGGGCGGCACCTCGCTCGTCGTCTTTCCCGAAGGCTCACGTACGTTTACCGGCCATATGGGTTTCTTCCGCAAGGGTGCCTTCCAGTTGGCCGACGACTTGCAACTGCCCGTCGTGCCCATCACTATCGACGGCTCGTTTGACGTGCTGCCGCGCATGGCCGGCTTCAATTTCGTCAAGTACCACCGCATGCGTCTGGTTATCCACAAGCCCATTGAGCCCCAGGGGAAGGGTATTGACGACATTAAGGTGGTGATGAAGAAAAGTTACGACGACATCATGTCGGCCCTGCCCAAGCGTCACCAGGGCTATGTTGAAAACAAGGACCAGTAGCGGACGGCTCCTCCTACCCTCTGGCGCTACACCCACTGCCGGCTGCCACCGCTGGCCACGCATTTTCCCGCCGGGACGCCTCAAGTCCCGGCTTTTTTGTTTACCTTTGCCCAGGCCGAATCAGACGGCCTCACAAAGCCCCACGCCATACCCATGGACCACTATATCGTTTCTGCCCGAAAATACCGCCCCGCCACGTTCGACACCGTCGTGGGGCAGAAGGCGCTTACCACCACGCTAAAGAACGCCATAGCCACCGGCAAACTGGCCCACGCCTACCTCTTCTGCGGACCGCGAGGGGTGGGCAAGACCACCTGCGCACGCATCTTCGCCAAGACCATCAACTGCCTGCAGCCCCGCGACAACGGCGAGGCCTGCGGAGCGTGTGAGAGTTGTCGCGCCTTCGAGGAGAAGCGCAGTTACAACATCATCGAGCTTGACGCCGCTTCCAACAATTCCATCGAGGACATCCGCCAGCTCATCGAGCAGGTGATGATACCGCCGCAGGTGGGACGCTACAAGGTGTTTATCATCGACGAGGTGCACATGCTTTCGCAGGCCGCCTTCAACGCCTTCCTCAAGACCCTTGAGGAGCCGCCCGCACACGTCATCTTCATCCTGGCCACCACCGAGAAGCACAAGATTCTGCCCACCATCCTCTCGCGCTGCCAGATATACGACTTTGCACGCATGGAGGTGCCCGACATCGTGGCGCACCTCAAGAGCGTGGCCGAGAAGGAAGGCTATACCTACGAGGACGAGGCCCTCGGCATCATTGCCCAGAAGGCCGACGGCGGCATGCGCGACGCCATGTCCATCTTCGACCAGGTGGCCAGTTACACCCAGGGACATATCACCTATAAGAAGGTCATCGAGGACTTGAACATCCTCGACTACGAGGTCTATTTCACCATGACCGACCACCTGCTCAAGGGCAATATCCCCGCCGCCATGCTCCTAGCCAACGACGTCATGGCTCGCGGCTTTCAGGGTCAGCACTTTGTCAACGGACTGGCGGCCCACTTCCGCGACCTTTTGGTGGCTAAGGACGAGGCCACGCTGCCTCTGCTCGAAGTGGCACAGAGCGTCCGCGAACGCTACCGCTCGCAGGCCGCACAGGTGCCGGTGCGCTTCCTCTACCGCGCCCTGAAGATTTGCCGCCAGTGCGACCAAAACTATAACACCAGCGGCAACAAGCGCCTGCTGGTCGAACTGACCCTCATCGAGGTGGGCCAGTTGTCCGCCCCCGACAGCGACGCTTGTGGGCTTGGCCCTACGAAGATTCTCAAACCCCTGTTCACACACAATGCGCCGGCCGCCACCGCCGCCGCACGTCCCGCCGCCGCATCAGCGCCAGCACCTCAGGTGGCATCCGCCGCCACGCCCCAGCCCGCTGCCGTACCCAAAGCCACCCTAACAGCCCAACCTACAGCCACACCACAGGCTGCCGCCGCGCCTATGCCCTCCCAGCCACGTCAAGCGCCGGCAGCACCGCAGGCTCAGCAGGTGAGGCCTGCCCTGCGCACCCTGTCTATACGCGGCGCCCGCCAACAGGCGCAGACCACCACACCCGCGGCAGCAAGCACGCCGGCTCCCGTCGCCGAAGAGGTGACCGAGGTGCGCCCGTTCGACGAGCAGACCCTGTCGTACCACTGGTACCGTTACGCAGCCGTCCTGCCGCAAGAGCAGGCCGCACAGGCTGGGCGCATGAAAAACATACAGCCCGTCATCACCGACAACTGGGTGGTGGAGGTGCCCGTCGAAAACGAGATGGTCATCCCCTTCATGCAGCCCCTCGTGCCCGGACTGACGGCCTACCTGCGCAAACAGTTGCATAACGCCCAAATAACCCTCAGTCTGCGTATCATCAAGAAAGAGGAGCAGCGGCAGGTCTATAGCCGCAAAGAGGCCTACAGCCTGCTGATTAAGGAAAACAAAAACTTCCAAACCCTGGTGAAGGCCCTCAAACTGGAGATGGCCTGAGCCCAACACTTACAGATAACACACAACCAACCACGAATATGCAAGAGAATAAGTACATCACCGTAGCCTACGAACTTTATACCGACAACGAGAAGGGTATCCACGAACTGGTGGAAAAGGCCCCCGTTGAACACCCCTTCCAGTTTATCACCAATATGGGCGTCGCCCTCGATGCCTTCGAAGAGAAAGTGGCCGCACTGGCACAGGGTGAGACCTTCGACTTCACCCTCACGGCCGACGAGGCCTACGGTCCCTACGAAGAGGAACACGTCATCGACCTGGATAAGCAGATTTTCTGCATCGACGGCCGCTTTGACAAGAACACCATCTACCCGGGCAACGTCATCCCTCTGGTCAATGCCGACGGCAACCGCTTCCAGGGCCTTATCCTCGAGGTGACCGACGACAAGGTGAAGGTCGATCTCAACCATCCCCTGGCTGGCAAAGACCTGCACTTCCGTGGCGAGGTGGTGACCACACGTCCCGCTACCGTGGCCGAGATGCAGGCCATGGCACAGATGCTCAGCGGCGAAGGCGGCTGCGGATGCGGCTGCGACGACTGTGGCGGAGGATGCCACGACCATGACCACCACCACGGACACGGTGAGGGCGGATGCTGCGGCGGCGGACACCACGACCATGACCACCACCACGGTGAGGGCGGATGCTGCGGCGGACACGGCAAAAAGGAACACCACGAGAAGAATGGTCACGGCGGATGCTGCGGCGGCGGACACTGCCACGAATAATTACGCCAACATCGGCTCGTTCAACAATCCTTAGCAACCACCAGCAGTGAATACCTTTGGCAACATTCTTCGCCTAACAACCTTCGGCGAAAGCCACGGACCAGGCATAGGGGGTATCATAGACGGTTTTCCCGCCGGCGTCGAGGTGGAGCCCGACTTCGTTCAGAGCGAACTGGATCGCCGCCGGCCGGGACAGAGCGCACTGACCACAGCACGCAAAGAGGGCGACCGCGTAGAGTTTCTCTCGGGCATCTTCGAGGGACGCACCACGGGATGCCCCATCGGCTTCCTCGTGCGCAACGAAAATCAGCACTCGGCCGACTATGAGAACCTGCGACACCTCTACCGCCCCAGCCATGCCGACTTCACCTATGCCACGAAGTATGGCTTGCGCGACCACCGAGGCGGCGGACGTACCTCGGCGCGCGAAACCGTGGCACGGTGTGTCGGTGGCGCTCTGGCCAAATTGGCACTGAGACAATACGGCATACGTGTGACGGCCTATACCTCACAAGTGGGACACATCGCTCTAACGGGACAGCCAGCCGACTATGACCTGGCAGAAATAGAACGAAACCCCGTGCGGTGCCCCGACCCTGACACGGCACAACGCATGGCCGACCTCATCGCACTGGTCAAGGCCGAGGGCGACACCATCGGCGGCATCATCACTGGCATCATCACCGGATGCCCCGTAGGCTTGGGGCAACCCGTCTTTGGCAAACTACATGCCGCACTGGGCGCTGCCATGCTCTCTATCAATGCGGTGAAGGGCTTTGAATATGGCGAAGGCTTCGCCGGCGTCACAGCACGCGGCAGCGAGCAAAACGACGTCTTCGTGCCCGATGGCAAGGGCGGCATCACCACGCTGACCAATCACAGCGGAGGCATACAGGGCGGACTGAGCAACGGACAGGACATACGCTTCCGCGTGGCGTTCAAACCCGTAGCCACCCTGCTGCGCGAACAGCAGACCGTCGATGACCACGCACAGCCTACCATCGTCAAGGCACGTGGACGACATGACCCCTGTGTCCTGCCCAGGGCCGTGCCTATCGTCGAAGCGATGGCTGCCATGACCATCTTGGACCATCTGTTGCTCGACCGCACGGTTCGATTATGAACGCCGCAGGGGCTTCCAGCCTGCAAACATTTTTTTGCGTTTCCCCTCAAAAAAGTTGCAAAATTATTTGGAGGGTTCAAACGAACAACGTACTTTTGCACACAGAAGTTGTCGCGATGATAACGAGTGAAATAGTTTAGTTAAGTCTAGTTTAGTTTTTGTGTTGGTTAATGGAGACCTGTAGAGACGGAGTCTCCATTAATTTTTTTTGTGCCCTGCCGCCAGCGCCCGCCATCTTCGTTCCCGTCTCCCTCGTTGTTTTCCCCGTCTCCGCTCGTGGCTTTCCCCGGTTCCATTTTCTCCGCTCCCATGCCTGTCTGTTCTGCTGTCGGGTCCATCATCGTCCGTCCTATCCCAACTTTAACGCCGAATACTATTTTTCAATCTCCATTCAGCCTGATTCGCCCACGCTCATAT
>CAMGHE010000063.1 GCA_946055775.1 uncultured Bacteroidales bacterium
ACATGGGGATAGGCCGCCATGTCGGCAAATTTGGCAAGTTTATTCTTTCCCATCTTCAAGGCATTTGTTGACATCGTTTTCGACGCGCTCTAGTTGGTCCGTACAAAACCGGATAAGGTCTTTCGCTTCTTTCACCGCCTTGGCCAGGGCGTCCAGGTCGGTCTCGCCCTTTTCTATCTGCGCCACGATGGTCTCGAGGCGGGCAAAGGCATTCTCGTAAGTTTGTTTCATGAGGTTCGGTATGGTTGGGCCGGTTGGCCGTGTGGGGTCAGTTGGCCGTGGCGCTGAGCGTGCCGCGGTCCAGGGTGATGTCGAGGCGGTCGCCGCTGGCCGCCTGCGTGGCGTCTGTCAGCACGTGGCCGTCCTTTCTGACGATGGCGAAGCCCATGCGCAGTATGCGCTCCGGTCCCGCCATGGCGATGCAGCGCGATGCCGCCGCGAGCGCCGTGCGGTGCTGCATGAGCAGCGTCTGTGCGGCACGAGCGAGCGCCTCGGCTGTGCGCTCCGTGCGCTCCGCCTCGTGTGCCAGCCGTGCGCGGCATGTCAGCGTCAGCGCGGCGTCCATGCGCTGCACCTTGGCGTGGCGCGAGGCTGTCGCCGTGTGTGCCGCCCGCTGCAGGGCCAGGGCGCGCTGCTGCAGGCGCTGCTGTGCGCTGTATAGACGTTCGCGCGTCGCCGTCTGCAGGCACTGTGTGAGCGCCGTGAGCGCCGCCGCCTCGTCCTGACGCAGGCTGATGAGCCATGCCGCCACCGCCGTCGGCGTCTTCAGCCGCTGGCAGGCCACAAGGTCGATGACCGTCTCGTCGCGCTCGTGGCCGATGCCCGTCAGCACGGGCAGCGGAAACTGAGCCACATTGGCCGCCAGCAGGTAGGCGTCGAAGCCGTGCAGGTCGCTCACCGCGCCGCCGCCGCGGATGATGGCCACCGCGTCCCATTGGTCGGCCTCCGCCGCGATGGCGTCGAGGGCGGCGATGATGCTCTCTTCCACCTCGTCGCCCTGCATCGTGGCCGGGAAGAGCGCCGTGTGGAAACCCCAGCCCGACTGCTGCAACTGCCGGCAAAAGTCGCCGTAGCCTGCCGCCGTGGCACTGGAGATGACGGCGATGCGCCGTAGCGGGCGCGGCAGGGGCAGTTCCTTGTTGAGCGTCAGCACGCCGTCCGCCTTGAGCTGGTCGATGATCTCGCGGCGTCGGCGCGCCACCTCGCCCAGCGAGTAGGACGCGTCGATGTCCGTGACGTTGAGGCTCATGCCGTAGAGTTCGTGAAACGTCACGCTGACGCGCACCAGCACCTTCATGCCAGCTCGGAGCGGTGAGCCCGTGGCGCGCTCGAAGGCCGGTGCCAGCAGCGCGTAGGTCTGCCGCCAGATGGTACCCGTGGCCTTGGCCACGAGCGTGCCGCCCGCCTCGTCCTTTTGTACGAAGGCCACATAGCAGTGGCCGCGCGGTGAGGGGCGCACTTCGCTCAGTTCGGCCACCAGCCAGTAGGCATCGGCCAGCGTTACCTGTAGTGTGCGGCGCACCAAACTGTTCAGTTCGTAGAGCGACAGGGGAGTCATGTGTGGTGAGCGAGTGTGGTGCGTTATTCTTCCTCCGTTCTGGGCGTAACCGTTGTCAGACTTTCGAAGGCGCTGTCGAGGCGTGCTATGCCGTAGCCGAAGATGTTGTCGGGGCGTTGTGCGTTAGTGGCTGTGGCGCGTACCGCCTTTATGAGGTCGTCGGGTGAGCGGTTGCTGAAGGCTTCGAGCAGACAGGCCATGCCGCCCGCCAGGATGGGGCAGGAGAACGAGGTGCCCGCCACGCGGCAGAGTGCGCCCGAGCAATCGACCACCGCCACGCCGCTGCCCATGGCCATGACATCCGGTTTGATGCGTCCGTCTGCCGTGTTGCCCACCGACGAGAACGACGTGTTGAGGCCCTGGCTGTCCACGGCGCCGACGGCCAGGATATGGTCCGCATCGGCCGGGAAGCCAATCTTTTTCCACTCCTCGTCGCCGCTGTTGCCCGCGCTGTTCAACACGATGAGGCCGCGGCTGGCCGCCAGCGATGCCGAGCGGCTGTTGACGTGCGTGCGGCCGTCCAGTTCGTCATAGCGGTGTGTGCCCGGGTTGTGGTCGAAGGTGGTGTAGCCCAGCGAGGTGCTGATGATGTCGGCTCCCGCGCTGTCGGCATATTCGATGGCGGCGCACCAGTAGTCCTCCTCAACGAGTTGTTCGGAGCGGCCGTCCTCACTCACCAGCAGCATATAGTCTGCCTCGGGTGCCGTGCCCACCAGGATGTGCGGCATGTTGGCCGCCATGCACGAGAGCACCATGGTGCCATGATCTTGCTCCATGTCATAGACGCGTCGGCCAGGTGAGACAAAGTTGTGCGTGGCCACCACGCGAGTGCCTTTGAGTGCGGCGATGCTGTCGGCGTGGTTGAAGCCCCCATCGATGACGGCGATGGTGATGCCTTTGCCGCGGTAGCCGCGGTTGTGCAGGCGGTCGGCGCCGATTTGGCGCACCTGTTGGGCTGCGTGGCCGTAGGGGTCTTCACGCTCTTGGTCCTTGCCCAGGGTCTCCATGTCGGCGAAGCCCTCCGTCACCTTGACGCTGTCGGGGCTAACATAGACGCGGCACACGTCCTGAACAAACTTGACGCGGTCAAGGTCGTTGAGCAGCGTGGTGTCGGCCACCTCGACCACTGCTGTGTTGTTCCACCGGCTGGTGCACACCACGCGCAGGCCCTTGCGCCGCAGGAAATCGAGATAGACCCCCGACACCGGCAGGTCGTAGGCATCGACGCGTACCCCCAGACGCTCACGGCGGGCCAGCGCCTTGGCCGAGAGGAAGGTGGAGGGGCGCGACACGCTGTGACTGTTGTTGCGCTTGTCGCGGAAGGTGATGCGGTACATGTAGGTCTTGGGGAGAGCCTGCATACGCGGCTGACGGTTATAGACCATGATCTCGTCGAGGAGGACTGTGAGGTCGTCCTCCTGTGCGGCCGCCGGCAAGGCCGGCATTAGCACGACGACTGTGCCGAGTAGGGCAGAAAAGGAGCGGAGAATACTGCGGATGGACATAAGTTGTAGGGATGAAACTTTGCAAAGGTAAACATTTCTGACTGATGGCGGCAGAAAAGCCCGACCAAAAGGACCACCGTGCAGGATTTTTCGTAAATTTGTCCGCAGAGTGGGCTTTGCGCCTGCAACGATTTACCTAACCCTCTATACCCCCCCCTACTACCTATGCGAAACACTACCCTGCTTACGGCCCTCAGTCTGGGCCTTCTCAGTCTTACCGCTGCGCAGGCCGCCGAGCCCATCCGCCCCACGGTGATGACGGCAGGCCAGGTGGCCGACACCACCACGTGGTACACCATGACCATCGGTGACGCCGGCCTCGTCCTCGCCGACCATGGCACGGCCGCCTCCATGCCCCTCTCGCGTGTCAGCACCGACATGGCCGACGCCGACCTCTGGTGCTTCGTCGGCAACCAGACCGATGGCTACCGCATCATCAACAAGCAGGCCGGCCCCGGCAAGGTGCTGGCCTCGCCCCAGCAGATGAGCGGCACCAACGGCGGCACGGCCTACGTTGTGCTGCGCGACACCACAGCCCTCGACGGCTACGTCGCCCTCTGGCAGATGAGTGCCTCCACCTACCGCGACAATGCCGGATGGTACATCTACCAGAAGGGCATTCAGACCAATGCCATCAACAACCGCAACGGCCAACTGGCCTTCTGGACCACGGGCAAGGATGCCGGCTCCACCGTCGTCATCGAATTTGCCAAGACCCGCCGCCGTGTCGATCTCACAACGGGAACCTTCGCCGCCTCGTCGTCGTCCTTCCGCCAGATATGGAACTCCACCTTCACCCAGCCCTCGCTCAGCCTCAATGCCGGCTATAATAATATGAAGGCCGACGGCACGAACATCGCCGCCTATACGGGCCGGTATGCGCCGCAGAGCTATACCTTCACCACCGACAACGACTGCGTCATCACGGGCTTTGCCTTCGACTTCAAGAGCCTTGTCAGCGGGCAGAATCCCACCATCACCGTGGGCAATACCTCCCTGCCCTCCACCAATCAAAACCAGCACATCGCCTTCGACGGCGGCAAGGAACAGACGGCTGCCTTCGTCATGTCGGGCGGCAACTACGGCGTGCTGCTCACTAATATATATGTGGATATCCAGCGCTCGGTGGAAGAGCCGGAGTGGTTTGCCGAGGTGTTCCCCACCAAGAGCAATGCCGACATCCCCTACCGCATCCCCGCCCTGGCCCAGATGGCCAACGGCGACCTGCTGGCCATGGCCGACTACCGCTTCTGCCGCGCTGACATAGGCTACGGCGCCATCGACCTGCACGCCCGCATCTCGCACGACAACGGCCTGACCTGGGACAACATCACCACCATGGCCGTCGGCGGTAGCGTCAACAATGGCTTTATCAATACGGGCTTCGGCGACGTCGCCCTTGTGGCCGACTGCGAGAGTCCCCGCGTGCTCGTGCTCTGCTGCTCGGGCAACGTCACCTTCCAGAGCGCCACGCGCGACCATCATCAGGCCATTGCCCGCTTCTACAGCGACGACTACGGCAAGACCTGGAGCCAGCCCGACGATATCTCGCCCGAAATCTACGCCATGTTCGACAACAGCCTTGCCGGCGCAGCCAAATCGATGTTTGTCGGCTCGGGTCGCATCTGCCAGAGCAAGACCGTCAAGGTGGGACAGTACTACCGCCTCTACTGCGCCATCCTGCTCAAGGACGTCAATGGTACAAACAAGAACTACGTGCTCTACTCCGACAACTTCGGCCAGACATGGGACGTTCTGGGCGGCGTACACTCTGCTCCCGTGCCCAGCGGCGCCGATGAACCGAAGACCGAAGAACTGCCCGACGGCTCGGTGCTCGTCAGCTCGCGCGTGGGCGGTGGACGCTACTTCAATATCTTCCACTACACTGACCACACCACCGCACAGGGCTCCTGGGGCACGGTAGCCTTCTCCGGCCGCGCCAATAACGGTGTGGCCCAGCAGTCGGCCTCGTGCAATGGCGAAGCCCTCATGCTCCCCGCCAAGCGTGTGGCCGACGGCCGCAAGGTATGGCTCGCCCTCCAGTCGCTGCCCACGGCATCGTCGCGTGCACGCGTCGGCGTGTCGTACAAAGAACTGGCCTCGCTGGCCGACTTCTACACCGCCGACGCCTATGCCGCCGACTGGGACGGCTGCAAAATCGTCAGCAAACTCGGCTCGGCCTACTCCACCCTGCAGTGGCTCCCCGATAGCACCCTCGCCGTCCTCCTCGAAGAGGATACCTACGGTGCCTCGGGCGGTGGCTATAATATCATCCTCAAGAAGTATAGCATTGAAGCCCTTACCGATAGCGCCTACACCTATTGCGCCGACGTCGTGGCCGACAGTATCGTGGCCAATGGCTTCGCAGCCGTTGCCGCCGGTGTAGATGCCCAAATGGGCAACTTTGTAGGTATGATCAACGTCTCGTCGGCCGACGCCATCCATCAGGCTGCTGCCGACTATGAGGCCGCTCCTTCGCGCAGTGCCTACGAAGCCTTCCACCAGACTCTCGCCAGTGCCGACCGCATCGTCCTCTCCTCGGATAAGAAATACCGCGTGCGCAACAGCGAGCGTCAGAATGCCACCCTCTACCTCGTGGCCTCGACCAGCGGACTGACCGCCGCCACGCTCAACGAGAGCGCCCAGGGACAACTCTTCAGTTTCTATCCTGCAGCGGCCGAAGGACAGTGGACCATCGCCTGCGACGGCGTGGGCGTCTTCTTGGGTAGCACAGGTGCCGTCGAGACCAAGACGCCCGTTGTCACCGCCGCCGCCAATGCCGCGGCCTACCGCATCGTCTCGGCCACCAACGGTAAGTCTCATTTCGACTGCGTCAGCGCTGCTAAGCCCGGCTATCCCGCCCTGCACCTGGCCGGCGACAACACCCGCATCGTGCCCTGGACCACGGACAGTCCCGCCTCGCAGTGGTACATCGAGCCCACCGACCTGGTCACCGACCTCGAGAGCCTCACCCAGCCCGCCGATGGCGCAGCACAGGGCGAGGAGCACTACTACGACCTCAGCGGCCGCCGCGTGCAGCCCACCAAGCCTGGTCTCTACGTCACCGACCGCCGCCGCAAGGTGCAGGTGAGATAAGCGCTCGGTGACGCCTCTCCGCCCCTTCATCGTTCCTCACAAACAAAAAAAAGAAAAAAAACACTACGTTTTGGCCTCCGCAGTAGATAAATCGTCTGCGGAGGCCAATTTGCATTTCGCCCAAAATGTTGTATATTTGCGTAGTAATAATAGATAGGGCCTTCTCAAGGGGCCCTTTTTTTGTAACATAATGAGTATCTACTGACGGTGTGTCATAATGGCCAATCTGCTTCGTTGCTATCGGCATTCGGGCTTGGTCATGTACTTTAGTACACTCCCTGCGCCCTCAGCCTCAGCGCCTTGCATCTTAGCCATTCTGACGCACCTTCGAGTGCGCGTAAAAATTTGCATTTTGACACACCATCAGGAAAATCAGACAGCCTCGAGAGGATGATAGCCGTAACAGACCGCCACAGTGCCTACTTCGCCCTGCACCTACTCACCCATCAGGTTTGCCTTGTGCATCTGCTCAGAGCGCTTAAGTATCTCAACGAACTGGACAAGAAGCAGAGCTGGTCCAAAGCCGTCGAGAAACTGTTGAAGGAAGCCATTCACGAACGGCACAAGAGGCCGGAGGATGTCATCGACAAGACACCTTGGCTCAAGCGTCTTGACGCACTGCTTGAGAAGAATCTTGATAGGCTCGAGAAGCCGTTTGAACGTTTTCGAAAGGGTCTCGTCAAATGCAGAGTCTATATCTTCACCTTTTTTGAAGACCCCCTGATCCCCCTAGACAACAATGCCAGCGAACGTGGCATAAGGAAGCTGAAGATAAAACTGAAGAACTCGGGGGTCTTCAGGTCCGACTTGGGGGCCGATGCTGTTCTTGACTTGCACTCCGTCGTTGATACGGCAAAGAAAAATGGCCAGATGGCGTATAATGCAATCCGGACACTGTTTGAGGCCACGGATAGTCCCCTTGTGCCTATCGCTGAATAGTTACGAAAAACAGACGATTTATCTACGAAGTCGGGATTTTGTAGATAAATCGTCTGTTCGACACTGTCGCGGCAGTAAATCGGCAATCCAAAACCCAAAAACTGCATATTTCACTTTGCCATGCTCTCCCCTTGTGTTATCTTTGCTCCGTCAAGCGTGCGGAGGGAATGTATTCTTCCTCCGAACAGAATAGACAAACAAAATACTATGTCTCACCCCTAAATCCACTTATTTTGCGCAATCCGCGTCGCCTGCACTGAAGCTAATGGCCACCGATTGCCACTTACGAACCAGACACGACCTATGCGAACGCTGCCTGCTGATTACCTGCCATACAGCATAGTGGCAAGGCACACAACGATGTACCAACGAGGCCGTTAAGCCTCAAGTATTTTCTACTCGCGCGCGTTCCATTCCAGTTGACTTGATATAGAACACATACATATACTGAGCTTTTTGCTCTTGTTCTCTATTCTCGAATACCGCCAATAATTCAACGACTGAGGACAAGCAGTATGAAGGTTCACGCTGTAAGGCGTGAGCCATTCTGCGCTTGTTAGTCGTTAGGCCACTTGGCGGTAGCCCGAGAATAGACAAGCACAGGAATGGCTACACGCCTTTTCTTTATTTATCTTACAGCATGAAAAAAATCTATTTACTCCTTATCCTACTCTTGGGATTCCATTGCGCATGGGCGGAAGAGGTAGAGGTGGATGGATATCTCTACGACCTGAACGCGACCGACAAGACAGCCACTGTACTGCAGCCAACTAGTTATAGTTATGACATGGTTATACCTGAAACTGTGACTGTAGAGGGTTCTACATATACCATAACAAAGTTGGGGGATGGTTGTTTCGGTGGTTTGTATTTTTTGACCTCCATCATGATTCCCAATTCCGTAACGAGTTTGGGTGAATACTGCTTCTACGGTTGCAGTAGTTTAACCTCCATCACGATTCCCAATTCCGTAACGAGTTTGGGTGAATACTGCTTCTACTATTGCAGTAGTTTGACCTCCATCACGATTCCCAATTCCGTAACGAGTTTGGGTGAATACTGCTTCTCCAATTGCAGTAGTTTGACCTCCATCACGATTCCCAATTCCGTAACGAGTTTGGGTGAATACTGCTTCTCCAATTGCAGTAGTTTGACCTCCATCACGATTCCCAATTCCGTAACGAATTTGGGAAATGGCTGTTTCTACCAGTGCAGTAATTTGCCTTCCATCGTCATTCCCGATTCCATAACGAGTCTGGGTGATAGATGCTTTCGGGAATGCAGCAGTTTGACCTCTGTCACGATTCCTAATTCTGTGACGAGTTTGGGAGAGTATTGCTTCCGGGAATGCAGTAGTTTGACCTCCATCACAATTCCCAATTCTGTGACGAACTTGGGGTTTGGTTGCTTCGAAGGCTGCAGTGGCTTGACTTCTATCACAATTCCCAGCTCCGTAACGAATTTAGAAAGTGCTTGCTTTTCTGGTTGCAGCGGCCTGACCTCTGTAACCATTCCCAATAGCGTAACGAGTATAGAGAGTTATTGCTTCGCGGATTGCAGTGGCTTGACTTCTATCACAATTCCCAGCTCTGTAACGAATTTAGAAAGTGCTTGCTTTTCTGGTTGCAGCGGCCTGACCTCTGTAACCATTCCCAATAGCGTAGCGAGTTTGGGGGGAGAGTGCTTTTTAGGGTGTATTGGTTTAGAGAAAATATCCGTAGAAGCGGGTAATACGGTATATGATTCGAGAGAGAATTGCAATGCAATTATTGAGACATCAACCAATACCTTAATTGTAGGCTGCAAGAGCACACTTATTCCAAGTTCTGTAACGAAATTGGGACACAGTTGTTTCAGGGACTGCTCAAGTTTGACCTCCATCACTATCCCCAATTCTGTAACGAGTTTGGGTGAATTCTGTTTCTCTGGTTGCAGTGGCTTGACCACTGTCACCATTCCCAATTCCGTAACGAGATTGGAATATGGTTGTTTCGAGGGTTGCAGTAGTCTAACCTCCATTACCATCCCCAGTTCCGTAACGTACATAGCTGATTACTGTTTCTCTGGCTCTAATGGATTAGAGAGAATATCTGTCGATGCAGGTAATTCTGTATATGATTCGAGAGAGAATTGCAATGCAATCATTGAAACCTCTACCAACACCTTAATTGTAGGTTGTAAAAACACTTTTATTCCCCATTCGGTAACAGGTTTAGGAAGTTATTGCTTCTTCGGTTGTACAGGTTTGACCTCCATCACCATCCCCAGTTCTGTAACGAGTTTGGGTCAATTCTGTTTCTCTGGTTGCAGTGGTTTGACCACTGTCACCATTCCCAATTCCGTAACGAGATTGGAATATGGTTGTTTCGAGGGTTGCAGTGGATTAACTTCCGTCACCATTCCCAATTCCATAACGAGATTGGCACAGGGTTGTTTCGAGGGTTGCAGTGGATTAACTTCCGTCACCATTCCTAATTCCGTAACGAGTTTAGATGGTAGTTGTTTCGAGGGTTGCAGTGGATTAACTACCATCACCATCCCCAGTTCCGTAACGCTTTTGGGAAGTTATTGCTTTACGGATTGCAGTGCTCTTAAAGAAATTATAATGTTGCCAGCAACTCCTCCAGAATTATATGAAGATGTCTTTAGAGGCACACCATTAAGTACCGTCTACGTGGTGGATGAAGACGCAAAAGCGCTCTATATGAATACAAAGCCTTGGAGTAGGTATGAGATACTTGTCCTGCCCACGGGTATAGACAACGTGGAAATGGAAGAAGACTCCCGCAGTATTGCCGGTTACTACGACCTGAACGGTCGACAGGTCAGCGGCAAGCAACGCGGCCCCATCATCATCCGCTACTCAGATGGCACCTCTCGCAGAGTAATCATGAAGTAACCCTCCGCCTGATTCATATACCGATATAAGTATATTGCTCCAGCAGGGCCGAAGTGCCCGAGACAATTCGGCCCTGCTAAATGCATGACCTTATTCCAGACAGCCTATATAACGCACTCTCCATGGCATAGCGGCACTGTCTATATCTCTCACGACACGTCTGTGGCTTAGGGGTCTTGCACTACCCCAAGGAAAAGGATATATTCCAACTATTCATAAACTATAATTCTCAACATAAGTATTACTTAATAAAACTACAATTATGAAAAAGATTATGACGATGTTACTTGCCACGCTTGTTTCAAGTGCCTTATTCGTGGCTTGCGGTGACGATGATGACAACGACAAGGGAAATGGTATTGACATCGAAAATGGTGGCAATGGCAATGGTAACGGTGGCGTTTCAAGTATTGAAAATCCACTGCAAAAAGAAGGCAATTTGTTGCTTTCCGAAATTACTGTAAGCTCCCCGGGATATGATGACTATACCTTGAACTTTGAGTATGACGACAATCTCAGACCAATAGGCTGTTATTACTTAGGTGGTGATTGGGATGATCACGAATACGAGTTCAAGGTAGATTACAACAAAGGCATCATGGAGTGGGATACTGAAAACTGCTCTGTTTCTTTAAATAGCAAAGGATATATCACAAAACTTACAAGTGAATACTCTAAGAACGAGGACGGAGAAACTTACATTTCCAAGTCGGAGCAAAACCTCACCTATGACGAAGAAGGCCATTTGTTAACAATGGTCATTGAATGGCAAGATGAGTATAGAAATCCCAGTATGTACGAAAAGAGCACAGAGAAGGTGTCCACCGTATATACATGGGAAAATGGCAATTTGGTTGCTGATAATGCAACAGGAACTTGCAAGACTGAGAGAAATGGTAAAGTCTATAATGAAACTACCAGTTGTGTGGATACTTTTACTTATGGAAGTCAGCCAAACAAATTCAAGCAGTATGTCGGTGTATTAGATGAAGAAGGTGGAACCTTAGCATCCGGGCTGTTCGGTGTATTTTCTGAGAAGTTGCCAACAACTTATTCCGAGTATTACCATCGGGTTTCGGATATTGGTGGAGAACACAACGAGTATGAAGAATACAACGGAACCTTCACTCTAAATCCTGATGGAAGCATAAACACTGAGACATGGACCAATGCCGATGGCACTCCCCTCTCGTCATACGTTTATCGTTATACCACCATTGACCAAAAAGCCCCGTCTTTGAGATCGAATGCATCAACCTTTGTTCCGAAAAGAACTTCGTCTGCCGGCAGTATAAAAGAAAAAATGCGCAGCATGAGGAGATTGCCGTTTATGCCGAAAAGGGTAAGGACCTCGTCCAATTATCAGAAATAACGCGTCATGCGCGACATAATGCGCAAGTATCGAAAAGCCTCTGTTCAGTTCGTGTCACTTTCAAACGACTGGCTGGCAGAGGCTTTTCCTATTTTCATGATTTCATCATTGCGTCACCCAAATCAAGATTCGCCGTTATTGTCGTGTACTGATTTTGGTTGACAGTTTTGTTAGCCCAACTTCAACGCCGAATACTATTTTTCAATCTCCATTCAGCCTGATTTGCCCACGCTCATATGTACAATACATTGAGCAACAATGCCCACTCTCTGCATAGTCCTTGCCAATTGCCTTTGTAATACCCACAGAAGTGGAATTTATGTTGTACCTTCGCGCCGAGGAAGCAACCTCATCGTTCTCAGCGCGAAGGTGCGGATGGCTGAAGGCCATCCCAAACCCGACGAAGGCGGGTTTGTCC
>CAMGHE010000064.1 GCA_946055775.1 uncultured Bacteroidales bacterium
CTTCGAGTACCCGCGGCTGGCACTTCGAGTACCCGCGGCTGGCACTTCGAGTGCCCGCGGCTGGCACTTCGAGTGCCCGCGGCCGGCACTTCGATTCCCACGGGCTGGGAACACGATTCCCACGGGCTGGGAATATGATTCCCAAGGGCTTTGGGATTTTTAGAGTCCGAGCGGCAGATGGTTTCCCGTTCTCGTTGTCTTGTTGATAGGTGAAAAAATGATTAGGGCGACAGACTTTGCTGTCGCCCTAATCCTAAATTCATATGACGTGGCTGCGGTCAGGCTTTGGCCTTCTTTCCAAAGTCGTCCTCGACGGGGGCCAGTCCGGCCACAAGGAAGGTGATGGGCACAAGGAACATGACGAGGATAAAGAAGTTGAGGTACGAACCGCCCAGCAGTTCCATCTCAATCCAGCCGGCAAAGAGGCCGGGAATCATCATGCCCAGCGCCATGAAGCCGGTGCAGAGGGCATAGTGGGACGTGGCGTGCTGACCCTGGGCGAACCAAAGCAGGAAGAGCATGTAGGCGGTGAAGCCGAAGCCGTAGCCAAACTGCTCGATGAAGATGCAGGTAGATATGAACCACAGGTTGTCCGGCTGATAGTAGGCCAGGATGACGTAGAAGATGTTGGGCAGCGTGATGGCGCAGACCATGGGCCACAGACTGCGTTTCCAACCTAAGATAGAGGCGATGACGCCGCCCAAGATGCCGCCGACCACAAGGCCGATGACGCCCAATGTGCCCTGTGCCAGCCCCACCTGACTTGTGGAGAGGCCAAGGCCGCCCTCGGCCGTCTGGCTGAGGAGAAACAGCGGGCAAATCTTCACCAGCAAGGCTTCGGGCAGACGGTAGAGCAGCATGAACAGCAGGGCCAAAACTATGTGCTTCTTCATAAAGAAGCGGCCAAAGGCACGGCCCGTGTTGGCCCATTTCTGCTTTTGGGAAATGCGGTGACTGTTCTCGTCTGCGGCTACCTTGCGAACGGTGAACTTATGGAGCATGGCCAAGCCTACCAGCAGGAGGCCGGCAGCAAGGAAGGTGATGCTCCAGGCCCGCACGGGATTGCGGGTATAGGCTTCCAGAAAACCGGCGCCCATGATGAGCAGACCGGAACCGGCAATTTGGGCTATGCGGTAGAACGTGCTGCGGATGCCGACGAACACCGCCTGCTGGTGCGGGTCGAGAGCCGACATGTAGTAGCCGTCGGCCGCGATGTCGTGGGTGGCGCTGTTGAAGGCCAGCAGCCAGAAGAAGCATAGCGACCACTGGATGTAGTGGGCGGTGTTGAGGGTGAAGGCGATGCCTGCCATCGAGAAGCCCATCAGGACCTCCATCAGCAGAATCCAAAAGCGGTTGGTGTTGAGCGCATCCACGATGGTGCTCCAAAAGGGCTTAATCACCCACGGCAGATAGAGCCAAGAGGTGTAGAGGGCTATTTCCTCATCGTTAAGTCCGAGCCGCTTGTACATCACCACCGATACAGCGGTGACGATGACGTAAGGGAGGCCTTCGGCAAAGTAGAGTGTGGGAATCCAGCTCCATGCGCGTCCTGTACTGTTCATAGAAGATGTGTTTGTGCGATTAGGATTCTATTCATAGAGTTTCTTAAGCAGGGCACCGTGGAAATAGCGCTCCAGAATCTGCTGATAGCCGTAGCCCTCGGCACTCATGGCGGCAGCGCCAATCTGACAGAGGCCGACACCGTGGCCCCAGCCGGCGCCGCGCAGCGTGAACGATTCGGGGATGCCGTCCTTCAGCGGGCCGCGTTCGACGACGAAGGCCGAACTGAGCAGGTGCGTTGTCGAGAGCGAGCGGCGAATTTCCAGTTCCTTACCAATGGTCAGCGTGCGGCGTGTGCCGACAATCTTCAGCAGTTTCAGGCGGCCGCTGGCGCCACGCTTCACGGGCACGAGGTCGATAATCTGCCCAAAATCCTCTTCGCGCTTCTCGGCGATGATGCGCGAAATCTCTTCCTGCGTGAAGTGGACCGTCCAGCGGAAGAAGTCGGGCGTGGCCTCACGGTCGTAGTCGTTGAGCACCTGGCGCAGGAGATTGGCGTCGTTAGTGTGGCAGGCACTCTGCGGCGAGGAGAGAATCCATTGGCGTGCCGCCTCTTCGGCCGAGAGGTCGGCCGGCGCCGCGCTGGCGTCGTCGCGGACAGGCAGGAGATAGGACGGGTCGTTGTCCTGCCAGCAGGTGGAGAAACGTTCCGTCACGCCGCCGCAGCACTTCGAGAAGCGCGTGTCGCACAGCTGGCCGTCATCGCCCGTGAGAACAAGGCCGCGGGTGGCGCGGACGGCTTCGGCCACGACCGACGATGTGGCGCGGGTGATGCCCTGATAGCGCTGGCAGTGGTCGTCGGCACAGACGTCGAAGAGCACATGGTCCTCGCGGTCGTACCATTTAATATATACGTCATCCTTGCGAACGAAGGAGAAGAAGCCGTTGCTTTGGCCTGCCATGTGGCCGCGGCGGCGCAGCATCTGACTGAACAGCCAGCCGCGCGAGACGATGGCGTGTGCCTTGAGCAGTTCGGGCGACGAGGCGGCGCTCATCTCCGAACCGATGACGCTCGTCAGGTACTGTTCCACGGGAATGCGGTTGATGGCCACCAGCCGTTCCTCGTCAATGATGAAACGGAGTTCGCCGCGGAAGGTCTGGGTCTCTTTCTGTTCCCAATGGAAGTCGATGCCGATGGCCACACCCTCCAGCGTGAACGATGCCGACGACACGGCAGGTTGGAAGGAGAGTTCGGTGTAGAGATTGCCGTTCCAGAGGATGCCGCCGTCGTGGAAGCGGGCCTCCTGACGTCCCTTCACCTCAGCCCCCTTGGCCGTATAGGCGCCATCGAGCGAGAAGACGATGCGCGAATCGCGCAGGATGCCTACATCGACGGTGGGCTCGGTGTCGAGCGGCAGATGGTCTTTGTTCTCATCGTCCTGACGGCTGTCCTTTGCGCGGAACTTTCGGGTAATCTGCAGCATGTCGCGCTCGGTGAAGGCCACCTCGCGCAGGATAGCGGCGGCCGTCTTTGCCGTCAGGCGCTCATAGTCTTCTGCTCGCGGCGTGATGATGAGGCCCGCCATGTCCAGCGCACCCGGACTGATGAGCATCCCCGGCTGTCCCTCCTGCGTGGGGTAGCAGTCGGGGCGGTGCTTGCGGCGCGGGAAGACGACGAAGACCACGCTGTCGTCGTTGACGGGCGTGCCGCTCTGCCGCCAGGCCAGCAGGTTGAAGTCCGGCTCGGAGTGGTTGTCTTCGTGCGGCAGGGCGTGGATGAGTTTCTTGAGCAGGTGGAATTTGCCGTCAGCCTGTCCGCCCAGTATGACGAAAGCCGGGCAGGCATACGAGCGCAGCAGATACATGCCCGCCTCGGTAGAGTGGTAGCCCTGCTCCTCCAGTTCGGCTTCGTCGGCCGGCGTGGACGGATAGATTTTCTCCAGTTGGTTCTCGTAATACTTCCAGTCGCGTTCCAGGGGGACGATGCCGCGTGCTCCGGCTTGGAGGTGGGCATGGTCTGGCGCCGAGGCGCCGCAGCGCCCGCCGTTGTAGAACACGAGGTGGTTGGGCAGATTCCACACCAGTTGGCCCAGTGCGCCCAGGAGCGTCTCGATGCGCTGGTCCTTATGGCGGCGGGTGGGGATGGTGAGGTGGCCGGGGAGGATGGGGTAGGGATTGACCAGGATGTGATACTCGCCGCAGACGGGCATGTCCATCTGCACGGCGGGCCGATTTTGGTCGCAGAGGAAGCAGGGGCGCTTCTTGAGGTTGCGCTTGTCCACCTTGGCGCCCGTCGATACGATGCGGCAGGGGTTGAATTGTACCGCCAGCGTATAGTCATCGTTCTCTTCGGTCAGCGTCTTGGTCTGCACCTTGTCCGTCAGTTCGCTGAAGCGCTGCGCCACCTCGGGCCACCTTGTCATCTGTTTGTCAAAGAACTGCTGCACCTCTTCGGCGTCCACGACGTGGTTCCAGCGGCGGAGCATGGCCTGACGCGCCTTCACCTCGACAGTGCGCAGCGTGTCCTTATATATATTGTTGCGGTTGACCTGCGCGATGGAGAGGTTGGCGTCTGAATTGCCCTCCCAACGGCGGCACAGGTAGAGTTCGTCGTAAATGCGCCCAATGCGGTAGCGGCGCGAGATGCCGAGACCCAGCGCATAGTCTTCGCCGTAGGAGGTGTTGGGGAAGCCCACCTTGCGGAGCACGTCGGTACGGAAGGCTCGGGGGGCGCCCAGACCATTGATGCGGAGGGCATTGTTGCGACCGTTGTCGGGTGTCCACTCGTTGTGGGCAATCAGGCCCGGCGGCAGCGTTTCCAACTGGAAGTTGACCATGCGGTAGGCGCCGATGACCATGGCCGCGTTCTGGCGCGTGAACGCCTCGACAATCTGCTGCAGCACATGGGGGTGGCTGTACAGGTCATCGCTGTCCAACTGTACGGCGTACATGCCGCATTGGGGTTGGCGTATGGCCAGGTCCCAGCAGCCGCCGATGCCAAGGTCGGTGCGTTCGGGCCTGACGACGATGACGCGGCTGTCGTTGGCGTAGGGGGCCAGCGCTTCGGTGGTGCCGTCGGTAGAGTGGTTGTCCACGACGATGACATTATAAGCAAACGTGGCTTGCTGGGAGAGCACGCTGCCCACGGCATCGGCGATGGTGCGGACGCGGTTGCGCACGGGGATGATGACGGAGGCTGTGACGGGATATTGGTCGGTCCGGATGGGGGGCAGTTCGTCAAACTCGTCCGGGGCGAGCCAGGCGCCGATGCTCTTCAGGTGGGCGGTGCAGGCACGCTCATATTCTATCTGTGCCTCGCGACTGGCGGGATTGACGTAATCAAACTGCTTCTCGCCGCTGGCGCGCAGGTCGGTCTGACATTCGGTGTAGAGGGGCTCGCCGAGGTGGAAGAGGATGCCCTGACGGCTCAGGAAGAGGCGCAGGGCGTAGGGCGCGGCGTGGCGGTAGCGCGAGGCGCCCTCTTCGTTGATGAAGCGCTGAAGCAGCGCGGTGGGCATGAACCACAGGCCGCCGAAGTCGAAATCGTCGCGCAGACTGCCCGGCTGGTAGTCGATGCTCGGGTGAAGGGCGGTTTCCTCACCTCGTTGCTCGTAGCGGTCGGCATAGACCATTGCGGCGCCATCAACAGCCTCTATCACTTGCTTGAGGCGCTCCATGCATCGGTAGCCGGGTATGAACCCGACGGGCTTGAGGAAGAGCGCCGTGTAGCGCTCTTGGCTGACGCGGGCAAGGGTGCGCAGCGTCTTCATGGAGGTCAGGCTCTCTACGGGCAGCCGCTTTATCTTGGCGTGGGTCAAAGCGCAGGAAGAACTCTGGTGGACCAGCAGGTAGAGCGTATGTATCTCGTCACACGCCACCAGGGCTTCGATGGCAGGAGCCGAGGCATCGGTGTATGCCAAAAAGAAATCTATCTTGGTTTTCATTGCATCAGGGTTTTGCTGTACGTTGTTGGGGAGGGGCTTATTCCTCGTTGGGGTTTGAGGCTTTGACCATGTCGGTCAGAGCACGCCATATATTCATGAAAACACGGGCAATGGCTTTGGCCAGCCATACTATGCCCACTATGCAATAGCGTCCGGTGAGGAAGAGAAAGTCGATGGTGTAGCCCAAACAGGCCTTTGCCGAGAGGTCAATGCGGCGGCCCAGCCAGTGGAAGCCCTCGCGGCAAAGCAGCGGCAGACCGACGCCAACGATGGTATAGAGCAACCAGAAGGCGTCGCCGCTGTTGTGCAGCACGACGGGGTGTCCGCCCATGGCCTGCCAGGGCAGTCCGTAGCCAATGACTTTTATCAGACTGACCAGCATGAAGGCCGTCACATGGAAGGCGAAGATATAGAGCGTGCGGTCACCAATATAGGTGAGGGCGTTGACGATGGCCTGAGGGGCTTTGGCGATATGGGTGCAGACGAAGAGTAGGAAGATAAAGCCTCCTGCGGCCGGTAGCCATAGCGAGGCGAAGGACGACAGCGTGCCTGCCTCGGGGAAGGTGGCGGGGAAGAGTATGGCCGAGAGGATAAGCGCCCCAAGGCCCGCCAGCGGATAGTAAACTTTCGTCGTGAGCAGGGCGCTATATCGGCGCGCCAGGAAACCGAGGCTGAAGAGGCCCGTGCCCATCAGTTCGCGATGGCCGGTACCGAGGGCGGGGACGGATAAGTCCATGCCGACCTGCCAAAGGCCCAGAAACAGGACGATGCCCAGCAGGATGGCAGCATGTATCTCGCAGCGGTGCTGCGGAAGGAAACGTTGGAGCACTTTCATACCCAAAAGAAACGCCAGCGAGGCTACGAGCAGGGCGCGGAAGAACCAGAACGGTGAACACAGCGCGATGTCGTAGCCGGACATGCAGAAGGTGATGCTCCATATCCGCTGGCAGTATTCTGTGAAGGTATAGGCGTGCATCGCACCTGTCATCTGCTCGCCGCCGGCCACATTGATGAGCCCGATGGCCCACAACAGGTTGTGCAGGGTGATAAAGAGTAGGGACCAGCCGAGGAAGGGTAGGTACAGGCGGCGCAGACGATGGGCCACGAAGGTGCGCTCGTCGTGAAAGTAGTGTGGCGAGAAGCAGTAGCCGGCGGTCATAAAGAAGATGGGAACACTGAGGGGAAGGATGACACGTGCCGCAGCGTCAGGGATGCCCGCATTGAGGGCAACGACCATGACGATGGCAATGGCCTTGGCTATGGAAATGGAGGTGTCACGCATGTTCTATGAAGTTTGAGGGAATGTTCGTGTTGTCGTGTTCTTGCTGAACTAAGGGTGACAGGAAGTGGAACAGCCAGCCTTTGAAGCGTCGGAAGGGCGGGAGTGCCTTGCGCCGCTCGGGCGTCAGGCGGTAGCAACGGGTGGCTTTGTCCTGCTCGAAAATGTCGGTCAGATGTGCCGTGGTGGCGGAGTCGGCCGCGAAGACGTTACACTCGTAGTCGAACGACAGACTGCGGCTGTTGAGGTTGGCGGAGCCGATGAAGGCGCAGCAGTCGTCCGCCATCATGATTTTGCTGTGGTGAAAGCCGCCCTGAAACACCCATACCTTGGCACCTTCCTTGGCCAGTTTCCACGTGTTGTACTCCACGATGTTGGGCGTCACGGGGATGTCACTCTTCTCCGACACCATAATCTGCACGTCCACGCCGCGTTTCACCGCCTTCTTGAGTGCCCGGCGTATGTGACCGCATAGGGTGAAGTAGGGGTTGATGATGAGCAGGCGGTGCTGTGCGCTATTGATGATTTCCAGGAAGGTGTCGTGGATGACGTTGCTTTCCATGCCCGGGTCGCGGTTGACGACTGCCAGGCACTTGCGACCGGCCGTGGGGTCGAGGTCGGGCCGCACGTTCTTAAAGAGGGTGTCGGGCCGTGCTTCGCCGGGGTAGAGGTCGGGGCCGCCGAGGTCCTGTCCCGTCACTTCGTTCCAAAAGCGGACGAAGATGCCCTGCAGCTCGGCCACTGCATCGCCCTCAACGCGGGCATGGATGTCGCGCCACTCGCCAAATTCCTCCTTGCCGTGGATGTAATAGTCTGCTACGTTCATGCCGCCGGTGTAAGCTACGCAACCGTCGATGACCACAATCTTACGGTGGTCGCGGTGCATGGCTTTGTCAACCCACGGGAATCGCAGAGGGTCGAACTCGTAGATTTCTATCCCTTCCTCGCGCAACAAACGCAGATGACGCTCATGCAGCGGACGGTTGTTGGAACTGTTGCCAAAGCCGTCGAAGAGGATGCGGACCTTGACGCCGGCTTTCACGCGCTCGGCGAGCAGCGAGAACAGGGCCATAGAAATACTGTCGTTGCGGAAGTTGAAATACTCCATGTGGATGGTCTCCTTTGCCTGCGCTACGGCGGCGAAGAGGTCGTCAAACTTCTCCTGTCCGGTGCGGAACACGACGATGCGGTTGTTTTCGGTGAGGGGAATGTGCCATCTGTCCTTCAACCATTGGCTTACATGCTTTGCGCAATCGGACTGAGTCTCAGCCATCTTGATTGATTCAGCGCGCTTTCCTGCGGCTGTGGTTTGGGCGCTGTCTGTCGGCGTATAGTGTGCCTGCAGACGCCAAGGAAGCACTACCCACAAAATGGCCAAAGCCGCCATTATCGAAGACCGATAATGACGGACTGTGAAGCCGCGTACGGGGAAACAGAGTGCTGGACTATACAGGGGATGATACTGGCTGCGTTTCCTCATATCATCGTGCTGAAGGAATCGACAATACCGATGAGGCGACGCTCGTTGTCCACCACCAGTACGGAATGTATTTTGTGGTCACCCAGTATGCGCTCTATCTCTGATACCTTGGTGTCGGGGGGCACACATTTGGGCGTGCGGGTCATGATGTCACCCGCCGTGAGTTGGAAGAAACAGTCTTGCGAGTTTTCCATAGCCCGTCGCACATCACCGTCGGTAATCAAGCCTTCCACAACTCCTTCGGGCGTGGTGATGACGCACAGCCCCAAGCGTCCGCGGCTGACGTGGATGACGGCTTCGCCCATCTTCATGGCGGCTGAGATGATCGGCAGGTCTTCCGTGCGCATCACGTCGCGGGCCTTCGTCAGCAGTCGTTTTCCCAAAGTGCCGCCGGGGTGGAAACGGGCAAAGTCGGAGGCCTTGAATCCGCGCGCTTCAATCAGTGCACAGGCCAAAGCATCGCCGAGCGCCAACTGGGCGGTGGTCGATGACGTTGGCGCCAGCCCCAGGGGGCACGCCTCGTGGCTGACGGCGGCATTGAGGTGGACGGTGGCATATTTGGCCAGCAGCGAGTCAGGGTTGCCGCTCATGCCGATGATGGGGATGCCGCGCTCGTCCAAATAGGGGATAAAGCGAAGAAGTTCATCCGTCTGTCCCGAATTGGACAGGGCGAGAATCACATCGCCCTCGGCGATGACGCCCATGTCGCCGTGAAAGGCATCCAGCGGGTTGATGAAGAAACTGGGCGTGCCGGTGCTGGAAAGCGTGGCGGCAATTTTGTTGCCGATGTGTCCGCTCTTGCCGACGCCCGTGACAATGAGTTTGCCGTGGCAGTCTAAAATCAGTTGTACGGCGCGGTCAAACTCCTCGCCGATATGGGGTATGAGTTCCAAAAGGGCCGCGGCTTCGTCGCGCAGGCACTTTATGGCAATGTCTGTCCAATGACTCATGACGTTATTACTACGTATGCGTGGGTAATCAAAGAAGTTGTTTGACCAGTCCCTCGAGTTCGTCCAGAGGTAGCATGTTGGGCCCATCGCTGAGCGCCTCGTCCGGGTTTGGGTGAGTCTCAAAGAAATAGCCCTGTGCGCCAAAGGCTTTGGCCGCCAGCGCCATGGCCGGCACGAAGCGTCGCTCGCCACCGGTGGTGCCGTTGGACTGTCCGGGCTGTTGCACAGCATGGGTGCAGTCCATGATGACGCGATCAGCCAGCGGAGCCATACGGGCGATGTTGCGGAAATCGACCACGAGCGCATGATAGCCGAAGCAGTTGCCACGCTCGGTTAGCCACACCTCCTGAGCGCCGGCGTCGCGGCACTTCTCAACGGGCCATACCATGTCGTCGGCAGCGAGAAACTGCGCCTTCTTGATGTTGATAATCCGGCCCGTGTGTGCAGCGGCCAGCAACAGGTCCGTCTGGCGGCACAAAAACGCCGGTATCTGCAACACGTCGGCCACTTCGCCGGCGGCTTCCGCCTGCCAACTTTCGTGGATGTCCGTCAGGATGGGCAGGTTGTAGCGCGCCTTGATGTCGCCAAGCATCTGCATACCGCGGTCCAGACCCGGACCGCGGAAGGAGCGTAGCGAGGTACGGTTGGCTTTATCGAACGATGATTTGAAATAGACCGTCACGCCGAGGTTGTCGCGTAACTGACAGAGGGTCTTGGCCACCTGGTCGAGCACTTCGGCCGATTCGATGACGCAGGGACCGCAGATGAATATGGGTTGTAAAGCGTTGTCCATGTGGTAAGTCTTTTGTTATGTTATCTCTGCACGACACGCCATCGCCCCGAGGGGAAATCATGGAAGGGGTGGGCCAGAGACCGAGTGTACATCTTCCGCAAATTTACAGCAAAGGGGACGAACGGCCAAATAATACAACCATTTTGTTGGGCGTGCCCCATGGACCGTATCAGATAAAATGCTAATTTTGCCATGTTGGCCGCAGGATTGGCCAATTATCTATCACATAGCAGAGACTATTATGCGTAAAGACCCCCGACAGTATGAGAAAGCCAACCAGCAGTGGCTACAGGCGCGTGCCGGTGAACCCGGCGTTCACACCCTTGATAAAGGCGTGATGTATAAAGTATTGGCCAGCGGCCCGGCCGATGGCCCCAGTCCGTCACCGCGAAACATCGTCACCGCCCACTATTCCGGCCGCACCATCGACGGCCGCGTGTTCGACAGTAGCCGTGGTGGCGCACCTCTGGCCATCCGCCTGTGCGACCTTATCGAAGGCTGGATCATCGCCATGCAGGCCATGCACGTCGGCGACAAATGGGAAGTGTATATCCCTGCCTCTATGGGCTACGGCCGTTATGCCCAGCCGGGTATCCCCGCCTATAGCACGCTCATCTTTGAGATAGAACTGCTCGGCGTACAGTAACCCCCATCCTCGTTCCATCCTCGTTTCCAATCCTGAAAAATCCATCCTCCCATGACCAGAATAGATCAATCTTTCCTGGACCTTCTGTCCGAACAGGCGCAGCAGAGCGAGCGCCTGCGTATGAACCACGACTTGCGCGGCGCACAGACTGACACCTCGCAGCGCATGCTCAATGCCCTACAGCCCGGCACGCGTGTGCCCATCCACCGCCATCGCACCACGCCCGAGAGCGTTTTCATCTTGCGCGGCAGTGTGCGTGAAACCTTCTATGACGATCAGGGTCATGTCACCGCAACGTACCTGCTGCAAGTCGGTGGCGAATGCCTCGGCCTACAGATTCCTGCCGGACAGTGGCACACCATCGAGAGTCTCGAACCCGGTACGGTCATCGTCGAAATGAAGGACGGCGCCTTCGTACCCACCTCGGCCGACGACATCATGACACTGTCCGACTGACGGACGAAGACCTTTTCAAAGTTTAGGGTTGTCTTAGACTTCTTGTGTGACCGCAAAATTGTTACCGCATTAGTCCTTGGACGCTACATAAACTTTTACCGGACTGCAATGATGGCCTTCTCTTGCACCGTCGATGAAATTAAGCCGAGTATGAAAGACGCAAGTATTTAACTCGCAAAGAAAAGGCTCCCGACGCTTGAGTGGCGTCGGGAGCCTTTGTCTTTAGCGGTGTGCCGGTCAGAGCCGGCTGCGTACCGTTGGGCTTTTTACTTCTTGTTGAGCACGAGGTCAACGTTTACGGCGCATGCTACGGAGCAGCCCACCATGGGGTTGTTGCCGATGCCGAGGAAGCCCATCATTTCAACGTGGGCGGGCACGGACGACGAACCGGCGAACTGAGCGTCAGAGTGCATACGGCCCATGGTGTCGGTCATACCGTAGGAGGCGGGACCGGCGGCCATGTTGTCGGGGTGCAGGGTACGGCCCGTACCACCACCCGATGCTACGCTGAAGTAAGGCTTGCCAGCCAGGATGCGCTCCTTCTTGTAGGTGCCGGCAACGGGGTGCTGGAAGCGGGTGGGGTTGGTGGAGTTACCCGTGATGGACACGTCCACGTCTTCCTTCCACA
>CAMGHE010000065.1 GCA_946055775.1 uncultured Bacteroidales bacterium
CGGTGGAGAGCAGCGTGCGCGAACTGGAGGGCATCATCAACGGCATCATGGCCTATTCGGTGGTGGACAACTGCGACATCGACCTGCCACTCACCCGCCGCATCGTGGCCCGCATCGTCAATCTGGAGAAGAAAGACTTTACCGCCGACGATATCACCGCTGCCGTGGGAAAGCACTACGGTATCAAGGTGCGCGACATCACGGCCAAAGGGCGAAAGGCACAGCAGGTGCAGGCACGACAGGTGGCCATGTACCTCTGCCACAAATATACCGACCTCTCCTACGCCCAGATAGGCCGCGCCTTCGGCAAACGCGACCACACCACGGTGATGCACAGTTGCCAGCAGGTAGCCCGACGTATGACCACGGAGAAGGACTTCCGCCAAGACCTGGAGGCCTTCGAGGCCACTCTCAAGAAATAGAGGGTGTAACGACATGCAAACTTAATACGCACTCGAAAGTGCATCAGAATGGTTAAGAGGCAAAACACTGAGGCTAAGAGCGAAGAGTCAGTACTAAAGTACATGACCAAGCCCGAAGCCAATTGCAACGTCGCAGATGGACCATGATGATACACCGCCAAGACGCAGCCTCATCCGCCACACCCCATCATTCATCGTATAAAGCCTACCGCGCAACCTTTGCGGGTAGGCTTTTCTTCTTCTCGACAAAGCATCCTTGGCCCTTTATCCATATACCAGAATGATTGTCTGCGAACGACACTCGATGTACCGCCCCCTTTTACTTTCATGACCAAGCCCTCGAGGAAGAATATTGTCAGACGCGTTGGGGGTAACTGGCTGAAAAAGAGAAATTCTTTCCAACCTTGAGAAGATTGGAAAGAATTGGAAGGGGGTAGCCGCGCTTATTGACCAAAGCGTAACGCCTATTTATGGAGCGAGAAGACAAACTCGAGGCCGCCGCCCTGGGCGTTGCGCACGGAGATGGAGCCGCCGTGGAAGAGGACGGCATTGCGCACGATGGAGAGGCCCAGGCCTGTGCCGCCGCCATCGCGGGTACGGCCCTCGGTGACGCGGTAGAAGCGCTCGAAGAGACGCGGCAGGTGCTCGTCGGGCACGCCGCAGCCGTTGTCGGCAAAGGAGAAGTAGAGGTAGTCGTCGTCCTGGTTGTAGCAGTTGATGGTGATGCGGCACCCATGGCCGGCATAGCGCAGGCTGTTCTCCATGAGATTGCGGAAGATGGAGTGGACCAGGGTGTAGTTGCCCTTCATGCGTGCCGTGGGGGGCACACTGACGTCGAGGTCCATGCTGGCCTGCTGGCGCGCCTCAGCCAGTTCGTCAGCCACGTCGGCGATGACGTCGGCCACGGCAAGGTCCTCGCGGGGCATGAGGTCCGGCGCCTCGTCGGTCTTGGTGATGAGGGCCACGTCGCGGATGAGGTCGCTCAGGCGGAGCGACTGCGCATAGGCCTTCTCCAGGAAATGGCGGCGGCGGGCCTCGTCCATCTGGGGACAGAGGGTGAGCGTCTCTAAGTAGCCGCGGATGCTGCTCACGGGCGTGCGCAGTTCGTGGGTGATGTTGTTGCTCATCTGCTGCTTGAGGACGCGGGTCTTCTCGGCCGTGGTGACGTCGGTGAGGGTCACCTCGAAGGTGCGGTCGGCATAGACCAGCACCTGTACGCCGAAGATGCTGCCGCCAGCATGCAACCGGAAGCGGAAGAGGGGCATGTCCTGTATGGAGCGGGGCATGGCGACGCTGTCCACAAACTCGCGTGCTGGGGCGAAGGCCTCCGTCTGCCAGAGCACGTCGAGATGGGGCGTGGGGCGGTCAACGATGACGTTGGCATACTGTATGAAGCGGGGGTTGGCATAGATGCACTCGCGGCGCTGGGAGAAGATGGCTATGCCCTCGTCGAAGTAGTGGAAGTGGCGCAACAGACGTTCGCGCTCGGCATCGAGGGCCTGACGCTGCTCGTCCAAGCGGCGGTAGGTGGCCATGACGGTGCGCCCCACGTCGCCCAGTTCGGAGTGGGGGAAGCTGATGCGGTCGTAATCGACGAGGCCGCGCTCGGCCGAGTCGGTGAAGCGGCGAAGCATCGCCACCGACTTGCCAAAGTGGCCCGACAGGCGCACGAGCATCACCAGGACAACGGGGAAGAGCAGGACGACGAACCAGAGGAAGACGTGGTCGGCCTGAAGGAAGAGGATGAGCGACTCGTCGTAGGGCAGGGCCGCGCGGACGACGTAGGGGCCGTAGGTGCGGGCATAGTAGAAATAGGTCTTGCCCGTCGATTCGGAGTCGCGTATGTCGCTGCCGTCAATGCCCTCAAGGGCGGCGTGCACCTCGGGGCGCAGCGCATGGTTCTCACGGGCGGCCATGGCCTGGCCGTCACTGTCGTAGCAGAGGGTGCCGCGGCGGTCCATGACGGACAGGCGCAGGTCGGCAGGCAGCACATGGCGCATCGAGTCGGTCAGACGCTCATTGGCCAGGCTGGCATCACTGCCCACGACGCCGGCCACCAGGTCGGCATAAGCATGCAGACGCGCCTCGACGAGTTCGCGGCGGTAGGTCTTCTCGCGGTGCTGCTGGAAGACGATGAGCACGGCGGCAAAGGCCAGGAAAACCAGGGTAAAGTTGAGCAGAAGTTTGGAACGATAGGAAAGCATAGGCACAGCGTGAGAAAGCGGACGGGCATTTATTCAAAGCAGTAGCCGTAGCCCTGACGGTTGACGATGCGGTAGCCCTCGTCGCCGAGTTTGCGGCGGATGCGGGCCACATGTACATCGACGGTGCGGTCGAGGACGTAGGCTTCGCCGTGCCATACGCCGGCCAGAATCTCCTCGCGCGAGAAGACGCGCCCGGCATGCGAGACGAGCATCCACAGGATGCCAAACTCCTTGGGCGAGAGGCGGATGTCCTGTCCGCCCACCTGCGCCACCTTGCGCACGCTATCGACGCTGACGCCGCCCAGGGTGATGACGGGCACGCCGCTGTCGTCGCCATGGACGCGGCGCAGGACGGCCTTGACGCGGGCCAGCACCTCGTGGACGGAGAAGGGCTTGGCGATATAGTCGTCGCCGCCGGACGAGAAGCCCGTGAGCAGGTCGTTCTCGCCGCCCTTGGCGGTGAGGAAGATGATGGGGATGTCGCTGTGGAGTTCGCGCCGCACCTTTTCGGCCATGCGGAAGCCCGACATGCCGCCCATCATGACGTCGAGCAGGATGAGGGCGTGCGACGCGTCGAGCAGGGTCAGCGCCTCCTCGGCCGAGGCGGCGGTATCGACGTCGTAACCGGCACTCTCGAGGTTAAACTGTAGAATCTCGCGCAGGTCGGGCTCGTCATCGACGATAAGCAGTTTCTTTGCCATGGGTCAGGGGATAGGGATTACATTAGGGGGCGGATAGGCTGTCGCGCCGTTCCGCAGTGCAATATTAAGAAAAAGGGGGCGTGTGAGTGTCCCGCAAGCGGTTAAAAATGTGTGAACAATGGGCCGTAGGGCGGACGCGTTGGCGAACGGAGCGGCCAAGGTCAAAAATAAACATGGGACACACTTATATTATATAAAGAATGGTTAACTTTGCAACTCTATTGCGCCGACCCTCGGCAGTGGGCGGCCTCCACCCTATTAACACTCTGTCAATGAACAACGACAACCAGACCAACATTGAGAAAAGCGAACAGAGCCTCCTCCCCTTGCTCAAGACCTGCTGGACGTACCTGCAGGCCTACTGGAAGTGGTTCCTGCTGTCGCTCATTGTATGCTACGCTCTGGGCCGCATCTACCTGGAGCGCCAGCCACGCATCTTCAGCCGGCAGGCCGTCATGCTCATCGAGGACGCACAGGACGGCAGTTCGGGCGGCATAGGCGGGTCACGCAAGAGCCGCTCGAGCGTGAGCACGCTGATGGAACTCAACGGCATCTCGGTAGGGGGCAACCTGAAAAACGAAATTTTCATCCTCACCTCGCGCCGCCTGATGGAGCGCGTCGTAGATACCCTGCACCTCGACGAAGACTACACCACGCGCGAGTCGCTCCACCGCACGACGCTCTACAATAACCGTCCCTTCCAGTTCGACTTCGCCCAGCGCGCCCAGGTGCCGACCACCTTCGATGCCATCCCGCAGGACGACGGCACGGTTGTGCTGAAAAACTTCCCGGCTGACCCCGACAAGGGCGACAAGAGCCAGACCTTCACCCTCAAGGACGGACAGACAGTCAGCACGCCGGCCGGCAAACTGACCCTGCGCGTCAACAAGCGGGCCTTCGCCGAGTTCCCCGCCGGCAAAACCATACAGGTGAGCCACTGGCCCGTCAAACTGGCCGCGGCCTACTATGCCGGTCGCGTCAGCGCCAACGAATATGACAAGGAGAGTTCGCTCATCGTCCTGAGCTGCCGCGACGACAACCCCGCACGCGCCGAGGACCTGCTGCGCGCCGTCTTCGAAGCCTACAAGCAGGACGTCGTGGACAACAAGAACCGCGTGGCACAGAACACGGCGGCATTCATCGACGCACGCATCGACCTCATCGGCAAAGACCTGAGCACCATCGAGGAGAGCCTGGCACAGTTTAAGAGCAGCAACCGCATGGTCGATTTCCAGCAGAACGCACAACTCTTCCTCAACGAGAGCAGTACGGCACGCAAGCAGAGCATACAGCTCGAGACCGAACTGGCTGTGGCGGGCTATCTGGCCGACTTCCTGCAAGACCGCACGAAACGCCACGAGACGGTGCCCGTGCTCTCCCTCGGAGAGACGTCGGTGGCCACGCTCATCGTAGAGTATAACCGCTGCATGATAGAGCGCAACCGCATGGTGGAAAACTCGAGCACAGAGACACCCGCTGTACGCAACATGGACAACCAGTTGCAGGCACAGCGCAGCGCCATTCTGGCTTCGCTCAACAGCTACCTCGAAGCCCTGCGCCTACAACTGACGCACGCCAGAGCCACCGAGCAGGCCATCATGGGACAGATGCAAAACGTGCCGGGCAAGCAGCGCGAAGGTCTAGACATCCTGCGCCAGCAAGAACTGAAGTCGTCGCTCTACACCTACCTGCTGAACAAGCGTGAGGAGGTGGCCCTGCGCATGGCGGTGGAAGAAGCCAACGTGCGCATGGTGGAAGAGCCTTTGGGAAGCACCGCCCCCATATCGCCGCGCCGCACGTTCATCCTCATCGTCAGCCTGCTCATTGGCATCGGCATACCTGCGGGCATACTCTATGTCATGCACCTGTTTGACACAACCATCAAGTCGCGCCGCGAGGTGGAGAGTGTATGCAACATCCCCATCGTCGGCGAGATTCCTGAATGGAGCGGCACGTCGCCCAACGGTCTCATCGCTGGCGAAAGCAACGACTCGCCCATCATGGAGGCCTTCCGCATGCTGCGCTACGGCATCAACTTCATGCGCCACAGTGCCAAGGTTTATGTCGTCACCTCGTCCATACCGGGACAGGGCAAGACCTTCATCTCGAAAAACCTGGCCTACATCCTGGGCACGTCGGACAAGCGCGTCCTCTATATAGACACCGACATTCGCAAGCGCACAGCCAGCCGCTCCTTAGGCAACAGCACGGGTCTGACTGCCCTGCTGAGCGACGACGAGCACACGCTGTCGCTCACCGACTTCATCATCCCCAACGCTCTGGACGACATGGTCGATTTCCTGCCCGTGGGCAAGATGCCGCCCAACCCCACAGAGTTGCTCATGTCTGAGCGCTTCGATGAGATTGTCAACGAGGCCCGCCAACTGTACGACTATGTGGTCATCGACACCACGCCCGTCTTTGCCGTGGCCGACGCGTCGGTAGTGGCCCGCGTGGCCGACGTCACGCTCTTTGCCCTGCGTATGAGCAAGGAGCGCAAGGACTTCCTGCCGCTGCTCAACGACATGTATAAGAAGCGGAAGTTCCACAACCTCTGCTGCGTCATCAACGGCAGCAACGCCCGCCACGGCTACAACTACGGCTATGGCTACGGCTACTACCGCGAGTACGAGTCGCGCAAGCGCAACCACCTGAAACAACTGTTCCGCCGCAAGCGCTGACGCGCCCACGCCGCGAGACCTATATACGGCATGAGGGCCGGCACCCACCACGGGAGCCGGCCCTCATGCCGTTTGTGCACAGCGGCCGCAGCCTCCTACAGCCGCAGCAGGTCGCCGATGTAGGCCACGAGAGGCGCGGGCAGGGTGAAGCGGATGTCGGCTGGTGTCTCCACGCTGATGGCGGCAAGGAAGTGGGGCCATTCGCTGGCATAAACACGGCACATGCGGCTGTTGCCGGCATCGGTGCCACGGCAACTAAAGGCGGTGTTGGCCGCACGGTCGCAGAGTTTGACGAAGGGGGCATAGGGCGTGGCGCGTATGCCGGCATAGTAGCGTTCGCCGGCGCGCTCACTGCGCGTGCGTCCCTTGTCGTTGGTCAAGGCATAGACTATCTCGGCCGCCATGTGGGCCTGGGCGGGCGTCATGAAGCCCTCAGCACGGCGCACGACGTCGTTGTAACTGAGGCGGGCATCCTCGATGCTGTCGTGGAAGCAGGCGCCGAAGTAGAGCGGCAGCAGGTCGTCGGCACAGGCCAGCACATCGTGGCCATAGGTGGCGGCGTAGTGGGCCACCTGACGCAGGTGATAGCCGTAGGGCAAGGTGCCGTCGTAGTGCTGATTGACGGCGGCGTGCAGGTCGCAGGCCGCGCAGGCGATGGCCTCGAGGGCTTCGGCCTGCGTCTGGAGGAGGGAGAGGCAGAGCGTGTGTTCCATAAGGCAAAGATGGAGGAGTACGGAGGGAGACGAAGGGGAGAAAAGGAGATGAGCGCCGAGAAAAGGACATCCCCTGTGCAGCGTTGGCGGCACAGGGGATGTAGGCTGTTATTCCGTCGGGGGAAGATTAGAAGCGATAGCGGAGGTCCTGAACCTTGGCGTTGTTCTTCAGGACGGTCATGATGCCGATGTTCTGGTTGAAGACGGCCTGCTGGTTCAGGTAGCCCTGGATGAGCATGCCATAGGCGGGCGACCAAGCCTGCTGCTGGCTCTGCATCATGTCGATGACATTGACCAGGAGCACGCCGTTGGCGGCAGCCACGGCGCCGGTGAAGTGGCCCTTGCCTGCACGCTCAATGGCGCCGGCCAGTGCGGGGTCGTTCTGCACGAGGGCGGCCATGTTGACCGTGGGAGCCTGCTGGCGCGAAGCACCCTGCACCTTCTTCTCGGCAGCGTTGAGGTCTTTGACATCCTTATAGTCGGCCATGAGTTTCTCGGCCTGCTTCTGCTGAACGATGCGTGCCTTGAGGGCGGCCTTTACCGAGGGCTGGTCCCATGCGGCGTAGCCCTTGTCGTTGTGGGCTTCGAGGCCGAGGACAAGGAACTGGTCGTTCTCGGCGCCAATCTCATAGACCTTAGACATCTCGCCCTCCTTGGCCTCGTCAAAGGCCCACTTGAAGGCGTCCTTGATGCCCTGACCACCGACGCGCACGCTGGTCTCGGCAGCGTCGGAAGCGGAGAAGCTCTGCGTGGCCACCTGGAAGCCGGCCTTGGGAGCGTTGGCCTCCATGTCGGCCAGGGTGCGGTGCTGGCTGAGGAAGTCGTTCAGCGCATTGCGCTTGGCGGTGAAGGTAGCCTTGGAGAACTTGTAGGGATACTTGACGATAGCCACGTTATACTTGGTGGAGACAGCCTTGGTGTCGAGCACATGGATGACGGTGTAGATGACCTTGCCCGTCTGGGGGTTCTGCTGTGCGAAGTAGGTCACCTCGCCGGCAGGAATCTGGCAGATGTCGGTATATTCGCCACTGAGCGTATCGCCCTCCACCTTCTCGGCGGGCACATAGTAGGGCAGGTTGGCCCATGCGGTGTCGCCCTTGGCCTGGTAGGCGCGGACGGCGGCCTCGTGCTTCTTGGCTTCGGCGCTGAGGGTGCTGCCGGCCTTGACGGCGGCGATGACGGAGTCAACGGCGGCGCGCGAGTCGAGGATGAGGGTGGTGTACTGTACGCTGTCGGGCGAGGTGACGGTGCCTACATATTTATAGGTCGTCATATACTGGATGCCGTCCTGACGGTCGGGGCTTTCGAGGGTGGTCTCCTTGACGGCGCCGACAGCCTCATTCTCGATGAGGGCGGTGACAGCGGTGAGGTTGGCCTGAGCGAAACTTTCCTTCTTGTAGTAGGCGCTCTGGTAGTTGACGGTGCTCTTGGTGCCGCGCATGATGTTGGTCACCTCGGCCATGGTCGTGGCGCCGCGAAGGGTGTCCTCGATAGCCTTCACCTGGTCATAGACCTTCTGGTAGTCGTCCTGGCTGGGCACCACCTGTACATGAAGCATCTTGAGCGATACGGTGGCCTCGGGGGTGGCGAAGAGGGGCTTTACCTTCTCATACTCGGCCTTGATTTCGGCGTCAGTGATGGTGGAGTCGGGCACCTGCACGAGGCTGTAAGGAGCAGAGACGATGTCGAGGTTGCAGGTAGCGGTCTGTTCCTCGTAGGTCATGCGAGCCGATACGGGGTTGGAGATGAAGGCCAGGCTGAGCAGCGTCTGATACTTCTGGATGAGGGCATCTTCGGCCAGGTGACGCTCGCAGTAGAGGCAGGCGTTCTTGAGGTTGCTGAGCATCTCGGCGTTGGGGTTCTGCTGCTTCTGCAGTTCGGCGATGGTCTTATCTACATCCTTGATAAACTGCTTGTAGCCCTGAAGGTCGCTGATCTGGAGGTAGGAGGCAACGAGGACCATGAGTTTTTGGGCGTAGGAGAGCTGGGCCACCTGCAACTGTCCGTACTGGAGACCCATGAGGAGTTGCTGTACGGTCTGTGCGTTGAAGTTGGCCAGGGCTTCCTTCGTTTCGTTCTCACCTACAGTGAGACCAAACTTGCCGGCTTCGCGTGCAACGATGCTGTAGGTCTGGAAGTGGTTCCACACGGAGAGGCGTGCGTCCTGGGCAATCTGTGCCTGCTCGCGCTGGGTGAGGTTTTCCGAGCGGCTGAGCATCTTCATCAGGTTTTCTTCCTGGGCTACGTCCTGTTCGAAGGCCTGATACTTGATTTCGTTGCCGGCCACCTCGCCCACCTTGTCGGGTGCGGCGCAGGAGTTGAGGTCGGTGAGCGTGATGATGAAGAGCAAGAGGGCGCCGCCAATCACTGACATGAGGAGGCCGGGCTTGCTGCGTAAGGTTTGTAATGCTGCCATTTAGAGTTATGTTTTTGTTTGTTTTTATTTTCCGTGTGGGGGTGTGGTGCGCCGGCGCGGGCTACGGAGGTTTGCCGCGGGCTTGCCGCGTGTGCGCATACGCCGCGCAAAGTTATAAAAAAAGAGGGTATCTTGACCCTCTTTTTCTGAAAATCTTTGCCTTTACATCATTTCGTAGCCCATATCGGGCTCGCCCTTGCGGCGCGGCTGTGGCCGTTCGCGCAGGGGCAGGGGTTCGAGCATCATGGTGGTATCCTCTTCCTCCTCGGTGACGACGTCGGCCTCGGTGGTGCCGTCCTGACTGTCGGCAGGCAGGGGCACGAAACCCTTTGAGCGCGTGATGTGGTAGCGTGTCATGGCCTCGTTCGAGCGAAAGGCGTCGCCCTGCAGGTCACGGTCGGGCGTGATGATGTGCATGTGGCGGTGCGACCATATCTCGTGGCGGTCCATGTCCCAGTAGAGTTGGGAGGTGGAGAAGGTGGTGCCGTTCTCAAAGTTTTTGATGAAGACGTGGCCGCGCAGGTCCCAAAGGCTGTTGTTGTAGCAGAAGGCGGTGTCGGCGATGATGTAGAGGTCGGGGGTGAACTTCGTGCTGAAGCGCTGGAAGTAGATACCGCGCAGAAACTCCTGCCGCTGCGGCGTGGTCTTGTCATAGACGCGCCACTCTTCGCTGATGATCTTGTAGCGTACAAGGCCCGAGTCGCTGATGAGTTTGGACACGCCGCGGGTGACCATCACGGGCATCGAGTCGCGGTTTTCGACGGCGGCGCCTGTGGGCGGCGCGTCGTTGCCGCATCCGGCGGCCGTGGCGGCTGCCAGAATGAGCAGCAGCGTCCAAGCGTGGGCGGTGCGTCGCAGGGTGTGCATCACTGTACCTTCCATTTTTGGAACCAGCGCTCATTGAACGACAGGCCGACGCACAGGCGCAGGTAGCGCTCGGTAATCATGCCGGGCATGCTGGGCTCGACGTGTTCATACTGCACGGCGAGGTTGAGCAACGAGCGGTTGTTGTAGCGGTTGATGATGGGCAGTGAGGCGCCGAGACTGATCAGGTAGTCTTTCGGGCCCTTGCGTCCGTCAATGCGGGCGTAGGGCGAGGTGTAGGCTACACCTAGACGGTAGCGCACCTGGGGTGCCCAGCGCAGGGCATCGGGGTCGGGGACATACTCCACGCCGAGGGCGTAGCGGTGCATGTCGTCATACTGCCCCTTGCTGGCTTCATAGCGGTAGGTGCCATCGGCCAGCGTGCTGAGCACGGGGCTGTGCACATCGCTCCATTTCTGGAAGGTGTAGTCGAAGCCCACGCGCAGGCGGTTGCTCCACTGCCAGGTGACGCCGGCGCCCAGCGTATGGGGCAGGGCATAGGCGTCGTGGGCCACGAGGGTGTCGCCCAGGGCCGAGCCGATCTCCACCTTCTGGTTGTAGAGCAGCGACTTGGAGCCGATGTCGTGACCCAGGCCGTAGGTCAGACCAAAGAGCAGGGTGTTGCGCCGACCGAGGCGGTATTCGTACTGCACGCCAAAATCGATCTTGTAGGTGCGGATGTCGGTGGTGTACTGGCGGCGGGAAGAGGCGATGGTGCTTTGGCTGAATTGGCTCAGCACGGTGTGCGTCATGTCGCCCCAGAGGTAGCCCACGTTGGCGCCGATGCTGAAGTTCGGCAGCATGCGCCATCCGGCGCCGAGATACACCTGGTGCAGACCGCCGTCGCCCTTGTAGTTGTCGGTCTGGGTGACGTCGCGGTTGTCGGGCATGACATACTCGTTGGTGGTGTCGTAGCCGATGGTGCTGTAGGGCATGAGACCGAGGGAGAGGCCCACATGGCGTGCCACGCGGAAGCCCATGGAGAAGTAGTCGAGACTGGTGTTGTGTGCGTTGACCTTGGTGCCGCCCTGCTTGAGGTTGGCATTCTGCAGGGAGATGCCGGTGTCGAAGATGAAGTTCATCGAGTCGAGCGCCGAGTAGGATGCGGGATTCTTGACGTTGAGGTCCTTACCGCCGCGCATGGCATAGCTCACGCCGGCCATCCCTTTGTTGAAGCCCTGTCCGCCGTCGGAGAGCAGGCCCATGCCGTAGCGCGAGTAGGGCGAGTTGCTGCCGTTGGTCTGGGCGTCGGCGGGGCTTATGCCCGCCAGGAGTGCGAGCGCCAGGATGGCGGCCGGCATACGTCGTGTGTAGCGTTTCATAATGAGGGTGTGCGGTGTGTGGGATGGGGGTGAGTGTGGGTTGTGGGGTGTGACTGCTGTTCCTGCTGGTAGCGCAGCAGGCGGTTGAGCCCGCGTGCCACGAGGTGGCTGTCGGTGAGCAGGTTGACGCGCACGGCGTCGCTGAAGGCGTAGCGGTCGCC
>CAMGHE010000066.1 GCA_946055775.1 uncultured Bacteroidales bacterium
AGGCTGAGGGCGCAGGGAGTGTACTAAAGTACATGACCAAGCCCGAATGCCGATATGGCCATTATGACACACCGTTGGCGTACATTGGCGCTACGCCTACGGTTTGGGACGGAGACTGGCAAGGGGTACAATCATCTCTTCCATGGAGATGCCGCCGTGCTGGAAGGTGTTGCGGTAGTAGTTGACGTAGTGGTTGTAGTTGTTGGGATAGGCGAAGAAGTCTGCCCCCGTGGCGAAGATATAGGCTGTGGAGAGGCTCGGCGCAGGCAGACCACAGCGCTTAGGGTCGCGCATCTCGACCACCTCCTTGGGGTTGTAACCCATGTTTTTGCCCGCCTTGTAGCGCAGGTTGGTGTTGAGCGTCTTGTCGCCGACGACGCGTATGGGGTTTGAGGCACGTATGGAACCGTGGTCGGTGGTGATGAGGATGTCGTAGTCGAGGCGTGCCAGGTGTGCGAAGAGGTCGCGGATGGCCGTGTGGCGGAACCACGAAAGGGTGAGTGAGCGAAAGGCCGCCTCGCCGCCGGCCAGTTCGCGCACCATCCGGCTCTCTGTGCGTGCGTGAGAGAGGATATCAATAAAGTTGACCACCAGGACGTTGAGCGGCGAGCGCGTGAGCGGGGCGAAGTTGGCCA
Organism: uncultured Bacteroidales bacterium; assembly: GCA_946055775.1. GTDB lineage: Bacteria > Bacteroidota > Bacteroidia > Bacteroidales > Bacteroidaceae > Alloprevotella. The sequence goes on from CAMGHE010000066.1 coordinate 636, forward strand.
TGAGGCGGTCGGCGGCCTGCGAGTCGTTGAGTTTGTGGTAGGTGAAGGTTTCCCGTCGGCGGTAGCGCTCCATTTGGCGTGCGATGAGCGGTTCCTCGTTGAGGTTTTTCCCCTCGTCGTCGTCCTCATCTACCCACAGGTCGGGGTACATGGTGCGTATCTGTAGCGGTGTGAGTCCAGAGAGCAGGGCGTTGCGTGCATATTGTGTGGCGGTGGGGAGAATGCTGAAGTAGAGTTGTTCGTCGATGTCAAACTGTGTAGCCAGTTCGGCGGCGAGCACGCGCCACTGGTCGTAGCGCAGGTTGTCGAGGACGAGGAGGAACACCTTGCGTCCGGCCGAGAGACGCGGGAAGATGGCGCGGCGGAAGACGTCGTGGCTCATCATGGGCCGGGCGTCGGCATCGGCCATCCACCCGGCATAGTTCTTGGCCACGAATTTGGCGAAGGCCTTGTTGGCCTCGGCCTTCTGCATGGCCAGCATCTCCTTCATGGCCTCGTCGGCCATGTCGAGGTTGAGTTCCCATCCCACGAGGCGGCGGTAGAGGTCGGCCCACTCGTCGGCCGTCAGTTTCTCGCCCATCTGCATGCCAATCTCGCCAAAGGCGCGTCGGTAGCCCGTCTGCACCGCCTCTTGGCGTATCTCGTCGCGGTGGATATTCTTCTTGAGCGTGAGTAGCACCTGCCGCGGGTTGACCGGCTTGAGCAGGTAGTCGGCAATCTGGGCGCCGATGGCCTGGTCCATGATGTCCTCGGCCTCGTTCTTGGTCACCATCACCACGGGCACCAGCGGCTGTATGTCCTTGATGGCCTGGAGCGTCTCCAGCCCGCTCATGCCCGGCATGTTCTCGTCGAGGAGGATGAGGTCAAACTTGTTTTCGCGGCAGATGTCCAGCGCGTCGCTGCCGTTGGTGCAGGTCTGCACGCTGTAGTCCTTCTTTTCGAGGAAGACGATGTGGCCGCGCAGCAGGTCAATCTCGTCGTCCACCCATAGCAATCGTCCGTTGTTCATCTCTTGCAGTCTGTGGTTTGAGGTTCGTGGCCGCCGGTGCCGGCATCGTCATTGCCAGCATGGATGGGGCACGCCATGATATAGTCGTTCATGAAGAAGCCGTGGCCTATGTCGAAGTCGCCGCTGCGCTCTATGGCCATGCCCATGCGTCGGTAGAAGCGTTGCGCGGCGTTGTGGCGGTTGACGTGGAGCGTCAGGCGTCCGCCATGGGGCATGGCCTCCGCCGCCCAGCGCTGCGCCGTCAGGAAGAGGTCGCGCCCCACGCCGCGGCCCTGCCATTCGGGCAGGACGTAGAGCTTGTGCAGTTCGCACGCGTCGCCCTCCGGCGGCCCCGCCGACACATAGCCGATGGCCCGCCCCTCGCCGTCTTCGGCCAGGAAGAAGCGGTGGCCGCCGGCCATCTGCGCCTGCAGGCCGGCGGGGGCATACATCCACGCCATCATATAGTCCACCTGCTCCGCCGTCAGTATGGCGCCGTAGGTGGCGGGGAAGGCCACCGACGCCACGGCACGGATGGCGGGGATGTCGGCCGGCGTGGCCGCGCGCAGGGTGTAGAGAGGATGGGAGGCGGAGGGCATGGGGAGAAATCAGAATCTGAGAGAGTTGATGAGCGTGATGATATACAGTTCGAACATCACGCAGCACAGGCCGCAGATGGCCGTGGCGATGCTGAAGCCACGCCCCAAAGCGCCGAACCTCCTGGCCAAGAGCCAGTCTTCACGCTCGTAGGCCCGCTCGCCGATGGCGCCGAAGGTGATGCCCATGATGCCGAAGGGCACCACGAGGATGAAGCCCAGAAACCATAGCATGTTGATGGTCGAGAGCGCCATCCACAGGATATTCATCCCGAGGCGCTTCGATGGCATCGGCGGCAGTTCGTCGTCTAAGGTCGTCACGGCGGCTGCACGCGCGGGCTTCTCGTCGGGGGCGGCGGCCTCTGCGGGATCGACCGGCGTGTTCTCTGTGTCCCCGGCCTTCGCGGCCTGCTTGGGCTTGGGTGTCTTGGGGGCCTTCGCTGCCAGCGCCTCGCGCTCCATCTCTTTCACCACGTCGGGCAGCGTGCCCGCCTTGGCCCAGTCGTCCATACCCTCGCGCCACACCATGGTGTCGCCATTGATGCCGGCCGCCACCAGGTCGTCCAGGCTCATGGGGCCCACCTGATGCATATCCTTGTCCAGATAATAGTAGTCCATCGTACTTTTCATATATAATAGGGTGTAGGAACCAATGCGTATGGTTCTCGCCGCTAAGTTACGAAAAAACACGCGGACACCGCCCCCCATAAACCTTTTTTATCAGCAGACCGCGACTCAGGCCTCACGGTGACAACGGCACACTTCGGGTGGGAATGCGAAGAAAATCACAGAAAAAAGTTTTTAGTATCGAAAAAAAAGGTGTAGATTTGTGACGGAAAAGCAGTCCCCTACGCATGCCGCCGGCGTCCGCCTAGCGCCGGCCTATATACATTACCCTGAAAATCAAATAATAATATAAACACCACAAATCTAACTCATGGAAAAATCTAACGTGAAAGCGAGACTGGCGCGCTTTGCCAAGCATTGTGCCATGGCATTGGTGGTGGCCTTCGGAGCAACCGCATGCTCTGAAACCATCAACGAGGGTAACTTCGCCATCAAGAACGAAGAGACGGCCTCTGACTTCCTCACCTCCAACCCGCAGTTCTCCAAGATCAGAGCTATCTACGACCGCGTCCGTCTGGGCCGCACCGAAGACGCCTCGTCGCTCTCTTCTGTGCTGAGCGCACGCGGCAACTACACCGTCTTCGCCCCGAACGACTCGGCCATCGACCTCTTCCTCAAGGGCCTGGGCGTAGCCACTATAGAAGACCTAACGTATGAACAGGCACAGCTCATCGCCCTCAACAGCATCATCGACAACGGCAGCGAGTCGGCCTATGAAAGCGCCGACTTCCCCACGCCGGGCTCGTTTACCATCTCCAACCTCAACGACCGCGTGCTCACCTGCGCACAAGACTCCACCGGCCTCTCCTACGTCATCAACGGTACGTCCCTCGTCGCCAAGTTTGACAACGAGGTATCCAACGGTATGGTGCACGAGGTCAATGCTGTCATCGCCCCCTCGGCCGACGACATCGCCACACGTCTGGCCGCAGCCGGCAACATGAAGGTCTTCGGACGCCTGCTCATGGAAACCTCGTGGGCCGACTCGCTCACCAAGTATCGCGACGACGACTATGAGGCCATGAACTATAGCAACGTCACCGACTACCGCCTGGCCTCGGAAAAGAACACCATCATCTACCGCAATACCTCGCGCTACTACGGCTACTCCATCTTCGCTGAGCCCGACTCCATCTACGAGGCTCAGTTCGGCATCACCGTCAACAAAGATGCTGAAGGCGAGATAACCAACTGGGACCAGATTCTCAGCGCACTTGTGCCCTACTGCCAAAACATCTACGGCACAGCAGCCACCGACGACCTGAAGAACCCCGACAACGCCGTCAACCAGTTCGTCGCCTACCACCTCATCAAGGGTAAGATGGCCTACGACAAGTTCGTACACCACTGCAACGAGTTCAACTACCAGTGGGGCTCGTCCATCAAAAACCCGCAGATGGTCAACATGCCCACCAACGTCTGGGACTACTTCACCACCATGGGCCCCCACCGCCGCCTCATCAAAATCACGCAGGTGGGCGACCTGAGCGAGGACGCCTCGGTTAACCCCCTTGAGCACCCCATCTTCGTCAACCGCATCTCCACGTATGACAACAAGCGCTCGGGCGACTACCACGAGACGGGCACCAAACTGCGCGGCAAACTCATCTCGCCCGACAACGGCCAGTATGACAACAACGCCCAGAACGGCTTCTACTACCCCATCGACGACATGCTGGTCTTCGACGAGGCTACACAGAGCGAGTTCTCGCAGGAACGCCTCCGCATCGATATGGTCACCATGCTCCCCGAACTGCTGACCAACGGTAACCGCGGCGGCAAGTACACCCTCTTCGAGAAGGGCTATATTGAAAACGTCATCAACGAGAGCACCGACACCCACTTCTGCTACCTCATGGACCAGGGTGGCGGTAGCTGGAACGACTACCAGGGCGACGAGTTCCTCATCTGCGGCCTCTTCGACTTCACCCTGCGCCTCCCGCCCGTGCCCAAGACGGGTACCTACGAGATCCGCATGGGTACGGCCCTCAACTCCATGCGCGGTATGGCACAGATATACTTCGGCAACGACCCCTATCGTCTGAGCCCCGCCGGCCTGCCCTACGACATGCGTCAGCAGGTCAGCGCCACCAACGTTGAAATACCCTGGCAGCCCGACGTAGAGGACAACGAGGTCAACGCAGAAAACGACAAGAACCTGCGTAACCACGGCTACCTCAAAGGCCCCAACTACTTCTGCATCACCAACGGCAAGAGCGACACCCCCGTGCGTCAGCGCTCAGGTAGCACCGCCTGCATCCGCCGCATCATCGGCGTGTTCACAATGGATGCCAACAAGACTTACTACCTCCGCTTCAAGACGGCTCTGAAGAAACTCGACTCGCAGTTCTTCCTGGACTACTTCGAGATTGTGCCCACCATGATCTACAACGGCGCACAAGAGGAAGACATCTGGTAAACCGCCCCTCCTCTTATAGCGTAAAGTACCTTCGGGGACACCCGCCATTCAGGCCTGGGCGTCCCCGAAATGTTTTTGTGCCGCGGGGGCATAGTAGTGCCATGTCCATTGACGTGGCACCCGGTACTTGAGGGTGTGTCAAAATGCTCACCAGCGAGGAATTTGCGGGGCGGCGCCTCCTAGCGGGGCCCCGTCCGCTAAAAAACTTTAAAACCCCGGCCGTAGCCTTGGCTGGAACGGAAGGAAGGCTTACTTTTGCCGTGTATTAGCAAGGTAGTACACATAACTCCGAAATATCCCCTTATCCATGAAGACCTCCAACCAACCTGAGCGCACGGACGGGCGGGCCACGGCGCCGCGCTTTGTCATGAGCCATCTGACGTACAACTATCGGCGGCACGGCGAACCGGTCATCAACGACGTCTGTTTTACGCTTTCGTCGGGACACATCTATGCCCTGCTGGGCGAAAACGGCGTGGGCAAGACCACGCTGCTGCACCTGATGAGCGGTCTGCTCAGGCCGCAGCAGGGCAGCGCGCTGTGCGAGGGCGAGCGCACGGACCGCCGGCGAACAGAGACGCTGGGCAGCATCTACCTGCTGGAAGAGGAGCCCGAGGTGCCGCAAATGGCCATCGGCGATTACGGCCGGCTGACGGGCGCTTTCTATCCCCACTACAGCGATGCCATCTTCGCCGACTGCCTGGCAGCCTTCAGTCTGGAGCCTCAGCAACGCCTGCACCACCTGTCGATGGGGCAGCGCAAGAAAGCCCTCATCGCCTTTGCCCTGGCCACGCAGGTGAGGTGGCTGCTGATGGACGAGCCGACAAACGGCCTGGACATACCGGGCAAGGAGGTGTTTAAGCAACTCATGGCGCGCCATGTGAGCGACGACATGGCGGTGGTCATCTCTACCCATCTGGTGGACGACATCGAGATGCTCACAGACCATGTGCTGGTGATGAAGGGCTCGCGCCTCATCGTCGATTGCCCCACCGACGTCATCACGCAGCGCCTGCGCTTCGAGGAGCGCCACATGGGCAGCGCCATGGCCGACGCCATCTACTCACAGCCTACGCCGGCAGGCTGCCTGGTAGTGTGCCGCAACACCACGGGCGAGGAGACGCCGCTGCACCTAGCGCTCTTCTTCAACGCCGTCATCACCCAGCCACACCTGATGGACGACGCGACGCAGCCGGACGGCGACGCCAACGGCAACGACGCCGCCAAGTCCTGACGCGCCTGCCGCGGCCTCGGCCGTGAACCTTATCCTCCACCCTATCCCTCCACAACCTCCTTCCTAACCATTCCTCATCATGTTTTCTTCATCCTTCAGCATACGGCGCTGCATCAGCCTGGCCCGCTACGACCTGGCCGTGCGCAAGCGCTACTACCTTCTTTCGTTCCTGGGCATCTATGCGCTCCTGACCATCGTGGGCATGGGATGCGCCACGGGCTACACGCCGGATGGGCCGGACGACACGGTCATCATCAACGTGGCGCAGTGGAAAATCTTGTATTCGTCGTCGGCCATCATGATTCTCCTCTTCATCTCGCTCTTAGCCTCCTGCTTCGACCGCATGGGGAAGCAGAAGGGGCGCTCGGCCTTTCTCATGCTGCCGGCGCGCCGCAGCGAGAAGTATGTCACGGCCATCGTCGAGCGCTTCGTGCTGACTCTGGCGATGCTACTGGCGGCCTATGTCCTGGCCGACCTGACGCGCGCCGTGGCCTTTGCAGGCACCACCTACTACTCGGGCCTGACCATCGACCTGCTGGCCAAACCCTATCTGTGGGAATGCTTCTTCTTTGACACCGCCAACGGCGAAACATTCAACATGCTGCTGGGCACGGCGATAAAGATGGAACTGTATGTGTTCTTCATCATGATGGGCACGCTGTTTCCGCGTTTCGCGCCGATATGGGCCTGGGGCTGCTTCGTGGCGCTGATTATCCTGCTGGGCGTACTGCTGGGCACGATGATGTCCACCCTTAGCGTCCATGTGCTGGCCTTCATGACAGACTGGACGGTCATGCGCTGGATACTGATGGTTCAGGCGCTGGTGGCCATCGTCGTCGGCCTCTATGCGAGCTGGCGCAGTTTCTGCCGCGTGCAGTTGGTGCGCCGCAAACTGTTTTGAGAAAGACCACACTGACGTGTCACGACAGCCGACGCCCCATGGCCTGCCGGCTGTGGTGGCACGCCGGCGTCGTTAGTCTCTGTCATTTCCCCGTCCTACGTCTCACTTCAAAAGTCCGCATACATGGAGTTTCACGAAAACGCCCCTATCTTCCTACAGATTGCCGACCGCCTGGCCGACGAGATTCTGGCCGGCGTCTATACTGCCGACAACCGCATACCGGGTGTCCGCGAATACAGTTGCACCCTCGGCGTCAACCCCAACACCACGGTCAAAGCGTTCGAGGTGCTGGGCCGCCGCAATATTCTCTACGTTAAGCGCGGCATGGGTTACTTCGTCAGCGCAGATGCCATTAAGATTATACGAGAGGAAAGGCTGAACACGTTCTTCAGCACCGAACTCCCCACCATCTTCCGCCGCATGGCGCTGTTGGGCATCTCGCTGGCCGACCTGGACGAACCGTGGCACCGCTTCACCAATGGTCACACACCGCAAGGGTAGGCCTGCGACAGCCGGGAGAATGGCCCGTCCGCACTTATCCGTTCCATTTTCCGTTTCGGACACCGGCCAGCCCCTTGCTGCCTCCGACGCCGCCCTGACGCGATGAGCGCATCCGCAGGCCTCGTCAACGAGGGTCTGCCCCGCAGCGGCCATGCGGCTTCTCTTACGGCAGTGTCTGTCATCACACGCCAAGGGCCAGACTCCCCCGCTACTTGTGGGGGAGTCCGGCCCTTGGCGTGTGCGGTGTGTGGCGGCCGTCAGTCCAGGCCGTGCACCTGGCGCACTAAGCGCAGGCAGTAGGCAGGGTCGGCATGGCGGGCGGCAGCATAGCCCTCGGCCAGCCAGCGGTAAAACTCCTCGTCGCCGATGAGGCGGGCGAAATTGGCACAGCCCTTCTCTATGCTCACGGGGCGCCCCATGCGCAGGCTGTTGGTGTCGATGAGGGCGAAGTGGTAGCGGCCATCCACCTTGTCGAAGAGGATATTGCTGGCGGAGAAGTCGCGGTGCATGAACCCCTCCGAGTGCAGGCGCGCGGCATAGCGGGCGAAGCAGGCCGTAATCTCGTGGCGCTCCTCGGTGCTGAAGTCAAGGATGTTCGACATGCTGTAGCGGTAGGTGGAGAGCAGGCAGACAAAGTAGGTCGTCGTGCGCGTCAGGCCCTTGGCATACTTGACAAAGGCGATGGGCTCGGGGCTCTCGAAACCGCGCTCGCGCAGGCTCAGCGGCGCGAAGTAGGCTTTCTTGGCCTTGGGCGACTTATAGGTTCTGACGGCCAGGCGGCCGCCGAACGACAGCGGGGCATAGCGCTTGACACAGAGGGTGAGGCCATCGGTCTGAAGCGTGCGGATGACGTTGCGGTCGCGGAAGATTTCCTTGCCCTCATGGTCGAAGTGCTCCTCGATGTGGGAGAGGTAGCCGCGCAGATACTCGTATTTGGGGTTCAGTATAATCTTCATAGAGGACGTAGGTTAGCAATGTTAAAACGCAAATATAACTATTTCATGCCAAACGGCCGCACACAGCGACAGAAAATCGTCTGTGTGCGGCCGTTTCTTTACTTTCTTTACTTCTTTTATGAAGTCTGTCCTGATGGGCGGGGCGCCCCTGGGCGGCAACGGACATCAGCTCAGGCCCTCTATCTGGCCGTCGATGCAGTCGATGTGGTTGGCCTGGGGCACGCGGGGCAAGCCGGGCATGCGCAGTATCTCGCCGGCGATGACCACCACCATGCCGGCGCCTGCATTGAGGACGACGTCGCGCACGGGCAGATCGAAGCCGCTGACGGCGCCGTAGCGCTTGGCGTCGGCCGAGAAGGAGAACTGCGTCTTGGCGATGCACACGGGGCAGCGCGACATGCCCATCTTGTCGGCCAGCGCCAGGCGGCTAAGGGCGGCCTTGCTGAAGCTGACCGAGGCGGCGCCGTAGATGTTGCGGGCCACGGCCTCTACTTTCTCGCGCAAGGGCTGGTCGTCGCTATAGGTGAAACGCAGGGGCTGGGAGGGCTCCTTCTCAATGGTATCTACGACGAGGCGGGCCATCTCGGCTGCTCCCTCGCCACCGCGGGCCCAAGCGTCGTTGATGACGAAGGGCGCGTGGAGGGTGTTCTCGCAGTGGTCGCGCAGCAGGGCCATCTCGTCGTCGGTGTCGGTGACGAAACGGTTGAACACCACCACGACGGTCTGACCGAAACTGCGCAGATTGGCCACGTGGCGGTCCAGGTTGGCCAAACCGCGACGCAGGCCTTCCAGATTGGGGGCCTTGATGGCATCGAGGGCCACGCCGCCGTGCATCTTCAGGCCCTGTGCCGTGGCCACAATGACGGTGAGGTCGGGTTGCAGACCGCCCTGGCGGCACAGGATGTTGTAGAATTTCTCCGCGCCAAGGTCGGCACCGAAACCGGCCTCGGTGATGGTATATTCGCTGTGGGCCAGCGCCATCTTCGTGGCCAGGAGCGAGTTGCAGCCGTGGGCGATGTTGGCAAAGGGACCGCCATGGACGACGGCGGGCGTCTGCTCGGTGGTCTGCACGAGGTTGGGCATGACGGCGTCGTTGAGCAGGGCCATGACGGCACCCGTGGCGCCGAGGTCGTTGACGGTGAAGGCGCTGCCGTCGTAGCGATAGCCCAGGATAATGCGGCCCACGCGCTGGCGCAGGTCGTCCAGGCTCGAAGCCAGACAGAGGATGGCCATCAACTCGGAGGCGGGGGTGATGTCGAAACCGGCCTGCGCGGGGATGCCGTTGGTGGCAGGCCCCAGACCTGTGACGATGCTGCGCAGCGAGCGGTCGTTGACATCGAGCACACGACGCCACGTCACTTCCTTCAGACTGAAGCCCTCGGCAGCATGCTGGTACAGGTAGTTGTCGAGCAGGGCGCTGACCATATTGTGGGCGGCCGTGATGGCGTGGAAGTCGCCCGTGAAATGCAGGTTGATGCGCTCCATGGGCAGCACCTGGGCATGGCCACCGCCGGCTGCACCACCCTTCATGCCGAAGCAGGGGCCGAGCGACGGCTCGCGCAGGGCCACAACAGCGCGCTTGCCGATGTGGTTGAGACCCAGCGCCAAACCGATAGACACGGTGGTCTTGCCGATGCCGGCCTTGGTGGCGGTGATGGCGGTGACCAAAATAAGGCGGCCCTTCTGCGGGCCCGACAGGCGGAGGGGAATCTTGGCGATATACTTGCCGTAATGCTCCAGGTCGTCGGCGGGAAGGCCCATCTTGTGGGCCACATCCTCGATGGGAGCGAGCGGCGTTTGGCGTGCAATGTCTAAGTCGGTCATGAGTCTTTTATAAATAGGAGGGGTAATGGATTAAAGGTGAGGTGACGCCTGAGGCGATGGCTGGCAGGTCCTTGCGGAGCCTATCCCAACTTCTCAATGAGGGCCGAGATATTGGCCGTAAACAGGCGTACAGAGATGGCCAGCAGGATGATGCCGAAGAACTTACGCATCAAGTAGATGGCACTGCGGCTCAGAATGCGCTCCACCTTGGTCGTGGCGCAGAGCACCAGATAGACGAAGAGCATATTGAGCGCCAGGCCGATGAGGATGTTCACCGCCGCATACTCGGCGCGCAGCGATAGCAGTGTGGTAAACGACCCCGCGCCGGCAATGAGGGGAAACACCACGGGCACAAGGGTGGCCTCCTTGATGGGCCCAATGTTCTTGAATATCTCAATATCCAATATCATCTCTATGGCCATAAGGAAGATGACGAAGGCGCCGGCCACGGCGAAACTCTCTATATCGACGCTGAAAAGGTGCAACACGGCGTCGCCGGCGAAAAAGAAACCGGTGAGCAGCGAAGCGGAGATAAGGGTGGCCTTCGTCGGACTGACGGGCCGCCCTTTCTGCTTGAGGTCGATGATGATGG
>CAMGHE010000067.1 GCA_946055775.1 uncultured Bacteroidales bacterium
GGGCATCATCGGCGAGTCCAACACGTGGCACACGTCGGGTGAGTGGAAGTGGCAGTTGCCCATGCAGTACTTCACGCTGAGCCTCGCGGCCAGCCACAGCGAAGGCAAGCGCAACACGCTCTATTCACAAAGTGTTAGCGGTATAGACATCAGCAGTAGTGCCCTGCAACGCGACACCCGCAGCCGCTCCACCAACTTCTCCGTCAGCAGCACGAAGAACTTCCCTTCTATCTTTACCAAACTTGGTGCAGATGCGTCTTATGGTTTCGGCGACAGTGAGCAGGCCATTACTTCCTTGGAACGGACTGCCAACATCATCAAGATTCGTTCGAACAACTACAACCTCCACGGCAATGCCTCCGTCACCCCCATCCAGTGGCTCGAACTGCGCTACGACATCCGCTACGGCTGGTCACGCTCCCGCTATTCCGAGGAAAGCAACACAGTAACCTCCCTCACCCATAGCGGTGCCATCCACATATTTCCTATCGCCACCCTCGACCTCTCCCTGGACTATGACCATGTGCGCCGCCAGATCACCACTGACCAATACAAGCGCATGTCCCTCTTCAACGCCTCCGCGCAGTACAAGTGGAAGCAGTGCGTCCTCCGACTGGAACTTACCAACCTCCTGAACCAGCGCAGCTACTCATACACAGTCTTCGACGGCATCAATACCTACACCTACGACTACGGCCTCTGCGGCCGCACTGCTATGTTCAGACTCACATTCAAATTGTAAGAGACATGTTATCGAAAAAGTTGCTTGTCCCCGTCCAAGAAAAACGTCATTTACCTCGCCCTCACCTTCATTGCTCTGCTCTGCGGCTGTCAGGAAAGGGAAAAGACCATCTACAGGGTGCCGCTGAGTGAGCACGCATTGGAGTTGGAGCGGCAAGAGAAAGCCTATAATGACTCGCTCGAAAAGTACAGTGCGCTACTCGACACTGCACAGGTTCGGTATTATTTCGACCTCCACAAAGCAGTCTTAGACACCCTGGGCGTTGTCATGCAGCAAGAAGCTGAAGACTTCATGGCAGCGAAAGACAGGGAAGCCGCCAACGAGGAAAAAAGCAGCATGACTACAGAACTCATCCTACTCGAGTAGCCATCATCCTACTCATCGTCATGATTATCCATATCAGCATCCCCACCCTCTTCTGGACCCGCATCGGCTGGTTCTTCGAGGACATTTGGCATTGGCTGAAGCGTCGCCGCATCATCCGCAGTCTGTTCACCCCCCGAACTATTTAACGCTCGCTAATGACTCCTGCTTTGGCGAAGAAGACCTCACCGACGACGTCATCGAGGGTCCCCGCTCCCTCGTCATCCCCGAGGCCGCCAACCGCGAAATCTCCGCTACCGTCGTCCTCAAGCGCATCCTCGAGGGCCTGCAGTAACGCCGCCGCCAAAAGGCAATCCCCCATAAGGTGCCGCCCATTGACGGCACCATAAGCGAGAATCTAACACACTATCAGCAAATTGCCGTTGAAACTACGGCGGCCCATGCGGTAGAGGCGGAGACCTTGGTGCACGGGCTCGGCCAGCGCGCCAACGACCTGCGACAGGGCAAAGGGCAACAGCATGTGACCGCCATGGGCGGTGTAGAGATGGGTGTAATGGTCTTCAGCCTGAAGATACATCAAGGTGGTGCAGTCTATGACATACACCTCACTATAGGTGCTCAGAAGCATTTTGTTGTTCATGTGCATCGTCCGCTTAGAGTCTGGCAGATGCCGTAGTCCTCTGTGAGAGGCTGGCGCGGCACTGGGCAGTTTGACACAGGACGCCCGACCGCAGTCTGAAGAGTTTTTGAGAGCCTCAGTTGGTGATGGTGAGGGTGCCGGCGGCGTTGTCGCCATAGGTGGCGCGGTAACGGAAGAGGATGTAGGCGCCCTCGCCGCTGATGGCACGGCCGCCGTTGCATAGGTCGTAGATGCGGCCGCAGCGGCTGCAGCGCACCTGTTCGGGGCCGGAGAAGGTGACGGCGCGCAGCAGACTGTGGTCGTCGTAGCAGGCGCGGCAGACCAGGTCGTAGGCGACGAGCGTGGTGCCCGACAGGTCGGGGACGGAGGGGCAGCCCACGACGAAGCCGGCCAGGCATTCGTAGCCCTTGCGGCGGTCGCTTTCGGTGACGGGATCGGAGGCGCTCAGGCCGCTGCTGCTCCTGAAGACATACTTGCCGTTGCTCAGACTGACCGTGCACCACTGGCCGGGATTGCTGACGGCGGTGTAGAGCGGCGTGAAGGTGCGCACGCGGTCGTAGTGGAAATAGGCGCGGTGGCCGGTGGCATAGAGATTGTCGGCATCGCTGCAGGCACTGAGGACGAGGGCGAGGACGGCCAAAAGAAACAAGATGGGCTTCGTAGGGGCGGACATATACCTATATTATTATATATAGAGAAGCATGGCATCGGCGAAGGGGCGGTCGGCGCGGGGCCGGCGCTTCGCCGATGCCATGCTATGGATTGGAGTGAGGAAGGCCAGACAGAGGCCGGTGTGCCTATCGGGCCGCAGCCTCGAGCAGGGCCTGCTCGGCGCGTGCCACGCGGTCGAAGCCGAAGCGCTGGTAGGCGCTCTGCATAAGGGCGGCAATCTCGGCGTTGCACAGGCAGCCTATGCTGCCCTCGTGGGTGTGGCAGACGTGCTTGTCGGCGGTGAAGCGGCCGGCCTCAATCTCCAGACCCACCTGACGGTAGGCATCGCGGAAGGGTGTGCCGGCGGCGGCGCGGCGGTTGACCTCCTCGACGGAGAACATGAGGTCGTAGCGCGGGTCGTCGAGGATGTGCTCGTTGACCTTCATACGCTCTACGATGTAGGTGGCCATGTCCAGGCAACTGAGCAACTGGTCGAAGGCGGGGAGGAACACCTCCTTGATCTCCTGCAGGTCGCGGAAGTAGCCCGAGGGCAGGTTGTTCATCATGAGCGTAATCTGTGCGGGCAGCGCCTGGAGTTTGTTGCAGCGTGCGCGGATGAGTTCGAAGACGTCGGGGTTCTTCTTGTGCGGCATGATGCTCGAGCCCGTGGTGCACTCGTCGGGGAGTTTGACAAAGCCGAAGTTTTGTGAGTTGTAGAGGCAGGCGTCGAAGGCCATCTTGGCCACGGTGCCGGCCACCGAAGCCAGGGCGGCAGCGACGTTGCGCTCAGTTTTGCCACGTCCCATCTGTGCATAGACCACGTTGTAGGCGGGGCTGTCGAAGCCCAGAAGACGCGTGGTCATGGTGCGGTTGAGGGGGAACGACGAGCCGTAGCCGGCGGCTGAGCCGAGGGGGTTGCGGTTGGTCAGGCGGTAGGCAGCCTCGAGGAGGAGCATGTCGTCGGCCAGGCTCTCGGCATAGGCGCCGAACCACAGACCGAAGCTCGAGGGCGTGGCCACCTGCAGGTGGGTGTAGCCCGGCATGAGGACGTGGGCATAGCGCTCACTCTGCTTCTGCAGTTCGTCGAAGAGGCGGTGCACAGCCTCGGCCACCTGCTGCAGGCGGGCCCGTGTGAAGAGTTTGAGGTCAACGAGCACCTGGTCGTTGCGTGAGCGTCCGCTGTGAATCTTCTTGCCCAGGTCGCCCAGGGTGCGGGTGAGCATGAGTTCGACCTGCGAGTGGACGTCCTCGATGCCCTCTTCGATGACGAAGCGTCCGGCGGCAGCCTCGTCGTAGATGCGGCGCAGTTCGTTGAGGATGGGCTGCAGTTCGTCGTCGGCAATGAGGCCGATGGTGTGTAGCATGGTGACGTGGGCCATAGAACCCATGACGTCGTAGGGAGCCAGATAGAGGTCGAGTTCGCGGTCGTGGCCTACGGTGAAGCGGTCAATCTCTTCGGTGGGGCGTACCTTCTTCTCCCACAGTTTGGCACCGCCCAGTGAGGCGGCGTTATGATCGTTGTGCATGGTGTCGGGGGTGGATGAAGTAGAGGAGTGTCAGTGGTTGAGCGCAGCGACGAGCACCGAGGCCAGACCTTCTGCCGCCTGACTCAAGGGCTTTGACAGGAGCGGCTTCATGAACATGTTGACGTCGGCGCCGACGGTGACGCGCATCTTCGAGGCTTCGCCTTCGGGCACCACCTGTATCCAGACGTAGAGAGGGATGGGTGCGCCCTCGGCAGCCATCTTGACGCAGTTGTCGGTGCGCTCGACGACGGTCAGGGCCAGCGTGCCGGCGGGCGAGTCCATGGTCATGCTGTCTTCGGTGAAGGTCATGCTCTCAAGGCTGGCGCGAATCTGCTCCATCTGCCCGGCTGACACCTTGTCGGCCAGCATGGCCGTGGTGTCGGGGTCGTCGAGGCGCTGGCGTATGCCTTCGAGGTTGCGCAGGTCGCCCAGACGGGCTATGGCGGCCGCTGCGGGCACGGCCAGATGCTTGATGTCGCTTTCGTATTTGGAAAGGCTCATAGGGATGGGGATTAAGGGGGATAAATAGGTGGGGGGGCTTTCCGGGTTCTCCGGGGCGCCCTGCTACTGCAGGCTGTCGGCGTTGTCGGTGGCTGCCGGCAGGTCGGGGTGGCTGTGCTCGCTGCCCATCTCTACGCGGACGGCCTGGCTGACGCTCTCGAGTTGGGAGAGCAGGCGGCTGATGCGGCGCACGTCTTCGGTGTCATAGACCGCCAGGTCCATGTAGCCCTGGAAGATGCCGTCGCGTGTCTCGATGGTGATGCGGCGCACGGGGCAGTTTTCCTGTTTGTGCAGGACGTCGGCGATGGCGTAGAGCACGCCCTGCTGGTCCACGCCGGTGATGCTCAGTCGGCACTCAAAGGGGATGATGCGGTGGGTGTCCCACTGGCAGGCGATGATGTCGTTGCCGTATCGCGTCTTGTGCTTCATGGCCTCGGGGCACGAGCGCTGGTGTATTTCGAGCGTGCCCTGGCGGGTGATGTAGCCCAGGATGTCGTCGCCCGGTATGGGTCGGCAGCAGTCGGCCATGACGCAGTGGGAGAGCGTCTCCTCGTCGAGGCGCAGGGTTTGCTTGCGGTTGATGTTGCGCACGAAGTCGGTGGTGTCTGTGGCCCCGATGACGGTGGTAGCCGCCGTTTTGCCGCGCCCGATGAAGGGGATGTAGTGGCGCCACCAGCTGCCCTGTCCCTTCTTGTTGCGGATGAAGGCGATGTCGTCGTCACCCGGTACGATGCGTCCTTCTGCTACGGCCACGAAGAGTTCTTCGCGGTTTTTCAGGCCGTGGCCCGCCAGAAGTTTGTCCAGCACCACGGGCGTGGGTTCGATGTCGTTTTTGGTGAGGAAGGCGCGCATGGCCTCGTCGCCGGCGCGTGCTTTTTCGCGGCGGTCGCGGCGCAGGAGGGCCTGAATTTTGTTGCGGGCCTTGGCCGAGGTGACGAAGTTGAGCCACGTCGGACTGACGTGCTGCTTTTGTGAGGTGATGACCTCCACCTGGTCGCCGCTTTTGAGACGGTAGTTGAGGGGGACGAGTTGGTGGTTGACCTTGGCGCCGAAGCAGTGGCTGCCCACGAAGGAGTGGATCGAGAAGGCAAAATCGAGGGCGGTGGAGCCGGGAGGCATTTTTTTGAGTTCGCCCTTGGGAGTGAACACCATAATCTCGTTCGAGTAGAGGTTGAGCTTGATGGTGTCGAGCAGGTCGAGGGTGTCGGGCTGCGGGTCGTCGAGGATTTCCTTGATAGAGTTGAGCCAGTGGTCGAGTTCGTTCTCGTCGTAGGGCGCGTTTTTGTCCTTATACTTCCAGTGAGCGGCAAACCCCTGTTCGGCGCAGTCGTCCATGCGGTCGGAGCGTATCTGCACCTCAATCCACTTGCCCTGCTTGCTCATGAAGGTGTTGTGCAGGGCCTGGTAGCCGTTGACTTTTGGTGTAGCCAGCCATTCGCGGAAGCGCGTGGGGTGTGGCGTATATATTTTGGTCAGTGCGGCGTAGATGCGGTAGCATTCGTCGATTTCTTCGCTGCGGTCGCGGGGGACGAAGACGATGCGTATGGCCAGGATGTCATAGACCTCGTTGAAGGAGATGTGCTTGTTCTGCATCTTCATCCAGATGGAGTAGGGGCTCTTGACGCGGCCCTTGATGGTGTAGTTGACGCCCATCTCGTCGAGTTTCTGGCATATGGGAGGCGTAAACTTGTCGAAGATGGTGTCGCGCTCCGGCTGGCTTTCGGCCAGTTGGCGCTCGATGTCGGCATACTCTTCGGGGTGTTCATAGCGGAAACTGAGGTTTTCCAGTTCGGTCTTGATTTTGTTCAGGCCGAGGCGGTCGGCGATGGGGGCGAAGATATAGATGGTTTCGCTGGCAATTTTATACTGCTTGCGGGGCTGCATGCTCTCGAGCGTCCGCATGTTGTGCAGGCGGTCGGCAATTTTGATGAGGATGACGCGGACGTCGTCGCTCATGGTGAGCAGCAGTTTTTTGAACGTCTCGGCCTGTAGGCTTGCCGTCTCGCCGAAGATGCCGCCCGATATTTTGGTAAGTCCCTCCACGATGTTGCCCACCTTCTTTCCGAAGAGGTTACACAGGTCCTCGTTGGTATAGTCGGTGTCTTCTTCGACGTCGTGCAACAGTGCGGCACAGATGGATGTGGAGCCCAGGCCTATCTCGCCGCAGACGATCTGTGCCACGGCGATGGGGTGGAGGATATAGGGTTCGCCCGACAGGCGGCGCACGCCCTTGTGGGCCTGTTTGGCGAAGTTGAACGCCTTGGTGATGACGTCCACCTTCTTACGGTGGTTAGATGCCAAGTAGGTTTCCACCAGGTGGTTGAAGGCCGCAGAGATGAGACGTTCGTCTTCCTGCTCCTGTGGGGTGAGGGGTTTGGCAGGGTTTTCGGTCATGGCGTTGTGGTTTGAGGGGGTGGATGGTGGAAGGGAGGGTCTGCGGGTAGCGTCGTTTTCGTTATTTGACGCGTAGGCGCTGTCCGGGCTTGAGGCGGTCGCTGCGCAGGCCATTGAGGCGGCGCAGTTTGGCCACGGTGGTACGGTTGCGTTTGGCTATAGCACTGAGGGTGTCGCCCGAGCGTACGGTGACGGTTTTGCCACGGCTGCTGCTTCTGCTGCTCTGCTGCGTGCTGCGCTGTGTGGCCGGGTCGGGCTGCTGTACGGCCACGGTGGCGCGGCGGGTGAGCAGTTCGGCGGCGCGGTAGTTATAGACGGAGTCTTTAGCGTCGATGAAAGCCAGTATTTTGTCGCAGGGCATACGCAGGGCGCAGGGGGCGCTCTGTCCGGGAATGACGTCGGTGACATACTGCGGATTGAGGGCATGCAGGTCCTCCTTGTCGATGCCGCACACGGCTGCCACCTGGTCCATGTGGAGGTTGCGCGACACCATGACCGTGTCGGTGGCGATGGGCCAGCGGGTCTTCATGGGGCAGATGTTGTGGTCGCAGTAGTACGTCATGATATAGTTGGCCGCGATGAAGGCCGGCACATAGCCGCGCGTCTCTTTGGGCAGGTAGGGGTAGATGGCCCAGTAGTCGTGTACGCCGTCGGCGCGGTGGATGGCCTTGTTGACGTTGGTCGGACCGCAGTTGTAGGCCGCGATGACCAGGTTCCAGTCGTTATATATCTTATAGAGGTCGCGCAGATAGCGTGCGGCGGCCCACGATGCCTTGATGGGGTCGCGGCGCTCATCCACCAGACTGTTCACCTTCAGGTCGTAGCGCTTGCCCGTGGCCAGCATGAACTGCCAGAGGCCGACGGCACCGGCACGACTGGTGGCCGTAGGGTCGAGGGCCGACTCGATGACGGGCAGGTATTTGAGTTCGAGGGGCAGGTCGTAGTAGTCGAGGGCTTCCTCGAAGATAGGCACATAGAAGTTGCCGGCCCCCAGCATATACGACACGGAGCGACGCAGGCGGCCGCTATACTGGTCGATGAAGGTGCGCACCACCTCGTTGTAGGGCATCTCCATCACGGCGGGGATGCGTGCCAGCCGCTCCTGATAGACCGAGTCGGGGAAGGGCGGGTTGAAGTCGGGATCGACACAGGTGGTGTCGGGGAAGAGGTATTTCTTGGCGTGCCACTCGTCGAGCAGCGAGTCGAGGTTGGCGGTCATGGCTTCGGGCAGGTCGATGACCTCTTCCGAGGCCAGACGCTGGTCGTGTACGATGACCTGGCGGTCGGTCTGCGCCGTCGCCGCCGTCACGGTGGCGGCCAGGGTCAGGGCTGTGAATAGCCGTTTGATATTCATGCGTCTGTGAGAGAGTATGGGGTTCTGTTTGGTGAGATTCTGGTGGAGGGTGAGATGGGGGGGAGCCTTTCGTTGTGGAGGCCAGGCCGATGGGGCTCACTGACGGAGGTCAGAAGTGGAGGCTGCAGCCCACGCCATAGGCGGCGCGTCGCTGACTGCCCAGACTGCCACCCGTGGGGATGACGGCGGGCTCGAGGCGGAGGCTCAGGTCGGGGTTGATGTCGAAGACCGAGAGTTGGGCATCGACGTAGGCATCGACGATGGAGAGCAGATAGACGCCGGCAAAGCAGAAGGCACTCAGGTCGCGGTAGCGGCGGTAGTAGTCTTTCTTGCGCTTGAAAAGGGCCTTAAACTGCTCCTCGCGCCCGCTGATGTCGAAGCGCGGCGGCAGCATGTCCATGTAGCTCTTGGTGTTGGGGTCGTCGTCCATGATGTCGAGATAGGCCTGCGAGTAGTCGCGGTACATCTGTTGGTTCCACATGAAGGCGTAGGTACACCCCAGGAAGCCGCCGTAGATGAAGGGCAGTTTCCAGTACTTGCGGTTGTATATCTGTCCGCCGCCGGGCAGGACGATGGCGAGCCACAGGGCGCGCTTGGGGTCGGGCACGAAGCGCTCGCGCGCCTTTTTCTTCTTCTCGGCCTTGACGGTGGCCTGCGTCAGGCTGTCGCTATAGGCGGCCAGGGCGGCCATCACGCTGTCGGGGCCGAGGCTGTCGAGGCGGACGCTGTCGGGGCCGAGGCTGTCGGCCGGCCGTGCGGCGGTGCGTGCGCGCCATTCGGGGCGGGCCAGGCGGCGCAGGGTGTCGGCGGGCAGGAAGCGCTGGTTCAGCCCGAGGCTGTCTGAGCGCACCACGCTGTCGGGCGGCACGGGAAGGCCGTCCGCCGCCCGGAGGGTATGGGGCAGCAGCGCCAGCACTATCGCATAGGCCGCCAGGGCCATTGTCCGCAAGCGTCGCGTCATCCTTTCAACTTGTCAAAGAGGGAAACCAGGCGTTCCAGTTCCTCCTCGCTGGTGAACGTGATGGAAATCTTGCCCTTGCCCTGTGCCGAGCAGGTCATCTGCACCTTGGTGCCGAAGAAGCCGGCCAGGCGGTCTTTGAGCATGTTATACTCTTCGGGCAGACGTCGGGCCGAGCGGTCGGTCAGGCTGCGTCGTCCGCTCTTGACGGTCTCGCCGCTGTTGAGGTCCTTGACCATCTCCTCTACCTGGCGCACGGAGTAGCCTTGCTCCTTGATTTCGTTGAACAGGCGTACCTGGAGCGAGGGTTGCGACAGGCCGAGCAGGGCGCGGGCGTGTCCCTGGTCCATTTCTTTGTTTTGCAGGGCCACCTGCACCTGTGCGGGCAGTTTGAGCAGGCGCAGGTAGTTGGCCACGGTGGCGCGGTTCTTTCCCACCATCTCGCTCAGGCGGTCTTGCGTCAGGCCGTAGCGCTCGATGAGGCTTTGGTAGGCCAGGGCTATCTCTATGGCGTTGAGGTCTTCGCGCTGGATGTTCTCCACCAGGGCCATCTGCATCATCTTCTCGTCGTCGGCGGTGCGGATGTAGGCGGGCACGGTGGTCAGGCCGGCCTGTTGGGCGGCTCGCCAGCGGCGTTCGCCGGCGATAATCTGGTAGGTGCCGTCGCCCATGTCGCGCAGGGTGATGGGCTGGATGATGCCTATCTGGCGAATGCTGTCGGCCAGTTCGCTGAGGGCGGCGGGGTCAAACTCGCGTCGTGGCTGACCGGGGTTGGCCACGATGCGGCTGATGGCCACCTCGCCTACCGACGACGAGCCTTGCGTAAGCACCTCTTCGGTAGAAATGAGGGCGTCGAGGCCACGGCCCAGGGCGGGATATTTCTTCTGTACGGGCATACGGGGGTGAGGAATATGGTGGGGCTATGCCTTGGCCGCGGCGGCCTTGGCGTTCTTGGCATTCTTGGTGATGATTTCTTTGGCCAGGGCCAGATGGTTCTTGGCGCCGGTCGATACGGCATCGTAGAGAATGGCGGGCAGACCGTGGCTGGGGGCCTCGGAGAGCTTGACGTTGCGCTGGATGACGGTGTGGAACACCAGCTCCTGGAAGTGGCGCTTCACCTCGTCGTATATCTGGTTGGCTAGGCGCAGGCGCGAGTCGTACATCGTGAGCAGAAAACCCTCAATCTCCAGATCGGGGTTGAGCTTCATCTTGATGAGTTTGATGGTGTTGAGCAGTTTGCTGATGCCCTCGAGGGCGAAATACTCGCACTGTACGGGGATGATGACCGAGTCGGCCGCCGTCAGGGCATTGACGGTGATGAGGCCGAGCGAGGGTGAGCAGTCGATGAGGATGTAGTCGTACTCGGCTTTCATGGTCTCCAGCATTTGGCGCATGATATACTCGCGCCGTGGCAGGTTGATCATCTCCATCTCAGCACCGACCAGGTTGATGTGTGAGGGCACGATGTCGAGTCGCTCAATGTCGGTGGTGTAGATGCTTTCGCGCAGGTCGGCCTGACCCACCAGACAGTCGTACACCGAACTGTCTATGCGGCTTACATCTACGCCCAGGCCCGACGAGGCGTTGGCCTGCGGGTCGGCATCAATGAGGAGCACTTTCTTTTCGAGGGTGGCCAGTGAGGCCGCCAGGTTCATCGCCGTGGTGGTCTTGCCCACGCCGCCTTTCTGGTTGGCTAATGCAATGGTTTTGCCCATAGTCTTCATTGTATAGGTAGGGGGCTGCCTGACGCCCGCGATGTCCCGGCGGCGGCGGTCCGCGCCAAGGCTCTGCAACTGGCAAGGCAGTTTATTCTGCAAAGGTAGCAATTTTTCGCGTTACGTTCTGTCTCGCCGCGCAGAAAACTTAGCCGCGCCCCTCACGGGGAGCGGGGAGCAGGGAGGGGAGAACCGGGAGACCCTCTGGCCTATGTTGTCCTTCAACCATCATACACGACAACAAGACCCCCATAATATAATCCATCGGGGACCTTCGCTTCACGTTTTGCACACGAGTTTCCTATCATCGGCCGTTTTAAGGGCTGAAAGAATTAAGAATGTTTAACGGCCGGAAGCCACCGAGGTAACTACTCAGCTATAATAAGGGCACACTGACGAGGTTGGTCTGTCAGACCAA
>CAMGHE010000068.1 GCA_946055775.1 uncultured Bacteroidales bacterium
ATGGCTTCGACTGCCGTCAAATTCCCTCATCCCTGCATAGCTGAGTAGTTACTTTGCACCGCCTCACCGTTAAACTTTTATAAAATTTACGTCCTCGTCCTTCGTCAAAAGTTTGTAGAAATTACGGCACCCCTCATCGGGCTCGGGCGTAATCGTCAAACGTTAGGAAATCAAAAAAACTACTCCGTGCTTTGCCCATCGGCGGGGGCATAGTAACTTTGCAGAGAAAAGAATACACCGTAAGCGTATGTCCACCGTCATCTATCCCTCTCCCATATTCGGGCCTGTGCACAGTCGCAGGCTCGGTCTGTCCTTGGGCATCAATCTCATGCCCAAGGACGGCAAGGTGTGCACCTTCGACTGCATCTACTGCGAGTGTGGCTACAACAGCGACCACCGGCCCCATGCCCCGCGCCCCACGCGCCAACAGGTAGCCGAGGCGCTGGAGCGCCAACTGCGGCAGATGGTGGCCGACGGCCGCGTGCCCGATGTGCTGACCTTTGCCGGTAACGGCGAGCCCACCGCCCATCCCGACTTCGCCGCCATCATCGACGACACCCTGCGGCTGCGTGACGCCCACTGTCCTGAGGCCCGCGTCAGCGTGCTGAGCAACGCCACCCTATGCCACCGCCACGAGGTGCGCGAGGCCCTGATGCGCGTGGACGACAATATCCTCAAACTCGACACCGTCAACGCCGACTTTATCCAGCGCGTCGATCGCCCCACTGGCGCCTACGACGTGGAGCGCGTGGTCGAGGCCCTCTGCGCTTACAACGGCCACGTCATCGTGCAGAGCATGTTCCTCAAGGGCACTGACGACGAGGGACACGACGTCGATAACACCGGCGACGCCTACGTCATGCCCTGGCTCGACGCCATCGACCGGATACAGCCCCAGCGCGTCATGGTCTATACCATCGACCGCGAGACCCCCTGCCACCACCTGCAGAAGGCCACGCACGACGACCTGGACCGCATCGTCAACCTGCTGCGTCAGCGCGGCCACGAGGCGACAGCCTCCTACTGACCCACCCCTGCACCCTTCCCGCATCGCCCGCCCATGCCTCCCGCCCTGCCCGCCCTCTTCGCCCGAACCGTGGCCGCCCACGGTCTGCTCGACGCCGCCCATGGCTATCTGGTAGCCCTGAGCGGCGGCGCCGATTCCGTGGCCCTGCTGCTGCTCATGCACGAGGCCGGCTACCGCATAGAGGCCGCCCACTGCCACTTCGGCCTGCGCGGCGAGGAGAGCGACCGCGATGCCCGCTTTGCCGCCGACCTGTGCGGACGCCTCGGCGTGCGGCTCCACACCGTGCGCTTCGACACCCGTGCCGAGGCCCGCAGTCATGGCGAGAGCATCGAGATGGCCGCCCGCCGCCTGCGCTACGCATGGTTCGACGACCTGCTGCGCCGGCATGACCTGAGCGCCGTCTGCGTGGCCCACCACATGGACGACGACGTGGAGACCATGCTCCTCAATCTGGTGCGCGGCACCGGCATCCACGGCCTGACCGGCATGGTCTATGCCCGTCCCGGCGTGGTGCGCCCCCTGCTCGACGCCACGCGCGCCGACATTCTGGCCTATCTTGCCGCCCGCGGGCAGGACTACGTCACCGACAGCAGTAATGCCGACACCGCCTATAAGCGCAACCTCGTGCGCCACCTCGTGCTGCCCCTGTTCGAGACGCTCAACCCCGCCGTGCGCCGCACGCTGCGCGCCGACATGCGCCGTCTGGCCCATGCCGCCGCGGCCTACGACCGCGAGCAGGCCACCCTGCTCACTGCCCATGCCGAACCCTTGCCCCACGGGTGGGCCTTCGGCGCCGCGACGCTGGCCACGGGCAGTCTGCGCGACGCCCTGGCCACCCGCTTCGGATTCACGGCGGCCGACGTGGCCGCCATGCACCCGCTGGCCTCGCTCGGGCCACGCGCCTGCTTCCAGGCCCCTGAATGGCAGGCCGCTCCCTACCGTGGCCGCCTGGAGGTGGTGCGCCGCCCCACGGCCTTCGCCCCCGTGCCCCTGCCCTTAGACGCCCTGCGTCAGTGCGCCGAGGCCGGCGGGACCTACGAAACGCAAATCGCCCTGCCCGACGGCATGACGCTGACGCTGACGCTCATGGACCGTCAGGACCTCGAGGCCATACCCCGCGGCACGGACAGCGTGGCGCTGGATGCCGACCGCACAGGGGCGGCGCCCGAATACCGCCGCGTGGCACCGGGCGAGCGCTTCGCACCCTATGGCGCGCAGGGCACACGCTTGGTGAGCGACTATCTGACCGACCGCCACGTCTCCCGTCTGGAGCGCGAATGGCAGACGGTGGTGGCCGACGGCGACGACCTGCTGTGGCTCGTGGGACAACGCGCGGCACGCCGCGCCGCCATCACCGAGGCCACGATCCGCGTGTGGCTGCTGCGGATGGCCCCGACGCCCGGAGGGGGCGACGCCACGTCCGGCCTCTGATGCGCCGCTCTTTCATTTTCCAACCCCTTTTCCTCTCCCCATTCCCCAACGATGAGATTTCTGACCCACATGCTTTGGGCCGCAGCGGCCCTGACGGCGACAGCCGCCTGCAGCGGTGAAGACCGCGCCGGCGAACAGCCCCTGGAGCCCACCGTGGCCACACGTTCCTACACCGTGACGGCCGACAGCGTCGTGCTGCGCGGCGAGGTGCTCACCTCGCACAACAGCCGCATCAGGGAGTGCGGCTTCTTCTACGGCAACGACACCCTGCGCGTCACCCTCAAGGCCGACGAGGCCGCCACGCTCGAAGTGCCCATCTTCGAGTGCCGGACGGGCCGCCTCGATGCCGGCCGCTACTATGCCCTGGCCTACGCCCGCAACGGCATGGGCACGGCCTACGGCGACACCATCTACTTCACGATAGGCGAATGATGGTACGGCATTTCCCCCTTTCCCTCCACCACGGCCGTGCGCTGCAATCTGCGCTGCTCGCCGTCCTGTGCGTGGCGGCCGGCCTGCTGTGGACTGCCCCGCAGGCTGCGGCGCAGACCATCATCGACATGCACACGGGGCAGGTGCGCCCCAAGACGGCGGACGACTACAGTCAAGAACGCGGCATCAAGGAGCGCCAGCGGGCCGATTCGCTGGCCTACATCGACCATGTGCGCCGCGCCCTCAACGCCATGGCGGCCGACTCGCTGCGGGAGGCCGAGAGCCGCCTGCATCAGGCGCTGAAACTGCGGCCCGACGCACCGGGAAACTACCTGCTCAAGCACCATCTGGGCGACATCGCCCTGGCGCACAACGACTGGCGGCAGGCGGTGACGCTCTATACCGATGTGCTGGCCGGGCATCACGACTACCTCCCCTCGCGCTACCACCGCGCGGTGTGCTACTACGAACTGGGGTCGCTCACGGCGGCGGCGGAAGACTGTGCCGCCATCCTGCGCCTCAACCCCACCGCCGAAGAGCGCACACGTCTGCTCTTCCTGCGCGCCGCCATACAGGCTAAGGGGCACCATCCCGATCTGGCGATGGAGGACATCGAGACCATCCTGCGCGAGGACCCCGAAAATACGGCCGCGGCGCTGATGAAGGCCCGCCTGCTGGACGACATGGGGCAGCGGCAGGCGGCACTGGACCTCCTGACGACCTTCGTGGCCGCACATCCCGAGATGGCGGAGGGCTTCACGGCACGCGCACAGTTGCTCGACGCCATGGGGCGGACGGAGGCGGCCATCGACGACTATGCCGCGGCGCTGCGCCTGACGCCCGACGACGCCTACCTCTACCGCGACCGCGCGGCGCTCTATCTCAAGATGGGGCAGAAGGCGGCGGCGCGACGCGACCTCGACGCTGCCGTCAAGTACGGTATGCCGAGGGCGGCACTCAACGACATGTACCGGCAGACGTCGCGCTGAGACGGTGCATGCTTAGGGTGGCTCTTATGTGATTGCGGTCTTTTTTGTTCTTAACGTTCTTTTCGTTCTTAACGTTCTTAACGTTCTTAACGCTTTTATCTATGCGTCTGTCGCACCGTTTCCTGATCTTCCTCCTCTCCGTCCTGGCTCCGCTTGTCGCGGCGGCCCAATATCGCATGATGCCGGCCCTGCCCGCGCCGCAGCGCGAGGTGCGCGCCGTATGGCTCACCACGCTCATGGGGCTCGACTGGCCACGCACCAAGGCCAACAGCGACGAACGGCGGCAGCGCCAGAAGGACGAACTGCTGCGCACGCTCGACGCCCTGCAGCAGGCGGGCATCAACACCGTCATGCTGCAGACGCGCGTCCGCTCGACCACCATCTACCCTTCGGCTCTCGAACCGTGGGACGAATGTCTCAGCGGCACCTACGGGCGCTCGCCGGGCTACGACGCCCTGGCCTTCGCCATCGAAGCCTGCCACGCCCGCGGCATGCAGGTGCACGCCTGGGTGGTGGCCTTCCCCATCTGTTCGGTGGCGCAGGCGCGGCAGCAGGGACGCAGTGCGCTGCCCGCCAAGCATCCCGAACTGTGCCGCCGCTCGGGCGACAAATGGATGATGGACCCCGGCGTGCCGGCCACGGCCGACTATCTCGCGACGCTCTGCACCGAGATAGTCAGTCGCTACGACGTGGACGGCATCCACCTCGACTATATCCGCTATCCAGAAAAGGGCATCGCCTGGGACGACCGCGCCACCTACCGCCGCTACGGACAGGGGAAGAGTCTGGCGGCCTGGCGCACGGCCAATGTGGACCGCGTGGTGGAGACCGTCAGTCGTGCGGTCAAGAGCGTCCGGCCCTGGCTGGTGATGAGTTGTTCGCCCGTGGGAAAGTATGCCGACCTGCCGCGCCAGAGCAGTTATGGATGGAACGCCCGCGACGCCGTCAACCAGGATGCGCAGAAATGGCTGGCCCGCGGATGGATGGACTGGCTCCTGCCAATGATGTACTTCGACGGCCAACACTTCTACCCCTTCGCTGCCGACTGGCAAGAGAATGCCCACGGCCGCGTGGTGGCGCCCGGACTGGGCATATACTGCCTAAGTCCGCGCGAGAAAGACTGGGACCTGACAACCATCACCCGCCAACTCAATGTGGTGCGCACCCTGGGCATGGGCGGCGTGGCCTACTACCGCAGCCGCTTCCTCACGGACAACACCAAGGGCCTGCTCGATTACCTGCAAAACGCCTTCCAGCGCACGCCCGTGCTGCCGCCGGCCATGACCTGGGCCGACAGCATCGCGCCCGCCACGCCGCAGGTGAAGGTGCACCTTGAAGGTCCGACGCTCCACTTCCGTTGGGCGCCGGTGCAGGACGATACGCCCGTGACCTACACCATCTACCGCCTGCCGACCGACAGCACGGCGCAGCCCGAAAGGGTGGCGCACGGTCTGCGGCAGACGACGTACAGTCTGACGCCGGCCCTGCCGCGCGACCGCCATGCCCGCTATGCCGTGTGCGCCACCGACGCCTACGGCAACGAGAGCGCCGTGGTGGAAGGGGTGAACAGCCAGCGCCTTGGCGGCGAGCAGCAGGCGGCGGCGACCATCGTGGTGACGGACACCCTGACCCTGCCCGACGGTCTGTCCGACGGCCTCTGGTTGCAGATTACCGACGCCGCCGGCCGCGAGGTGTGCCGTCTGCCACGCGCCCAAAACGTCGTGGTGAGTGCTCTGGCGCCCGGCAGTTATCGCCTGAACATCATCGGGCGCAAGGGCGCCGCTCATCCCGCCATGCGATTCTGGAAGGCGGCGTAAGCGGCCTAAAACGCAAAAAACAGGCGAAAGAGCCTGGCGCACAAAAAATAAATGCTACCTTTGTCGGCAGAAGGGGGTGCGACGGCACGCCCTTATTGATGTGCGCTGCCGGCAGCACCATGCCGCGGGCACACCGCAGAACCATATAGCAATAGAAATAAAACAACACTATCCAATATGAGCAAAGGACAAGTTGACGCCCTCCTCGGCATCGTTTTCGGCGACGAGGGCAAAGGTAAGGTGGTGGACTTCTTCACCCCGCACTATGACGTCGTGGCCCGCTTCGCCGGCGGCCCGAATGCCGGACACACCATCATCTTCGACGGCAAGAAGTTTGTGCTCCGCTCCATCCCCTCGGGCATCTTCGACGAGAACAAAATTAACATCATCGGCAACGGCTGCGTCGTGGCTCCCGACCTGTTCATGGCCGAGGCCCGCGAACTGGAGGCTGCCGGCTATCAACTGACGGAACGCCTGCACATCAGTCGCCGCGCACACCTCATCCTGCCCACACACCGCGTGCTCGACCGTGCCTACGAGGCTGCCAAGGGCAAGAGCAAGGTGGGCACCACGGGCAAGGGCATCGGTCCTACCTACAGCGACAAGGCCGCACGCATCGGCCTGCGCGTGGGCGACATCGAGAACGACTTCGCCCCCAAATATGAGGCGCTCAAGGCACGCCACCTCCAGATTCTCGCCGACCTGGGCTTCACCGACTTCGATATCACCGAAGAGGAGAAGAAATGGATGGAGGGCGTGGAATACATGCGCAAGTTCCACCTGAGCAACACCGAGCAGGAAATCAACCGCGCCCTGGCCGAGGGCAAGAGCGTGCTGGCCGAAGGCGCACAGGGCTCCCTCCTCGACATCGACCACGGCACCTACCCCTTCGTCTCGTCGTCCAGCACGACGGCAGGCGGCGTGTGCACGGGCTTGGGTGTGGCGCCCAACGCCATCCGCCGCGTCTATGGCATCTTCAAGGCGTACAGCACACGCGTGGGCTCGGGTCCCTTCCCCGTAGAACTCTTTGACGAGACGGGCGACACCATCCGCCACATTGGCAACGAATATGGCGCCGTGACGGGCCGTAACCGCCGCTGCGGCTGGCTGGACCTCGTGGCTCTGCGCTACGCCATCATGATCAATGGCGTGACAGACCTGGTGATGATGAAGAGCGACGTGCTCGACACCTTCGAGACCATCCGCGTATGCACCGCCTACCGCAAGGGCGACGAGGTGACCACCGAGATGCCCTACGACACCGAGGGCTGGGAGGCCGTCTATGAAGACCTGCCGGGCTGGAACACGCCGCTGACCGACATCCGCACGGAGGAGGCCCTGCCCCAGACCTTCAAGGACTATGTGGCCTATATCGAGAAGGCCACGGGCACGCCCATCACCATCCTCTCCGTAGGCCCCGACCGCGAGGCCACCATCATGCGCTGACCCCGACAGCGGCCCTGCTGCCGCGTCATAATATGAACGCCGCCCCGCACAGCCCAATGGCTGCGCGGGGCGGCGTCGTTAGTGTCGGAGGGCCCGGGGCTTCCGGATTATCCAGGCTTTCCGGCTTCTCCGGGGCTCAGCGGCCGCGCGTAAAGATTACCAGGATGACAGCGGGGATAATCATGCACATGCCTAGGACGATGTTCCACGTGATGACCTCGTGCCACAGCCAGGCGCCGAGGATGACGGCCGTCAGCGGTTCGAGAGCACCGAGGACGGCGGCCATCGTCGAGCCAATCTTCTTGACGGCCACCACCAGGCACAGGTTGGTCACGACGGTGCACACCAGGCCAAGCACTAGGAGGTTCACCCCCTCGGACGTGGACGAGATAAGTTGGAAGTCTTCCTGCCGGAAGGCTTCGCAGCCGAAGATGATGGCACCGATAAACACGACGTAGAAGGTCAGTTTCATGTCGTCCATCTGGGCCACACGCGAGCGGTTCAGACGGATGAGGTACAGGGCGAAGCAGATGGCCGAAATCAGTTCGAGGCCCACGCCGCGCGGGTTGATCTCGACGCCGCCCGTGGGCCACGACAGGGCACCGACGCCCAGCACGGCCATGCACACCGCCAGGATGGTAGATAGGCGGCGCGACTCGTGGTAGAAGGCCATCATGAGGATGGCTGTGGCCACGGGGTACATGAAGTGGATGGTCGTCGCTACGCCCGACGGCATAAATTCATAGCCAGCGAGCAGGAATAGCGCCGCCCCATCAGAGAGAAAGGCCAGATAGGTCAGCGTGACCAGTTCGCCGCGCGTGATGCGGAACGATTTACGCTTGATCATCATCAGCAAGGCGATGATGACCGAGGCGCTCATGAAGCGGTAGAACAGGATGGAGAGGTCCGACAGGCCCGCATAGCCCGCTTCGGCATCTGGGCGGAGGGGCAGGGTGAACGTCGGGATGAAACCGTAGCAAATGGCGGCCGTGAGACCCATAATCAGGCCCAGCGTACCCGGTGACGACAGGGAGGAGAAGGCGTTGGGAGAAATCTTCAGTTTCATGGTAAGTGTGGGGCAGTGAGGAAAGAAAAAGGGTGGGGCCGTGGTCGAGTTGGACCATCGGCTCCACCCTGTATGGTTAGGATATGCGGCGGATGACTTCGCGGAAGATGTCGGCCATGAGCGGCTGTACGGCGTCGGCAGCCTTCTGCACGTCCTCGTGCGTGACCTCGACAATCTTGTCTTCTACGCCCAGATCGGTGATGATGCTGATGCCCAACACGCGCATGCCGCAGTGGCGGGCCACAATTACCTCGGGCACGGTGCTCATGCCCACGGCGTCGGCACCGAGAATGTGGAACATCTTATACTCAGACGGCGTCTCAAAGGTTGGCCCCTGCGTGCCGAGATATACACCCTCCACGACGCGTATGCCCTTCTCCTGAGCAATCTGGCGAGCCAGTGTCAGCATTTCGCGGTCGTACGCCTGCGACATGTCGGGGAAGCGTGGTCCCGTGGGGAAGTTGGGGCCGTGCAGCGGGTGTTCGGGGAAAAAGTTGATATGGTCGCGGATGAGCATGATGTCGCCGATGCGGAAGTCGGGGTTCATGCCGCCGGCGGCGTTGCTGACACAGAGCACGCGGATGCCCAGTTCGTACATCACGCGCTCAGGATAGGTCACCTCCTTCATGGAGTAGCCCTCATAGTAGTGGAAGCGGCCCTGCATGGCCAGCACCTCCTTGTTTCCCAAGCGTCCGAAGAGCAGACGCCCCTGATGGCCCTCCACGGTCGAGACGGGGAAGTGGGGAATGGCAGTATAGGGAATGGCGTCAACAACTTCTATCTCTTCGGCCAGACGGCCCAGACCTGTACCCAGGATGATGGCCATCTCGGGGCGCAGAGCGGTGTGCGCTTTCAGCCATTCAGCGGTTTCTTTGATTTTCTGTAACATATTGTAGGATGAGGTGGTGTAAATCTTTTTCTTTTCCAAAGAGCAGACGCGGACGTATGCCCTGCACCCATAGGGCCTGTCGCAGACGTGGCGTGAGCGTAGCGGCGTGGGCCATGAAACGTGCGGCGTCTTTCTCGGTGGTTAGGATGGCCGCTGCCTCGCCCTGACTTGCCAGCCAGGCGTCCATGCGTACCAGTTGGCTGTCGGTGAAGTCGTGGTGGTCGGCAAAAGTCATCGGCGTGGTGTCGAAGCCCTGCGCGGCGAGGTGGTTGAGCAACGGCTCAGGGTGCGCGATACCCGTGACGACCAGCAGACGGGTATCTGTGGATAACGCAGCCTGCCCGTCTTCCGTTGCGGCGAAGAGGCGGTGTGGCGTGTCGTAGGCCAAGGTCGAGGCCATGACGTGCTGGTGCGGCAACGGACGCAGTTCGTCGCGTATGCCGGCGAAAGCCTCTGCCGTGAGGTCGGGCGGGCATTTCGTGACGATGATGATGTCGGCCCGCCGTGCCCCGCGCCGGCTTTCGCGCAGGCGTCCTGCCGGCAGCAGCAAGTCGTGCGAATAGCGACGTGCATAGTCGGTGAGCAGGATATAGCGGCCGGCGCGTACATGGCGGTGCTGGTAGGCGTCGTCCAGAACGATGACCTGCGGCGGCGCTTCCTCCCGCATCATGCGGTCGATGCCCTCGCAGCGGTCTTCGCAGACACACACCTGCACCGTGGGAAACTTGCGGGCCATCTGCCAGGGCTCGTCGCCCACCTCTTGCGCGCTCCGTCCTTCGTCGGCCCGGACAAAGCCGCGCGTCCGGCGACCGTAGCCGCGGCTGAGCATGGCCGTGCGCCAATGTGGCGTCAGCATGGCCAGCAGCATCTCGGTATGCGGTGTCTTGCCCGTACCCCCTACCGACAGGTTGCCCACTGCGAT
The DNA here is from genome assembly GCA_946055775.1 of uncultured Bacteroidales bacterium. Lineage (GTDB taxonomy): Bacteria > Bacteroidota > Bacteroidia > Bacteroidales > Bacteroidaceae > Alloprevotella. Next base: position 10,020 of record CAMGHE010000068.1, read on the forward strand.
GGTTGGCACGTCGTAGCGGCGCATACGCAGCCAGCCGCGATCGAAGGCCATATTGCGCAGCCGCGTCACCCCATCGAAGAGCCAGGCCAGCGGCAGGAGTAGGTAGCGCAGCATGGGCGTCAGTGGTTCATGTTAGGTTCAAACGGCATACGGGCCTGCAGGCAGTCGCGTCCCTCAAGGGTGGCGGCGAAGCGCAGCGGGCGGTACCATTCGCCCAGCGTGCTCTGCAGGCGGCGCTCCATATAGTCGCTCTTCTCGCCTTCGAGGAGGCGTTCGAACCAATCGACGGGTTCGGGATAGGCCACCGTGGCATAGGTGCCGAGGTCGGCGCGGCGTGCGGCTTCGTTTACCGCATCTTGCAGCGTACCCAGACGGTCCACCAGTTTGCGCTGCAGCGCCTGCCGGCCCGTCCATACGCGGCCTTCGGCGATGGCGGCTACGCTGTCGGTGGGCATCTGTCGCCCTTCGGCCACACGTTCGAGGAACAGGCGGTAGCCGCGATCGACGTAGGCCTGCATCGTCTGACACTCCTGAGCGTTGAGCGGCCGGCCCAGAGCGCCGAAGTCGGACGCCTCGTTGGTCTTGACCACATCGAAGTGCAGACCGAGTTTGTCCGTCAGCAGTCCCGTCATGTCGGGAATCATGCCGAAGATACCGATGCTGCCCGTCAGCGTGGTGGGGTCGGCCACGATGTAGTCGGCCGCACAGGCCATATAGTAGCCGCCCGATGCCGCCATGCCGCCCATCGATACCACAACGGGCTTTTTCTCGCACAGCCGGCGCACGGCCTGCCACATCTGCTCGGAGGCAA
>CAMGHE010000069.1 GCA_946055775.1 uncultured Bacteroidales bacterium
ACCTTTACCCGAAGTCCCTTCCCCACACATCGTGAGGAAGGGACTTCGCTTTTTTCTAGAATCTCTAGATGCTCTAGATGTTCTAGATTTTCTAGGTTTTCTAGAATCTCTAGAAGTTCTAGAAGCTATACATTGATACCATGTATTACAGGAACGTGTATGTGTCGCTGTTGGGGCGCTTGGTGCTTCTTTCTGACCATAAAGCGCTGTATGGCCTATGGTTTGAAGATCATCCCGGAGTTAATAATGCCTTGGGAAAGTTTGGGCAGGCTATTGACGGCGGCGAAGATGCGCCGGTGCTTGGCGCAGCACGGCTGTGGCTCGATGCCTATTTCGCCGGCCGGCAGGCCGGCTTTTATCGACCGTTTTCCAGCGTAGTGGCGCCTTTCCCGAGCCTGCCGCCGTTTCGCCTTGAGGGGACGTCTTTCCAGACAAGCGTGTGGCAGCAATTGAGCCTCGTCCCATATGGGCAGACCATCACTTATGGCGAACTGGCCGCTCGGGTGGCTGCCATGTGTGGCGTCCCGCGGTTCTCTGCTCAGGCTGTCGGCCATGCCTTGGCGTGCAACCCGCTCCTTCTTGTGCTACCCTGCCACCGTGTAGTGGGTGTCGGTGGTCGTCTGATCGGCTATGCCGGTGGAGTGGAGCGCCAGCGCCTTCTGTTGCAGTGGGAGCGCGAAAGGGTGGGGCGCTCCTGTGCGAACGTATAGCGCGAAGTTAATTGTAAATAATGAAAAACAAACACAGCGTAGAGGATGACTACTCCTTTTGAATATACTGCCGACGACATCATTCAGGCGTTGCAGCAGTTGCAGGACGAGCGGCAGCGCGACGCCCTGATGCGCTTCTTCAAGACAGGTGCCGGCGACTATGGCGAGGGCGACCGCTTTCTCGGTCTGAAGTGCCCACAGACGAGGATGGTGGTGCGTGAGGTGCGCGGGCGGGTGGCACTCAGCGAGGTGGAGCGGCTCATCGCGTCGCCTTGGCATGAGGTGCGGCTTTGCGGTTTCCTGCTCATTGTGGAGGAGATGCGGCGCGTGTTGCCCACGGCGCGGCGACATACTGAGGCGATGGCGGCGCGGCGCAACGAACTGGCCCAGTTTTATCTGCGCCATGCGCGGCAGGCCAACAACTGGGACTTGGTGGATATGACCTGCCCCAAGATTCTGGGCTACTGGCTGCTCTATCCGCAGGCCGACGGCACGATGCCCGACCGCGGCATTCTGGACCGTCTGGCCGAGAGCGACAATCTCTGGGAACAGCGTATCGCCATGGTGACCAACTGGATGCTCATCCGCCATGGGCAGTTTGAAGATGCGTTGCGCATAGCCGAGCGCCTGCTGGCCCATCCCCACGACCTTATCCACAAGGCCGTCGGCTGGATGCTGCGCGAGGTGGGGAAGGTGGATATGGCCGTGCTGGAGGACTATCTGGAGCGCCGTTACAGCCAGATGTCGCGCACCACCCTGCGCTATGCCATTGAGAAGATGGCCGAGCCGCAGCGGCAGGCGTGGTTGCGCCGTCAGCCTTGAGCCAGTATATTCCCCTTCTTTGAGAAAGCATTGCGGGCATGACGCATAGAGAACAGCGTCATGCCCGCAATGGTTGTGTTTAGCCCTTCCGTCCTTTGCCCGTGATTTTGTGCCAGAGGTCTTTGGGTAGGACTTTGAGCAAGTTGCGCAGCAGTTTCATGTCGCGCTCCCACGCGTCCTGTTTGCTGATGGCGTGCAGCATCTTGCGCTCCGTTCGGTCCTTGCCGATGAGAGCCTGCGCCAGGCGTGGGCCGAAGAGGGTGTGAAGCATGCGTCGCTGCTCCTCGCCGTAACGGCCATCCCTGCCCGACTGTGACGAGAGACCTGTGGTGTCGAAGTGGGCCACGGTGAAGTCGAGGCGTTCGTACGAGGCGTTGTGCAGGATGAGTTCGTAGAGCATCTGTTCCCAGTCGGCCAGGATGTGGTATTCCACCTGATACGGCCTCGCCTTGAGTAGGGATGTTCGGATGAATGTGGCCTGATGTGTCAGCGCCTTAGCCGCCAGTTGCGTGGCCGTAATCTGCTTCGGAGCTTTGATAAACTTCTTGTGCGGCGGCAGGTTGAGTTGGTGCCCGATATAATAGTCCTTGTCCGCCAGTTGTGCCGCCACCTTTGCCACGGTGCCTGCGTCGGCGAAGGTATCGCCCGCGTTCATGAAGTTGCAGAACGTGCCGTGCGCCAGGGCGATGCCCTTGTTCATGGCGTAGTAGATGCCCCGGTCCGGTTCGCTGACCAGCGCGTCCACCTCGTCGCTGCGGCTTTTGAGGAGTTCGGCGCTGCCGTCGGTGCTGCCGCCGTCGATGACGATATATTCGTAGTCGGCGCCGCGCACGGCCGTCTGTTGCGCCACGGAGTCCATGGTGCGGCGCAGACCTTCGCAGTCGTTGTAGCTGACGGTGATGATGCTGATTTTTATGTCGGGCATAGGTTATCAGGCTTTGTGCGTCATGATGTCCAGCACCTGCCGGTCCGTCTCGTTCATGGCTTCGGCGCCGATCGACACCAGGTTGCGTATGGTGCGGTCCACGTCCTCGTCCACGATGCCCTCTACCGAGCTGACGCAGTTGCCCTGCATGGCCAGCATGGCCGAGAGCACTGCGGTGCTGACGCCCGTGGTGAGTTTGAGCGCGCAACTCGGTTTGGCGCCGTCGCATATCATGCCCGTCAAGTTGGCCACCATATTCTTCACCGAAGCCGCTACCTGTTCGAATCCGCCGCCCATGAGCAGCGTGATGCCGCAGCTGGAGCCCGTCGATGCCACGATGCAGCCGCAGAGCGCCGACAGCGCACCCAGGTTTTGCTTGATATAGATGGCCGTGAGGTGGCTGAGCATGAGTGCGCGCGTCAGTTCTTCCGCCGTGTTGTGGTTCTCTTCGGCGAAGACCACCACGGGGTTGGTGGCACAGATGCCCTGGTTGCCCGAGCCCGAGTTGCTCATCACGGGAATCATCGCCCCCGCCATACGGGCGTCGCAGGCACAGCTCGTTGAGGAGAGAATGTGCGAGAAGATGCTCTCGCCCATGATGCCGCGTCCGAGGGGACGACTGAGCGCCTTACCCAGGCAGTGGCCGTAGTTGCCCTCGAGCGAGCGGCGCGCCGCGTCGCGGTTGAGCTTTGCCGCCTCGTTGATAAACTCAATCTCCTCCAGCGGCGTGGTGGTGGCGAAGTCATAGACCTTTTTTAGCGTCAGCGTCAGGGCGTTGTCCATGCCGTCGTCGCCGCTGTCGGCAGCGCAGTCGGCATTGTCCAGCAGCACTTCGCCGTTGCGTTCGATACGCGAGAAGTGTGTGTGGTGTCCGCTGATGACCACGCGCGCCGTCGTGCCGTCCGGTGCCGTACTGGTGATATCGACATAGAGTTTGTCCGGTGCATCCTCGGCCAGCGTGATGTGTATGGCGCCGCGCTGGATATAACTTTTCCCTTCTTCGACGGCCCCGGCCGGGCAGTCGCGCAGCACCTCCAGTTCGAGGCACGACCGTCCGTACAGGGCGCCCAGAGCGATGGCGATGGGGAGTCCCACCATGCCCGTTCCCGGGATGCCGACGCCCATGGCGTTCTTGATGATGTTCGCACTGAGGCGTGCTTCTATTTTTGCCGGCACGCATTCCAGCACTTCGCGACTGCGGGCCACGGCCAGCGCGACGCAGATGGGTTCGGTACAGCCGATGGCGGGCACCACCTGTTGGTGAACCAAACCGATGATTTGTTCGCGTTCTTTTTGAGGTAGCATAGATATAGGTGTATAGGGGTGTCGGGGGAGAGGGTGGGGCTGGGCTAGAATTTCTAGATTTGCGTTGGCGCAGGCTGACCGCTGATGCTTTCGGCCTCCGGCAGGCTGCTTTTCCTTGCCCGTCGTCTGTCTGTCGGCAGTTTGGTGCTCAGCGGCGCCATGCAGCCCGTGGTGGCCAGCGTTGCCGTCAGTTGCGCCACCTGCTTTATCTTCCGTGAGGGGATATTGAGGTTGCGCCCCATGACCGAGCGCAGGTAGGGCATGGCGGTGGGGTCGGGTCGTTCGTTACGCAGCCGGAGGAAATGAGCCGCCGCCATCACCGCCAGGTCGATGAACGCCGCCGGGTCTTCCGCGGCCCTTTTGCCGCGGTGTCTTGCCAGTCTCAGGTTCAGGCGGTAGGCCCGGGGTGAGGAAGGGAAAAACAGCCTAAAGTTTTCGTAGAAACTCTGGCGGCTGGCGAAGCCGCAGAACAGGCCAATCTCTTCGACAGACAGGTCGTCGTAGCATTCGTCGCGCATGACGCTCACCACGTCGCGCAGGCGCAGCGCTGTCATCAAGTGCGAGTACGAGTGTCCCGTACAGTGGCTGATGGCCGCCGCGATATAGCGGTTGTTCGAGTCGATGTCTTTGGCCAGTTGTATTGCCGTATATTTCGTGTCGCGTGTGGCCACTGTCGCCGTGATGTGTTCCACGATGTCCAGAAAGAGTCGGGCCTTGCGCTCCGGCCGTATGCGTTGCCGGTAGTCTCTCTTTCCGCCTCGGGCGTTGGCCGCCGTCTCGTCGTGTGGTGCGTTCATGCCCACAAAGGTACGCAATAATTTCCGTCGGTGAGGCAAAAAAGGCCAATTGCAGTGCTTTTTATGCTGCGGAGCGTGCGCGACGGTGTGTCATAATGGCCAATCTGCTTCGTTGCTATCGGCATTCGGGCTTGGTCATGTACTTTAGTACACTCCCTGCGCCCTCAGCCTCAGCGCCTTGCATCTTAGCCATTCTGACGCACCTTCGAGTGCGCGTCAAAATTTGCATTTTGACACACCCTCTTTCCCGTCCCACCACTTTGTCTCCCCATTTGGCGGTCTGCAATGAAAAAGGCAGGCGCACCGTGCTACTATGCCGCAGAATTTCATTAAATTTGCCCCATGGCGTTGCTCTGCCCCCAGCGCATGCGCTATACATCCTAATTATATACCGGAAGAATTACCTTACACCCTATTCCTTGCCATGAAACACTACGCCACAACCCTCCTTCTGCTTGGACTTGCGGCCAGTCCCGCCCTGCTCCAGGCCCAGAGCGAATTTACCCTCGTGTCGCAGCAGCCCGCCAACCCCGAGAATGAGCCGCGGCCCGTCTTTCCCCTGCCCTCAGAGCGTCAGGTGAAGTGGAACGAGACCGAGTTTTACGCCTTCTTCCACTATGGTATGAACACCTATACCAACAGCGAGTGGGGTGGGGGCGGCGAAGCCGAGACCCTCTTTGCGCCGACCGCCAAGCCCAATCCGCGCCAGTGGCTCGAGACCGCCCAAAAGGCCGGCATGAAGGGCGGCATCGCCGTGGTCAAGCACCACGACGGCTTCTGCCTATGGCCCACCAAGACCACCACGCACAGCGTCCTCAACGGCGGCAACGACTATGCCCGCCAGACCAATATCCCCAAGGACTTTGCCGATGCCGCCCGCGACCTCGACATGAAGTACGGCTTCTATGTCTCGCCGTGGGACCTGAACAGCGCCTACTGGGGCGACGGTACCGACAACTATGCCAAGAAAGTGTTCCTGCCCCAGTGCGCCGAGTTGGCCGAATACGGCACAGACCAGTTTGAGATGTGGTTTGACGGCGCCACCGGCGGCGACCATCAGGGCTACTATGGCGGCGCCAACACCTACCGCACCATCCGCAACGCCACCCTCTACTACGACATCCCCAACCTGCGCGACTCCATCCACAACGTCTGCCCCGACTGCGTCATGTGGGGCGTCGGCGGCGAAGCCCGCTGGATAGGCAACGAAGCCGGCTGGGCCGGCGAGACCTGCTGGTCGATGGGCTCGGGCACCAGTGGCGACGAGAACGGTTACGAGTGGCACCCCGGCGAGAGCGATGCCAAGGCCACCAACCGCGGCTGGTTCTGGCACGACGGCGAGAGCCCCCTCGGCGCCGAGCGCCTCTTCCAGATGTATCTCGAGACCGTCGGCCGCAACGCCACCCTCATCCTCAACATCCCGCCCGACAAGTCCGGCCACCTGCCCGCCGCCACCGTGCAGCGCATGGAAGAACTGGGCACCCTGCTGCGCAACCGCCTGGGCAACGACCTGGCCCCCAGTGCCACCGTCACCGCCAGCGTCACCCGCGCCAGCGGTCAGACCCGTACCTACGATGCCGCCAATGTCATCGATGGCAACAAAGACACCTACTGGGCCACTGACGATGGCGTCACCCAGGCCACGCTGACCTTTGCCTGGCCCGAGGCCCAGACCCTGCGCTATGTGGCCATGATGGAGTATATCCGCCTGGGCCAGCGCGTCAAGGGCTTCACCATCGAAACCAGCACCGACGGCAAGACCTGGACCAAGCGCGGCGGCAGCATGCAGAAGACCACCATCGGCTACAAGCGCATCGTGCCCCTCAACGGCAGCACGTCCGCCAGTTACGGCACCGGCTTCAGCGCCCGCTACCTGCGCATCACCATCACCGATGCCAAGGACAGCCCCCTGCTCCACACCATCAAGATCTATTGACCAACCATTACCTAAACACCACTTATACATTATGCTACGCAAACAAACCCTCCTCGCCGCCGCGCTCCTCGCACCGCTTACCGCCGCGGCACAGACGACCATAGGCTTTGAAGACGCCAGCCAGTATGCCGGCATCGGCGTCTATGACTCGTGGCCCCAGTCGCCCTTCCGCACGGGCGCCCTTGAGGGCAACGTCAAGGTCATCAGCAACGAACTCAATGCCGTTGACGACTTCCTCGGCAGCGCTCCCAATGGCAGCGCCAAGATGCTCGCCTTCCAGCGCTCCCGTTTCGCCGGCAACCAGTATGGCGCCCGCATCGACCTGGCCACGCCCATCCATCTGGGCGAGACCACCAAGTACGTTCACGTCATGCTCTACAAGACGGCCACCGAAGGCCGCGTCATGCTCATCGGCCTGGGCAAACGCCAAGACCGCCCCGGACAGCAGGAGACCGAGCAGTTTAAGGTCCTCTCGTCCCAGCGCGTCGTCCCCGGCCGCTGGACCGACGCCGTCTTCCCCATCAATGGCGCCGACGGCATCGACGTCAATGCCCTCGTCGTCGTCCCCGACTGCGAATCGACGCACACCCTCCAGGCCGACTTTGCCGCCTATATCGACGAGATAGAAGTCATGACCACGGCCCTGCCCCGCGTGACCTACGGCTGCTACCCCGTCAATTTCGAGAAGACCGACAAGAACACCGGCAGTTACGCCCAGCGCGCCATCAATTCCATCAGCCTCACCTCCCCCTCGGACGGCGCACAGACCATCGCCGTCACGCAGGCCACGGACAGGCTCATCTACCAGGACCGACTGGCCGCCTCGTTCAATGTCAAGGCCGGCGAGCGCGTCACCCCGGCGCTTTTGGCCACCTTCTCTACCTGGATGCACTCGTACATCTACCTCGACCGCGACAATGATGGCAAGTTCAACTTCGAAATCAACGATGCCGGCCAGTTGCCCGAGAATACCGACGTCATGAGCTATTCCTATTATGAGGGGAAAAACTCTAACGGCGCCACGGCCAATGCAGGTTCGGCGCTCAACCCGCTGGCCTTCACCGTGCCTGCCGACCTCGCCCCAGGCTTCTACCGCCTGCGCTATAAGGTCGATTGGAACAGCATCGATGCCGGTGGCAATGCCAATGCCGGCAACACCATCGTGGCCAATGGCGGTGCCGTCATCGACACCCGTCTCAACGTCCATGCCGACCTGGTGACCATCAGCCGCGCCACCGGCACCGACGGCGTGGGCGGCCTCAACGGCGACATCCTCAAGGCCGATGGCTCCGACTTCACCGCCGAGCAGATACCCTTCGGCCAGCCCTATACCATCCTGTCGCGCCCGGCACCCGGCTTCCGCTTGTCGCACGTCGTGCTGCGTCACGGCTACAACCTGGATGGCGATAGCCTGGTCAACGAGACGCCGCAGTATAAGGACGAAATCATCCCCGCCTTCCTCTTCCGCGACAACCTCTTCACCATCCCCGCCGCCTACATCGACGGCGACGTCAGCATCCTGCCCTACTTCAGCAGCGAGCAGGCCGGCGGCGACACGACCGACGACTATCCCGTCAACTTCGACGCCGACACCCTCATGAACACCCGCACCGACCGCGTCCTGCGCTCGTTCACCATGGCCGGCACACAGGGCGGCTCTACCAGCATCTCCGTGCCCACCAGCAAGAAGAACGTCTATCGCTTCATCACCAACAAGCAGGTGTCCGTCGTTCCCGGCGATGAGGTGACCACCACCATCTCCTACACCGGCAAGTCGATGCACATGTACCTCTACATCGACTACGACCAGGACGGGCAGTACAGCGTCTCGCTCAATGCCGATGGCACCCCCACCATCTCCGGCGAACTCGTGTCCTACACCTACTACCAGGGCCGCAACAGCCTCGGTGCCGCCCTCAGCGCGCCCGGCCAGCCCGTCACCTCCACCCCCGCCTTCACCCTGCCCGCCATGCTGGCCCCCGGCGTCTATCGCGCCCGCCTCAAGGTGGACTGGAACAACAGTGACCCCGGCGGACAGTGGGCCGAGGACGGCACGAACAATATCGACGCCAATGGCGGCTACGTCATCGACTTCCTGCTCAACGTCCACGACACCAAGCACCGCCTGACCGTCCTCTCCACCAACGGCAGCGTCCACGGCGCGTCGCAAGCCGGTCTGCCGCCCTACGTCACGCCCTTCACCGCCCTCTCCATCGCCCCCACCCCCATCGAGCAGGGCTATGCCGCCGACAGCATCACCATACGCCACGGCATCAACCTCGACGGTCCGCAGTATATCCACGGCAACCGCCAGTGGAGCGAATACCGTCGCAAGAGCGCCTCGCTCATCTCCCTTCCTAAAGACACCGTCAACGGCGACGTCGTCATCTCCGTCGATTTCCACCCCACCACCAGCGCCACCTACGACCTGGTCTTTCAAGACGAGTTTGAAGGCAACGACGGCGATATGCCCGACGCTACCAAGTGGACACGCAGCACCCGCCAAAACCCCACGTGGAAACGCTTTATCTCTATCAACGACGAGGAGCACGCCCTCACGGGTTTCATCGAAAACAACGAGTTTGTGGCCCGCTGTCTGCCCAACCCCTTCAAGAGCACCGACAATGTCGATATGATCAGCGGCGCCATACAGTCGTCGGGCAAGTTCAGCTTTCTCTACGGCAAGATTGAGGGCCGCCTCATGACCAACCCCTATGCGGGAAACTTCCCCGCCTTCTGGCTCATGCCGCAGGACCAGAGCGCCGGCTGGCCCTACTGCGGCGAGATTGACATCTGGGAGCAGATTGACGCCCAAAACACCACCTATCACACCATCCACACCCGCTGGGCCAACAGCACCAACGACGGCGCCCTCTGCCAGGGACAGGGCAACAACCCGCCCAAAGGCGGCACCTCTACCGCCACCAACGGCTGGTACCACACCTTTGGCCTGGAGTGGACTGAAGACCTGCTGACGTGGTACGTCAACGGCAAGAAAGTGTTCTCCTATGCCAAGTCGAAGAACGCCTCCGACCTCAACCTCGGCCAGTGGCCCTTCGACAAGCCCTTCTACATCATCCTCAACCAAAGCGTCGGCAACGGCTCGTGGGCCAGTCCGGCCGTCACCTCCCACACCTACGAGACCCGCTTCGACTGGGTCCGCGTCTATCAGAAATCGGAAACCGTCGGCATCGCCCCCACGCCGGCAACCCCTGCCGACCGTCTTGACGTCACCGCCGGCCGCGGCGTCATCCATTTGGCCGCCCCCGACGCAGTGCGCGTCACTATCGTTGACCTCGCCGGCCGCACCCTCTTCTCCGAGACCCTTCAGGGCAACCGCCGGGTTGCCGTGCCCACTGGCCTCTACCTCGTCAACGGCCGGAAAGTCAGCGTGCGCTGAGCCGCGCCGAGACATTGCATCGGCCGAAACGTTCTATCAAGCCGATACAGAACAACAGGCTGCCGATAGTGTGCCGTCATAGGCCAAACAAATTGCCGCCCCTCCACCCGCGTCATTTTAGGGGAATGACAGCGGAGGAGGGGCGGCTTCTGCTCATTGACGGCACCATGGGCAATCTTGAACGATGAGAATCAGTGCAATCGTGTTGAAGCTGCGGCGGGGGCGGTGTGTCATAATAGCCAATCTGCTGCGTTGCTATCGTCTTCGGGCTTGGTCATGTACTTCAGTACACTCCCTGCGCCCTCATCCTCAGCGCCTTGCATCTTGACCATTCTGACGCACCTTTGAGTGCGCGTCAAAATTTGCATTTTGACACACCCTCCGGCGGTCCGTTCTTCGTAGAATAGTCCCTCTTCTTAGAATCTCCCCCCTCAACATCGCTAACCTTGACACGACTTATTTCCGAATTGTTCTCCATGTATCGTTTACGCTATCTTCTCTGCCTGCTGACCCTCGGGCTTTCCGGTGCTCTTACTGCCGGCCGCGCCCAGGTGGTGGCGGGGCATGGCGATGTGGCGGCTCAGGCCGACACCGCTCTGGCGCGCGAGTATCGCACCATCCTGACCCACCTCTACCGCGCCGCGGGCTTCGACAACGACTATCCCCGCGAAAAGGTCTATCTGCACCTTGACAACAATGCCTACTTCACGGGCGACACCATCTGGTATAAGGCCTACGTGGTGCGCGCCTCGACGCTGCGCCCCGAGCCCGTGAGTCGTGTGCTCTACGTCGAACTTCTCGACGCCGGCGGACGCATGGTGGATCAGAAACTGCTCCGCCTCGACTCCCTCGGGCAGGCCCACGGCGACTTTGTGCTGCAGCAGCCCGTCCACGCCGGCTATCACGAGGTCA
>CAMGHE010000070.1 GCA_946055775.1 uncultured Bacteroidales bacterium
GCTGATTATCATTGTGCGCTATATGATGGCGCAAAAAAGTGATGAAGTCAGGAAAACAACTTGGGCGACCGTTTTTTCAGTCGCCCAAGTTGTTTTTTGGCCTTTTGGCCACGAAAAAAGGGCCCCGACGGAAGCCCTCTGCACTTTGCTATGCAAATATACCACATTTTGAGGCGAAATGCAAATCGCCCTTTTTCGCCCCTCTCTCTGAAAATTCCTTGAAAAGAAGCCAGAGTTTTCTATCGCGAGGGTTCAGGAGGAGGGTCTGTACAGAAGTCAATGACCAAGCCCGAAGCCGATAGCAACGCAGCAGATTGGCCATGATGGCACACCGTCGCCGACCTCCGCAGGAGGGAGAGTTCATAGCCCAGGGCGCCGCTCCCTTTGGTCGCTTGCCCGTGGGCTATGGACAAACCCGCCTTCGTCGGGTTTGGGATGGCCTTCAGCCATCCGCACCTTCGCTCTGAGAACGATGAGGTTTCTTCCTCGGCGCGAAGGGACAACATAAATCCTACTTCTGTGGGTATTACAAAGGCCATTGGCAAGGACTATGCAGAGAGTGGGCATTGTTGCTCAATGTATTGTACATATGAGCGTGGGCGAATCAGGCTGAATGGAGATTGAAAAATAGTATTCGGCGTTGAAGTTGGGCTAAAAGCGCAAGCCCGCTCCTCGAGGCGGACATTACGGCGTGCGGAAGGGATGGCGGAGGGCTTGGCGGAAGCCTGCGGTGCTGTCGGGGAAACGGATGCCGTGGCGCTCGGCGCGGGTGCCGTCCATCACCAGGTTGCGGGGCTGTGCGGCGAAGCGGTCGGCGTCGGGCTGTATCCACCCGTCGGGGTCGGGCAGGTTCATGGCGCGGGCGAAGGCCAGGAAGAGGGCGTGGCTGCTGAGGGCGTTGCCGCAGCCGAAGTTGTAGATGCCGCCGGGCAGGGCCAGGGCCTTCTCTATATTGCGCACCACGTCCCACACGTAGGTGACGCCGCGGTGTTCGTGTGTGGCGGCATGAACTTCCGTTCCTTCGTCGCAGGCTTTTTTCAGGTTGAGGGGCAGGCCGGTGTTCTGCCTCATGCGGCTGCCGGGGAGGTCGTACATCCACGTCAGGCGCAGGCCGACGGCATCGGGCAGGTTGCGCAGGGCGCGCTGCTCGGCCTCGAGTTTGTGGCGGCCATAGACGTTGACGGGTTGCAGGGGTGCCTCTTCGGGGAGCGGACCGGGCGTGGGCGTGCCGTTATATACCTGGTCGCTCGACATGAAGAGCAGCCGCGCGCCGACGGCCTTGCATGCCTTGGCCACGCGCACCGTGCCCTGCACGTTGACGCGGTGTGAGGCGTCGGGGTGCTGCTCGCAGTGCCAAGTGTTGCTCAGCGCGGCGCAGTGGATGACGGCCTGCGGACGGTGCTCCTCAAGGTAGGCCCGGACGGCCTCTTCGCGGCTGATGTCGAGGGCATCGTGTGTGGGGAGCAGCAGGTCATACTTCTCTTTTAGGAAATAGGCCAAGCGGCAGCCCAAAAAGCCGCTGCCGCCTGTGATAAGGAGTTTGGTCATTACGATTCGTAGATTGTTTGACTGCGGTTGTCGTGCCGGCGTGGGTGTTCACTCCGTTTCGTAGCCGGGGTTTTGCTTGAGTGTGCCGTTGAGCGAGATGGCGCGTTGGGGTATGGGGAACACCGTGGTGTGGGCGTCGTCCTCGCCATCAAGTTGGGGGCGCTGGTCGTAGGCTTTGTGGAAGAGGCCGTAGCGTATCAGGTCCTGCCGGCGCCATCCTTCCCACATCAGTTCCATGAGGCGTTCGTCAAGGATGGTGGCCAGTGTGGCCTGACGTTCGGCCATACCTACGCGGCGGCGCACGGCGTTGAGGTCGTCCGTGCCGTCTTCTCCGTTGCGCACCTTGGCCTCGGCCCTCATCAGCAGGATGTCGGCATAGCGGAAGAGGACGATGTCGTTGCTCTGCAGCTGTCCGTCGGCATAGGCTGTACGGTCAATCTCGTATTTGTACATTCGGGCTCCTGCGGTCTTCTCGTAGGGCGAGCCCGTCAGGTCCAGCCTTACCTCGAGCGGCATATACACCAGCGGGGCACCTCCCTGCATGATGACCACCCGGCCATCCACGCTGACGGTGTCGGCGTAGCAGTTGAGGCGGAAGCGGGCATCCTCGTCGGGCGTACCGTAGCCATAGGTGCGGACGGCGGCCACTGTGGCGCAGGAGCCGTTTTCCGACAGGGTGCCGACGGCTGAGCCGTGGCTGTAGTGGCGCGAGCGGAACAGATTCTTGAAGATGTTGGTGTAGAGGGTTTTGTCCATCGGGATGGTGAAGATGTTCTCGGCCGACGTTTCGTTGGTGATGCAGAAGTTGGCGGCATAGTCGGCTTCGAGGCGGTAGCCCAGGTCTTCCACCTTTCGGCAGTAGGCTTGCGTGGCCTGCCAGGCGTTGAGTTGCTGTCCGTCCACGGTGAAGAAGATGTCCTTGCCCTCGGGGCGGACGTTGTCGGTCCAGCAGTCGTCGGCATAGACTTCGGCGTTGAGGGCCAGTTTGGCCAAAAGGAAGTAGGCCGCGCCCTGCGTAAACTTGCCATAGTAGTAGCCCTCGTGCTGGCTCATTTTGTTGTAGAGGAGGGGGGCGCATTCTTGCAGTTCGCTGACGATGAAGCGGTAGGTGACGCTGCGTTCGGGCTGCTCGACGTGCTTCATTTCGGTGGTCAGGTGGAGGGGGATGCGTCCGAAGAGGTCCATCAGGTAGTAGTAGAACATGGCGCGGAGGGCGCGGACCTCGGCCTTGCTGACGGCCAGTTCGTGCTCGGTGAGCATCGTCTTTCCGTAGCGGTCGAGGCGGTCGAGGGAGAGGTTACACTGCCCGACGGCCTTGTAGAGGTAGAGCCAGGTGGCGTAGAGCGCCTCGTCGTAGTTGCGCCAGGTGTGGCGGTAGAGGTCCTGCCAGAATCCGCCATCGTACCAGTCGCCGCCACGGGTGGGGATGATGGCCTCGTCGGTGGTGAAGGTGTTGAAGTCGTAAACGCCGCGGTAGGTGCCCTGCAGCCCCTGACTGTCGCTGTTGCCGCCGATATAGTTGTAGAGCGTAGCGACGGTGTTTTGGTAGAGGGCTGTGGGACTGTCGAACGCCTGGTCTTCCGTCAGTTGCGAGCGGGGATTCTCGTCCAGGCATGACGTGGCGAGCATGGCCGCCGTGGTCAATATGAGGGTTGCCTTTATGTTCATGGCTTGGGGTTCAAAAAGGGAGGGGGAGGGGTTAGAACTGGATGCTTGCCGCCACGGAGTAGGAGCGGTAAACGGGATAGGAGCGCTTGTCGTCGATACCGAGGGTGCTGCCCACGACATGGCTGTTGATCATGGGCGTCAGACCGCTGTAGGAGGTGATGGTGGCGATGTTGTTGACGCTGCACGACAGGCGGAGCGCACTGATGAGACGCGACTTGACGGGCACGTTCCAACCGACGGTGAGATAGTCGAAGTTGAGGTAATCGCCCTTCTCCAGCCAGTAGTCGGTGACGGTCTGGTCGCTGATGTTCTGCCGCGGGGCCTCTTTCATCACGTTATAGTCGGGGAAGGCCGACATGTTCATGTAGGTGAGCGACGTACCGTTATATATCTTGTGGCCGAAGGCGCCGTTCATCTGGAGCGACACGTCGATGTTCTTGTAGCGGAAGGAGATGTTTGAGCCGAGGGTCATCTTCGGCGTGGCCTGCCCGGCGATGTAGCGGTCGTCGGCATCGCCGGTGCCGTCGCCGTTGAGGTCTTCGATGGCATAGCGGTAGGTGCCGTCGGCCTGCTTTTCCAGTCCGGTGCAGTGGGGCAGGTAGAAGACGCCGAGCGACTGTCCCTCTATCTGATAGACGATATTGTTGTTGCCGCCGTGGAAGCCGGCGCCGTTGAGCTGCCCGATGGGTACGGCTCCGGGACCGGTGAGGGTGTAGCCGCGATAGTTGCCCTCGAGGCTCTCCAGGCGGTTCTTCTGCCAGGCCACGTTGAGGTTGATGTTGAGCTCCATGTCCTTCTTCCGGATGGGGGCCGCACTGAGTCCTATTTCCAGACCGCGGTTGCTCATGCTGCCGATGTTGGCCAGGAGTTTGTCGAAGGTGAAGGGTGGCACGGGCACGTCATAGAGGTAGAGCATGTCGGTGGTCTTGGCGTAGTAGTACTCGGCGGTGAGCATCAGCCTGTTGTCCAGCACACCGAGGTTGACGCCGACGTTCGTTGTGCTTCGCGTCTCCCACTTGAGGTCGGGGTTGTAGTTGCGCATATAGGCCATGGTGGTTGTGGGCGAGCCGAACATCGGCACCACGCCGTTCTGCTCCATGAGGGCCATGGAGGCGTAGGGACTGACGGCGCCCAGGTTGCCGGCGCGGCCGTAGCCCGTGCGCAGCGAGAGGTGGCTGAGCCAGCGCACGTCACGCAGGAAGGTCTCGGCCTTGGCGTCCCACTCGGCCGATACCGAGGGGAAGAAGCCCCACGTGTGGTCGTCGCCGACCATCGAACTGCCGTCCGCACGACTGGTGGCCGCCAACGTGTAGCGGTCCATCAGGGTGTAGCTCACGCTCCCCATGACCGAGGCCAGCGCGGGCGCACTGTAGTCGCTGCCCGTGCCGCCATAGGGACGGATGGCGCCCGAGCCGAGGTTGTCGTAGCCGAAACTGTTGGACGGCATACCCTTCACCTGCGTCCAGAAGGCGGAGTGGGTCTCCTTCTGATACTCGCCCATAAGGGTGGCCTTCAGTTGATGGATGCCCCAGCGGTGGGCATAGTCGAAGGTGCAGTTGGCCAGCCAGTTTTCGCTCTTGGCCTCGTGGCGTATGGCCTGTCCCTGTGCCCACACCCAGGTGGGGCAAAACTGCCCGTTCTCTTGCGAGATATAGGTGTACGAACCGAAGAGGCGCATGCCAAGATCGCGGGTCAGCGCCATGCCCACCTGCAGGTGGGTATTGAAATTGAGCATCTTGGTGTCGTTCTTCATGTGCAGCAGTGCGTCGGGCGGGGAAATCTGCGAGGCGTTCGGGTTTTTGCTCCACGAGCCCGAGGCGTCGCGTCCATAGCTGAAGGTGGGATTCATGGCTGCCGCCGAGTAGAACACATTCTGCACGTCGAAGAGGTCCTTGTTTTTCTGCGACGACCCGAAGACGCCCATGTCGATGGTCATGCGGTCGTCAAAGGCCTTCTGCATGAGGTCCACCTTGGCGATGAAGTTTTTGTAGGCATTGGTCTTGACCACGGTGCGGTTGTCCAGATAGCCCACCGAGGCGCGATAGTTTGACGACGCATTGCCGCCGCTGAAGGCCAGATGGTGGTTCTGCACGTAGCCCGTGCGCGTCACCGCGTCGGTAAAGTCGGTGCTGCTGCCGCCGTCGTTCCATGCCCGCCCCAAACGCTGTGCCAGCGAGCGGTAGGCGTCGGCGCCGAGCATCTCGATGTTCTTATAGACCGACTGCAGGGCCACGTTGGCATCGTAAGATATGCGAAACTGCCCGCCGTGGCCTTTGACCGTCGTCACCTCAATGACGCCCGAGGCGCCGCGGGAACCATATTTGGCCGTCTCGGCCGCATTCTTGAGGATGGTAAAACTCTCTATATCGCCGGGGAATATGCTGCTCAGCGTGGCCAGGTCGGACGATACGCCGTCGATGATGACCAGCGGGTCGTTGCCGCCCGTGATAGACGTCGTACCGCGCACGCGCACGCTGTTGAGCATGGCCATGGGGTTGGCATGGGTGGAGGTGACGCTCACGCCGGCGGCCTGTCCGCTGAGCGCCTCGATGGGATTGTTGACAAGGCCTTTGTTCATTCTGTCGCGCGTCACCTTGTCGGCCGAGCCGGACAGGGGCGTCTGTGGCGGGACAGTGAGCGTATCGCGCCGCAGGTCGTCGGCTTGGCCCTGGGCCTTTGCGCCGGCAGTGGTCAGCGTCGTCAGCAGCATGGCCGCGACGACGGCCTTCGTAGAGGAGTGTGTTTTCATATAGGGGAACTATACGGTTTTATTCGATAAGGAATGCCGCCTATCATGAGCGGGAAATGGAAACGGCGCCGCGGTGAATCACTACGGCGCCGTAAAAGTAGTGTTTTTTTGTAAGCCAAGGCCATGTCGGCCATTGAATATTCCGCCTATCCGCCCCGCTCTGTCGCGCCCGTTTCCTATCCTCGCCCGTTTTGCCGCCAAAAACTTTAGGCAAGGACTATGCAGAGAGTGGGCATTGTTGCTCAATGTATTGTATATATGAGCGTGGGCGAATCAGGCTGAATTGAGATTGAAAAATAGTATTCGGCGTTGAAGTTGGGTTATGCGGTGCCAACTGATACCACCATCCAAGTCACCCTTGCCGTGCGGTCGTCCCCGTTGTCGTATATTCTTGCAGGAAGCCAACATAGACGCCTCCGCGCTTCGCCCGAGAGCAATAATTTGTTTTTAATTATCACCAATACCTTGCAGGCTGCAATTTTTCCGTAATTTTGCGGGCAAAATCAGCAAGACCATTATGTCAAAGAACCTCGTCATCGTGGAGTCGCCCGCCAAGGCCAAGACCATCGAGCGCTTCCTTGGCGCCGACTATAAGGTGCTCTCCAGCTATGGGCACATCCGCGACCTGAAGAAGAAAAACTTCGGCGTTGACCTCACGACCTTCCAACCCGAATATGAGATACCGGCCGACAAGGCCGCCGTGGTCAGCACCCTGCGCAAGGAAGCCAAGGCCGCCGACGTGGTATGGCTGGCATCCGATGAAGACCGCGAGGGCGAGGCCATCGCTTGGCATCTGGCCGAGGTGCTCAAAATCAAGCCCGCCGAGGCCCGCCGCATCGTCTTCCACGAAATCACCAAGCCCGCCATCGTCAACGCCCTGGCCACGCCCCGCCATATCGACCAAAATCTGGTCGATGCCCAGCAGGCTCGTCGCGTCCTGGACCGTCTGGTGGGTTTCCGCCTGTCGCCCGTGCTGTGGCGTAAGGTGCGCCCCAACCTCTCTGCCGGTCGTGTGCAGAGCGTCGCCGTGCGCCTCATCGTTGAGCGCGAGCGCGAGATTGAAGGCTTCACCACCACCTCGTTCTACCGCGTGCGGGCCACCTTCATCACCCCCGACGGCCAGAGCCTCACCGCCGAACTCAACCGCCGCCTTGCCACCCGTGCCGAGGCCGAAGATTTCCTGCGCCGTTGCATCGGACAGACGTTCACCGTAGCCTCCGTCGTGACCAAGCCCGCACGCCGCACGCCGGCACCTCCCTTCACCACCTCTACCCTCCAGCAGGAGGCCGCCCGCAAACTGGGCTTCCCCGTGGCCGTCACCATGCGCGTGGCACAGAGTCTCTACGAGCAGGGCTATATCACCTACATGCGTACCGACTCGATGAATCTCTCCACGCTCTGCTTGGATGCCTGCGGCCCCCTCATCACCCAAACCATAGGCTCCGACTACCACAAGCGCCGCACCTATCACACCCATGCCAAGGGCGCACAAGAAGCCCACGAGGCCATACGTCCCACCGACATGTGGCGCGAGACCATCGACGCTACACCGCAGGAGAAGCGCCTGTACGACTTGATACGTAAGCGCACCATGGCCTGTCAGATGGCCGACGCCCAGATGGAGCGTACACAGGTGGCCATCAGCATGGGCGGCGACGATAGCGTACGCTTCACGGCCCAGGGCGAGGTGATTAAGTTCGACGGCTTCCTGCGCGTCTATCGCGAAAGCCGAGAGAGCGACGAGAATACCGAAGACGAGGCCCTCCTGCCCGCCTTGACCGAGGGCATGACGCTCCAGAGCACCGACATCAATGCCCGACAGAGTTTTACACGTCCGCCACTGCGCTACTCCGAAGCCTCGCTCGTCCACAAGATGGAAGAGCTCGGCATCGGACGCCCCTCTACCTACGCCCCCACCATCTCTACCATACAGCAGCGCGAATACGTCGTCAAGGGCGAGCGCCCCGCTGCCAAGACGCCCTGCTGCCTGCTCACCCTCACCGGCGACACCATCGCCGAGACCATCGTGCAGGAGAGCGGACCCGCTGAGAAGGGCAAGCTCATGCCCACAGACACGGGCATCGTTGTCAACGACTTCCTCATCGCCAACTTCCCCGACATCATGGACTACAACTTCACCGCCAATGTCGAGAAAGACTTTGACCACGTGGCCGAGGGAAGCATGGCCTGGACCGATGTCATCCGCGGCTTCTACGATGGTTTCGACCCCGAGGTGGAGAAAATCTTGACCGATAATAGTGGCCAGCGTGCCGGCGAGCGCATCCTGGGCACCGACCCTGCCAGTGGGCGCACCGTCAGTGTGCGCATCGGACGCTACGGCCCCATGGTACAGGTGGGTACCACCGACGACGCCGAGAAGCCCCGTTTTGCCACCCTGCGTGCCGACATGAGTATGGGCACCATCACCCTTGAGCAGGCTCTCGACCTGTTCCGCCTGCCCCGCACCTTGGGCCAGTATGAAGGGCATGACGTCACCGTCGGTGCCGGACGCTTCGGGCCCTATGTGCTCCACGACGGCAAGTATGCCGCACTCGGTCCCGACGATGACCCCCTCACCGTCAGCCTCGAGCGCGCCACCGAACTCATCCGCGCCAAGCGCGAGGCCGAGGCCAAGAGCCACCTGCGCTCCTTCGACGAGGAGCCCGGCATGGAGGTGCGCACCGGACGCTACGGACCCTACATCGCCTTTGAGGGGAAAAACTACAAGATTCCTAAGACTCAGGCCGAGCGCGCCGCCGAACTTACGCTCGACGAGTGTCGCGCCATCATCGAAGCGGAGAAGAACCGCCCTGCCAAGCCCGCACGCCGGCGTACGGCGACTAAGAAAGGCTGACGGCATGGCGCAGCCCCATCCATAACCCTCCTCACAGTCTTCTCATACCATGAAATGTATCGCTTTCGTCGGCTACATGTGTGCTGGAAAGACCACCATCGGGCGGTCGCTGGCCCGCAGCCTCAACTGCAACTTCTACGACCTCGACTGGTATATTGAGGAACGCTTCCACAAGCGCATCCCCCAGATCTTTGCCGACGAGGGCGAAGCGACCTTCCGCGACCTGGAGCACCGCATGCTCCAAGAGGTGGCGGCCTTTGAAGACATCGTCCTGTCTTGCGGCGGCGGCACACCCTGCTTCTTCGACAACATGGACTACCTCAACAGCGTGGCCCAAACCGTCTATCTGCGTGCCACGCCCGAGGTGCTCTGTAGCCATATCGCCCTAAGCCGCGGCGTCAGACCCTTGCTTCAGGGCAAGTCGCCCGACGAAATCCGCGAGTTTGTCACCCAGCAGTTGGCCGAGCGCAGTCCGTGGTACGAAAAGGCCCAGCACATCATCGACATTAGGGTTCTGGATACCCCCGAAACCATAAAGCAACTCGTGGCCCGCGTGCGCAGCACCATCGGATGTTGAACGCTCCACACACTCTGGCCACAGGCCCCAAAAACGGCGGCCGGCATATCCCCTACCACATCACAACCCTCACCCCTCCCTAATCCTCCCCCATTCCTATGCGTAAATGGAGAATTGAAGACTCGGAAGAACTGTATAACATCAAAGGGTGGGGCGTGAGCTACTTCGGCATCAACGAAGAGGGCCACGCCTATGTATGCCCACGCAAGGACGGCAAGCAGGTTGACCTTAAAGAGGTCATCGACGATCTGGCCGCACGCGACATCACGGCCCCTGTACTGCTCCGTTTCCCCGACATCCTCGACAATCGTATCGAAAAGACGGCCGACTGCTTTGCACGTGCCGAAAAAGAATACGACTTTAAGGCCGACCACTTCATCATCTTCCCCATCAAGGTCAACCAGATGAGGCCCGTCGTCGAGGAAATCATCAGCCACGGCAAGAAGTACAACCTCGGCCTCGAGGCGGGCTCTAAGCCCGAACTCCACGCTGTGCTGGCCACCAATATGGACAGCGACAGCCTCATCATCTGCAATGGCCACAAGGACCAGAACTTTATCGAACTGGCCCTGCTGGCGCAGAAAATGGGCAAGCGCGTCTTCCTCGTCATCGAAAAACTGCCCGAACTGCTCACCATAGCACGCACGGCCGAAAAGCTCGGCGTGCGCCCCAACCTGGGCATACGCATCAAACTCGCCACCGCCGGTAGCGGCAAATGGCAGGAAAGCGGAGGCGACGCCTCAAAGTTTGGCCTCAACTCCAGCGAACTCCTCGAAGCGCTCCAGCTGCTCGACAGCATGGGCATGCACGACTGCCTCAAACTCATCCACTTCCACATCGGCTCGCAGATTACCAAGATACGACGTATCAGCACCGCCCTCCGTGAGGCTGCACAGTTTTATGTGCAACTGCATGCTATGGGCTTCGGCATCGAGTTCGTCGATTGCGGAGGCGGCCTCGGCGTCGATTACGACGGCACACGCTCCAGCAACTCCGAAAGTTCGGTCAACTACAGCATACAGGAGTATATCAACGACTGCGTCTATACCTTCGTCGATGCTGCCAACAAAAACGGCATTCCCCATCCCAACATCATCACCGAGGGCGGACGCTCTCTCACCGCACACCACTCGGTCCTCGTCCTCGACGTCATGGAGAGCGTCTCCATGCCCCGCATGGACGAGAGTTTCCAGCCCGGGGAGAACGACCACCAGCTTGTGCGCGACCTCACTGAGATATGGGACAAACTCTCCTCGCGCTCGATGCTCGAAGACTGGCACGACGCCGAAGACATACGCGACGAGGCCCTCGACCTCT
>CAMGHE010000071.1 GCA_946055775.1 uncultured Bacteroidales bacterium
GCAGCGATGCCGGCTTCCTGCTGCTCTTCTCGCTGCTCAACACCACGTTCCACTATGCCTGCTTCTACTTCGGCCTGTCGCACAGCGAGGGAGCACGCGCCGCCATCCTCAATTCGGTGAGCGTCTTCTCCGTCGTCATCCTGGCCTGCCTCTGCTTCAAGAGCGACCGCATGACCGTGGGCAAGGTGGTGGGCTGCGTACTGGGCTTCATGGGCGTGCTGGTGCTCAATGTGGGCGGTGGCGACGGGGGGCGTTTTACCTGGTTGGGCGACGGTATGATTATCCTCAACGCCCTGTGCTCCGCCTTCGCCTCGCTCATGACGCGCGGCCTGGGTCGCCGTGTCGATGTCTTTGTCGGCACAGGCTACAGTCTGGCCCTGGGCGGCATCTTGCTGGTCATCCCCTCGCTCTTCATGGGCGGCACCCTGCCGCGCTGCACATGGTGGGGCATGGTCATCCTGATGCTGTTGGTGGGCATCTCGACGGTGGGTTTTACGCTCTATAACAAACTCCTCACCTGCAACCCCGTCGGCAAGGTGGCCATCTTCAATGCCCTCATTCCCGTTGTCGGTGCCTTGACATCGTGCCTCTGCCTGGCCGAACCCTTCCGCCCCAACTATGTCGTGGCCACCCTGCTGGCCGTGGCTGGCATCTATGTCATCAACCGCGGGCGTCACTGAACTTCCCCTGCAGTTTTCCCTTCCCAACAAGCATCCGCCACACTTTTAAGGACGAAAAAGTGTGGCGGATTACATTTTTAAGGACGAAAAAGTGTGGCGGATTACATTTTTAAGGACGAAAGCAAGGGCTGTGTGGAGGCAAATGCGTATCTTTGTTTCCGAGAATCAATAGTTTGTGATGTATGGAAAGAGACGTGATGCAACAGTTGTATGCTTGGAAGGAACGGTTCAACCGCAAACCGCTCATTATACGCGGTGCGAGACAGGTGGGCAAGACCTGGCTCATGATGGCGTTTGCCCGTCAGGCCTACGAGAAATGGGTGTATGTTAACTTTGAGGAAGAGGAAGTGCTCAGGCATGTGTTTGAGCAGGACTTTGACATCCCCCGAATCCTCGAAGCCCTCAGCCTGCGCTTTCATACGGAGATAGACCGGCATACCCTTCTGCTCTTCGACGAGATACAGGCCGCTCCGCGTGGCATCACTTCTCTGAAGTATTTCTGCGAGAAAGCCCCCACGCAGCCGGTCATAGCGGCAGGCTCGCTGTTGGGTCTCTCCATGCACGGGGGCGATTCCTTCCCCGTGGGCAAGGTCGATTTCCTCAGTCTGCAGCCCATGACCTTCATGGAGTTTCTCCACGCGGCAGGGCAGGGGCGTCTGGCCAAACTCATCACCGATGCTGGTTGGGGGGCGATGGTTTATGTGAAAGACAGACTCATACAGTTGCTGCGCACCTACTACTATGTCGGCGGTATGCCAGAGGCCGTCAAGGCCTATTGTGATGGCTTGGGTTATGAGGAGGTGCGACGAATCCAGGCGAACATCCTCATGACCTACGAGAACGACTTCTCAAAACATGCCCCGGCCAGTGAGGTGCCGCGCATCAAGATGGTGTGGCATAGCATCACCAGTCAGTTGAGCAAGGAGAACCGCAAGTATATCTACGGCGTGCTGCGTCAGGGAGCAAGGGCGCGGGAGTTTGAGGTGGCTGTGGAATGGCTTCAGGACGCAGGGCTGGTATATAAGGTGAACCGTACAAAAAGCGGAGAGATGCCGCTGAGCGCCTTCGAGGACTTTGGCTCCTTCAAGCTGTTTATGTTGGACGTGGGCCTCATGTGCGCCATGAACAAGATTCCCTCTGACGCCATACTCCTTGGCAACGACATCTTCTCCACGTATCGTGGGGCGATGACAGAGCAGTACGTCTGCCAGCAGCTTATGCGTGAGGCCGATTTCATTTTCTATTGGTCAGCCGACAATTCGCGCGGTGAGATAGACTTCCTCATACAGAAGGACAACCGTATCATTCCCATCGAGGTCAAGGCCGAAGAAAACCTGAAGGCCAAGAGCCTTTCGGCCTTTGTGGCCCGATACCCGTCGCTTCATGCGGTGCGGCTGTCCATGTCCGACTATCGCGAGCAAGACTGGATGATCAATGTGCCGCTCTATGCGGCGTGTGTCGCCTTGCGGTAACGGCGCCTATCCCAGTTCGGCATAGGCCGGTATTTTGGGTAGCATCCTGCTGGTTTGCTCGGCGTAGTCTATGTGGCAGCAGAAGTGTTGCAGGCCGTTCGAGATGAAGAGGTAGTCGGCGCGGAGCACGCTATTGTACGCCGAAATCTGCGCAAAGACCTTTGGCGTGATGGCCACCGTCGGCGCCTTATACTCTATGATGATGCGCGGGCGACCACCCTCGCGGTGATAGACCACGGTGTCGGGCCGCCGTTCACAGCCCCCCAGATGTATCGTCACCTCGTTGCCCATGAGGGCGGGGGGGTAGCCCAAGTGGTCGATGAGGTAGTGGACAAAATGCTGGCGCACCCATTCCTCGGGCGTGAGTGCTACGAAACGCCCGCGCAACACGTCGAAGATGACGCGGCGCGCATCGTGCAGGGCCACGCGGGCAGGGTAGGAGGGGAGGTTGAGCGTGTTCATGCTGCAAAGGTACAAAATGGGGGAACAGACGGACGAAGCCTTTCCTCCTTTTTTACTCTCGCGGTGGGGCAATCGGTCCTTCGCCGGCGTCGTCGGGCGTCGTCGGAGCACGGGGGATGACTAAAAATGTGAAATGGGCTGAGCAGAGTGAAATCATTTTCCTACTTTTGCATCTATCAACAATTGCACAGACTATGGTAAAGAAAGAAGATATCGTGGGCAACTGGCTCGTGCGCTATACCAAGATGCCTCTTGAAGCCTTTAGCCAGCATGTCCTGCTGACCAACTTCAACAACTATGTGGACCTCTTCTGCGACCACATGGGCGTGCCTCGCGTAGGCTACGACGCCAACATGCGCGCTGCAACGGCAGGCGGCATCACCATCATCAACTTCGGCATAGGCAGTCCGAACGCCGCCCTCATCATGGACCTGCTCAGCGTCATCAAGCCACAGGCCTGTCTCTTCCTCGGCAAGTGCGGCGGCATCTCGGGCAAGACGCGCCTGGGCGACTACATCCTGCCTTTGGCTGGCATACGCGGCGAGGGTACGTCGAACGACTACTTCCCGCCCGAAGTGCCGGCGTTGCCGGCGTTCATGCTGCAGCGTGCCGTATCGACAGCCCTGCGCGACGGCGGCAAGGACTACTGGACGGGTACCGTCTATACCACCAACCGCCGCGTGTGGGAGCACGACGAGCAGTTTAAGGACTACCTGCGCAAGACGCGTGCCATGGCGGTGGATATGGAGACGGCGACGCTCTTCTCCTGCGGCTTCTACAACCATATCCCCACCGGCGGCCTGCTCCTCGTCTCGGACAACCCCATGGTGCCCGAGGGCATCAAGACCGAAGAGAGCGACAACCGCGTCACGGCCCAGTTTGCCGCTGACCATGTGCGTCTGGGCATCGACGCCATGCGCCTGACCATCGGCGCCCACAAGACTGTACGCCACCTGAAATACGATTGGTAATGCCACCCAGACAACCCTCCGTCACCGATGCCTATATGGCCCTAGCACAGAAAATACGTGCCAAAGACTTTGCCCCCATCTATTTCCTGATGGGCGAGGAGCCATTCTATATTGACCGCCTCTGCGACCTTATCGTCAACGAAGCGCTCGAGCCCGCCGAGCGCGACTTCAACATGCACACCTACTTCGGCGCCGAAACGCCCATCGAAGAGGTGCTGACCACGGCGCGCGGCTTCCCCTTCGGCGGACAGCGCGTGGTGGTGCTGGTGCGCGAAGCCCAGCAGATGAAGCGCCTGGAGCAGATTGAGGTCTATCTGCGCCATCCCTCGCCCTCTACGGTGCTCATCTTCTGCCATCCCGGCAAGAGCATAGACCGCCGGACGAAGTATGCCGCCGCCATCGACAAGCAGGGTGTGCTCTTCGAGGCCAAAAAACTCTACGACAGCCAACTGCCGGCCTTCATTACCGCCTACCTGCGTGACCAGCAGGCCACCATCGCCCCCGACGCCGCCACGATGCTGGCCGAATGCGTCGGGGCCAACCTCAGTAGGATGACGGGCGAACTGGACAAGTTGCTCATCGCTCTGCCCGAGGGCCAGTGCCATATCACCATGGACCACGTGCGCCAGCAGGTAGGCCTGAGCCGCGAGTTTACCGTCTTCGAACTCCTCGATGCGCTCGACGCCAAAAACGTGGCCAAGGCCATGCAGATAGCGCGCCTCTTTGCCGCCAACCCCAAGGAGTATAACCTGCAGAAAATACTGCCTCTGCTCTTCAAACACTTCGCCCAACTGATGATAGCCTCTTGCGCGCCAGACAAGTCGGAGCGCGGCCTGTGTGAGCACCTCGAGATGCGCGACTGGCAGGTGCGCCGCAGCATTATGCCCGCCCTCAAACACTACAGCGCCGGCAAACTGATGCAAATCATCACCGCCATCCGCCGCACTGACGCCCGCTCAAAGGGCATCGACGATACGGGCAATACATCGCCGGAAGACCTGCTGCGCGAACTTCTCTATTTCATCCTCCACTGAGCCGCTGAGCACCATGAGCCGGCCCTTGTGCGCCCTTGGATTAGCCCTTTTGCGCAGCCACAGTGCCCTTGAGCGCCGCCTGTGCACCGTCTGAACAGAAACTGCGCCCTGTCCGCCATTTTAACGGCGGGCAGGGCGCAGTTTGGCTTTACCTTTAGAAAGAGCCGCGGCGACCTGTTTTTCGTGCTCTAACAGCGCGTAGGGAGCGAAAGGCTTTTTAGAGTATGTTTCGTCTGTGCAAGTTTCCGTAAATCAATGGTTTAAGGCTGCATTGGGCTCATTTTGTGCTCCGTCAAATGCGCTGAGAGAGCGCTTTTTTCGGCCGCCCGTCCGGCTCATCGGTTTGGTGGCCGCTCTCCAAGTTAACGAACGTTAATGCTGACGGCTTTGCGTAGCCATTTTCCGCTCTTGGCGTGTTGGTGCACTGCTTTTGGGAAAATGCATCGTCGCGCCCCGTTTCGCAGCACTCGTGTTCGGCCTGTCTGGTTCCGTGCCTCGTTCTTCCCTTCCGCCATCTTGGTGTCATCGTCTCAGTCGCTCTCGTCGCCGTTCCAGTCGCCCTCGCTGCCGCTTCAGTCGTGGGTGTTCCGTCCCGCTCGCTCTTGCCGCCGTCCCTGTCGTTCTCGCCGCTGGTTCAGTCGTGGGTGTTCCGTCCCGCTCGCTCTTGCCGTCCTCCTGGTTGTCGGTGAAGGTGCTGCTCTCTGCCCGATTTCCAGTCTCGCGGAAGAGCGTTCGCGGGAGGCATAAGTGCTCGCTCTGTTTGGGTGAAAATTTTGGAGAGTTTTCTATCGTGGGTGTTCTGGCCCTCTTCTGCGATTCGTCTTTGCGTGGGGTGGGGCGGTTGTCCGACGATCTCGTGGGCCACCTCGGCGCCCTCATTTTGGCGTCGTCGGGAGCCTGTTTAGGATCTCATTTTTGTGTCGCGGCGATCGCCCATGCCCGTGGCCCGTCCGGCGGCGCGCCAGCCTTCCCGATGCTCCTGAAGACTGGCTCGAGCGTATGAATTTGTATAGAGTGTGCAAAAATGTGAATTGGTCCGGGAAGTGCCGTTCGGACCGTCGTGAAGGGGTAGGGCAGTCGTCCGAATGGCCCGCAAAACGTGTCCGAAGGGTGGGGGAATGTGCCCTTCCCCCATTTTTTAGCCCCAAAAATGCCGACACAAATTTTTGGTCCTAAACGACGATGGTTGAGATACTTATGCCAAAATAGGGCCTCTGAGGCTCGCGCATACCGATTTTCCCGTCCGTCGGCCCGTTTTACGCGTGCTAATGGGCATTTTCACCGAAAAAAAACGTCGAAATCTCATATTAAGACTGCTTAACATTCGCGGAAATAAAGTATGGGGATGGATATACGAATGTGTAGTTTACAAGAATATACTACTATATAGGTATATACGAATGTAAACAGGTGTATGCAAGTGTAAATTTAGCAAGTAAGAATAGAGTTGTAGAGCGCGACAGATGTAAATGTATAATTATGCAGTTATGGAAAACGGGTGTAAGTCGCAGAAAAAGACGTGATTGATGCGTCTTGCTGAGGTAAATGGCGAGGTAAGGGGGCGGAAGGGAAGGCCAGAAGGCCGAGAAAGTCGTCTATCTCCTCTATACGTCGATTATATAACACTATTAAACAGTGTGATATGATAAAAGGTTAAAGGAAAATACAGGAGGCTTTGCTCCATAGCCAGTTCGGATTTGCGAATGTAAACGCCGCACGGGCATGGAGTAGTAAAAGTGAGATATGTAAACGTAAACTGTGCGACTGGAATTTATCTTTCAATATATAGATTTAGAGATTTGGCGGTCCAAAAATAAAGATTTATCTTTGCAATGGCTTTAAAAATGGGGGCTCCGACCGATGGTACGCCCGAGACAGCCGTTTGGGGCTCCGCTGGAGGTTGTGCGGCTAGCCAGTCGCTGGGTCCTCTTCGGCACTGACGGCCGTCGGTTAGGGCTTGCGACGTCGTCCGGTTCGTCGTCCGTAGCGTTGCCTAACCAGAGTTCCCTTTCGCGTCTTTGGGAGCCGTCAGCCCCATAGTGTGCAATTTTTTCAAGCACCGTTTTGCCGCCGCCATTCCCCTTCGAGACCACTGCCCCGAACGCCGTTAGCGCGCCTTGACGAGGTCTTCTTCCCCCCCTGGTCAGCCCCTTTGCGTCACCTCCGCAGTTTGTCTCGCTGCCGCCGAATAGCCGACCGTCCGAAGCCGCTGCCGGACGCTGAGAGCCGTGACAAAGATACGATGTCGGCGATGGTCGCTTCACGGTTTTGGCCAAAGCCCCGTGGAGAGTTTTCTATCGTCGTGCTCCCGTTCCGCCTCTGCGGCGCCCATGAGGGCCCACTCAAAATGCTCCCGTTTCCCCATCTGGGCACAACGGCAGCCTACCCGAGATTAGTCGATGACCATACATCCTATATATATATAATGAAGGACAGAATCTATCAACTGATGCAGCACACCGGCCTCAACCAGGCTGAATTTGCCGAACGTCTGGGCATGTCAGCCGGTTCGGTGTCCAATATCTTCACCGGTCGTACCAACCCCACCAACAACCATGTGCAGGCCATCCACCGCGCCTTCCCGCAGGTCAATGTCAACTGGCTGCTCTTTGGCGAGGGCGAGATGATGAACGATGCCGATGCCAGTTCCTCTGCCGAAGACACTGATGGCACCGGCGTTCAGTCTCCAACCTCCGCCGCCCCTTCCCCCGCCACTCTTTCTGCCAATACCGTGGCGCCTCCTGCCCACGCTGTGGCCGCCGCAGCCCATGCCAGTCTTATGGCACAGGCAATGGCCGCTGCGCGTCAGCCCCTGCCCGAGGAAATGCCCGTTCCGGCCCCCGTCGTGGTACGCCGACAGGTCAAGGAGATTCGCGTATTCTATGACGATGGCACCTACGAATCGTTCTCGCCCCTCAAGGTCTGACTACACCTTCGGCACGCCCCTCCCCCTCACGCCGTCCGGTCCCTGGCACTATCCCATGTGGTGGGTCTTTGTGGCCTTTGCCCTCGGCATCGTTCTGTCCGACGCCTGCTTGGTTGGTCGGTCCGCCGCCTCGGCGTGGTGCTTGGCCGGCGCTGTTGTCCCCCTTGTGGCTTGCCTGTTTCTGTTGCGCCGCCGGCGTCCTGTGTCCGCCGTGTTGTGGGCCGTGCTGCTCGCCGTGTCGATAGCCTCGTCCGGCGCCCTGCTGCTCTTGCACAGCCATGACCGTCCGGCAGCGGTGACGCCCGCCGATGGCGTCACGCTCCGTCTGCGTACAGATGAAGAAGCCCGCCGCGGCCCCACGTCGTGGAGTCTGCGCGCTCGCCTTGTCGATGGTCCGCAGGCCGGCACTCAGGTCACCCTGTGGCTGGCAGCCGACAGCAGCCGATTGTCAGCAACGCCACCCCTTCCCGGCGACCTGGTGATGGTTCGCGGCCGTCTCGACACCCTCCGGCCCGCCCTCAACCCCGAAGCCTTCGACTATGCCGCTTGGCAGCGGCGACAGGGCATTCAGGCCACCGTCCATGCCCCCGCTGGCGCCTGGCGATCCCTGGGGCGCTCCCCCGATCTGCCCCTGTGGCTACAAGCCCGCCGTCTGCGCCACGATATGGTGGCCCGCTATGCCCATTATATGGACGGCGAACCTCTGGCCCTCATGGCCGCGCTGACGCTGGGCGACAGAAGCCAGTTGCAGCCCGACCTGCGCGACCCCTTTGCCCGCAGCGGTGTGAGCCATGTGCTGGCCCTCTCCGGCCTGCATCTGTCGTTTCTTTTCGCCCTTTTCCAGTGGTTAGTGCTGCGGCGTATGACCCTCGGCACGCGCCGTTATGCCCTGGCAGCCGTTGTCGGCGTCGTCCTGATGTGGGGCTATGTGCTTGTGGCCGGCATGCCCCTGTCGTTAGTGCGCGCTGCGGTGATGTTTTCGTTGGCCCAGGTCTTCGGTCTATGCCAGCGCACCAGCCTCTCCGTGGCCAATCTCTCCCTCGCCGCCACCGCCATCCTGGTGTGGCAGCCGCAGGCCCTCTTCGATGTAGGCTACCAACTTTCCGTCGTCTCCGTCCTGTCCATCCTCGTCTTCGTCCCCTATCTGCCCTGTCCCGCCCTCTTGCGTCGTCACGTCCTGAGCCGCCAAGTCTTTGCCTTCGTCAGCGTGTCGGTCGTGGCCCAGGTCGGCACCGCTCCCCTCGTGGCCTACCATTTCCATGCTGTGCCCGTGTATGGTCTGCTGGGCAACTTGGTGGCTGTCCCTGCCGCCTCCCTGCTTCTGGTCTTTGGTCTGCTCTTCTTCCTCCTGCCCTGGTGGCGTCCGTTCGTTGCCGATGCCGTCCATGTGGTGTCCGAGAGTCTGCTGACCGTCCTGCGCCAGTTGGGCCGTCTGCCTGGCGCCAGTCTGTCATTTCAGCCGTCGGTGGGCTGGACCATCTGCGCCTATTTTGCCTTTCTGGCCGTGGCACTGAGCCTCACCGAGCGTCCGTGGCGTCGCCGTATGGTCTGGGCCGCCGTCCTTGGCGTGATGGTCACTGTGGCATGGGGGGTGGTGGAGAACAGGCGTCAGGCCCTGCCGCCGCAGTTGGTCATCTACCATACTTACCGCAGTGCCCCCGTCCATTTCCTGCCCTCGGCCGACAGCACCTTCGTGTGGAGCGCCGATGCTGCCGCCTGCCGTGCCGACAGTGCCGCCCTCGCCCCCGTGCGCCGCACCTATTGGACCAACCATGCCCTGCCTGAGCCCCGCTATGTCTCGGCCGACGGCCGTTACGGAGCGCTGTACCTTCAGGGCAGCGTGGCCCAGTGCGGTCCCTGGCGTGTGGCCCGCCTGTGCCGCCCCCTGCGTGCTGCCGACGGTCTGCCGCAGCGCCCTCTAGCGGTCAGCCACCTGCTCCTCGACGGCCGTTACCGCGGGACGCTGGCGGATGCCCTGCGCCGCTACCGTCCGCAGATGGTCGTCCTCTCGCCCGCCTTGCCCGCCGCCCTGCGCGACACGCTGGCCCTTCAAGCTGCCGCCCATCACCTTCCTGTCCACGACATCGCCCGCCACGGCGCCCTTGTCGTACCCCAACCTTAGTCTTCCCATTTTCCAAAACAAATCTAATGATGTCCTCCCGTCAAACCCGAGAGCTGCGCGTTGTCGAGCAGATGATTCGCCTTTATTGTCGGCATAAGGAAGGCCATGCCACGCTCTGCCCCGCCTGTAGCGAACTGCTGGCTTATGCCCGCGAGCGCCTGTCACGCTGTCCGCATGGTGCTGCCAAGCCCACCTGCCGCCGCTGTCCTATCCACTGTTACCGTCCCGCCATGCGTGAGCGCATCCGCAGCATCATGCGCTGGGCCGGACCGCGTATGCTTCTCTACCATCCTCTTGCCGCTCTGCGCCACCTGTGGGACGAACGTTTCGGGCACAGGTAGCGGCGCAGGCACCTTTGTCAGAGCCACCTTCGAGCGCGCGTAAGCATTTGCATTTTGACCTCATAGTAACGACAGTCGCCCAAGTTGAGAACACAACTTGGGCGACTGTCGTTATCTTACCGCGGCAATGCCTTCATGGAGAACGATGCGCCCGAATATACGGTCAACCCGCCCGACATGCTCTATGGCAGTTATATGTCCTCCTACCTGTCCGAGCGCCAGCTTGAGGCCGACGTGTTGCCCGTCACCATGCACCCGCTGGTCTTCACCTTACAGGAGGCCAATAAAACCGAGAAGCAGGGGCCGTTGCGTGAGCCTGACCTGCTGATTATCCTTATTGGTGTCAGCATGGCTTATATCGGTCCGGACGGCGTCAAGGTGGTTTCGCTGGGATGCCTGAAAGACTGACGTTGCACCGCCGCCGGGGTTCAAAGTCGCCAGATGGCCTGGAGGCTGAGGTCGGTGCGCCAG
>CAMGHE010000072.1 GCA_946055775.1 uncultured Bacteroidales bacterium
GCAGCTTAGTAGTGCCATGTCCATTGACATGGCACCGGGGCGCAGCCGCGTTTTTTTTCGGCAAAGAATAGGTGTCGCGGCCGACGCCGCGACGCGTGCTGAGTGCCACGTCAATGGACATGGCACTACTACGCGGCCTCACCCATTGACGTGCCACTCGCGGCGCAGCCGCGTTTTTGCGGCAAAGAATAGGTGTCGCGGCCGACGCCGCGACGCGTGCTGAGTGCCACGTCAATGGACATGGCACTACTAGGCGGCACTGTCCATTGACGGCACCATGGGACAATCATGAACGATGAGCATCAGCGCAATAGCGTTGAAACTGTGGCGGCGAGGAAGATACAGCGTGGCGTAGCAGCCCTTACTAACGCCACACGCCGCCCTCCGTCAGCGGCGGAGGGCGGCGTGTATGAAGTGTTATGCCTTAGCGCATCACTTTGCGGCTGAGGCGGCTGTGGGGCGTGCTCACCGTGATGATGTACATCCCCTGTGGCAGGTCGGTGAGTGAGACGGTGGTTTCGTGACCGGCCTGTATGTGGCCGAGGCTGGTGCGGCTGATAACCGTGCCCGAGAGCGAGGTTAGCGTCACTTCGGCCCTTGTCGTTGGCACGTTGAAGAGGATGCGCCAGGCGTCCTCCTGCTTGAGCAGCGTCACCGGCGTGAGGTCTGAAATCATGGGGGCGATGCCGTCGGTGGCGCCCATCTCGAGCGCTTTCTTCAGTCCGGCATAGGCATCCACCTTGCCGTAGCCCCAGCCTGCGGTCCACTGGCCCTGTACGCCGCCCGTCTGGCTGTCGCGGACCGCCGTGGTGCGGATGATTTCGCGCACCTGTTCGGCCGTCAGTTCGGGGTTGGCCTGCAGCCAGAGCGCCATGATGCCCGTGAGCATCGGCGTGGCCATTGACGTTCCCGACATGACGCCGTAGAAGTCGTCCGTCTCGGTCGAAGCGTTTTTGTAGGCTACGGCTTCGCCCTGCCCGTTGACGCCGGCCACGATGAAGGTGCCGTCTATCTGTAAGTTGCCGTTACCCTCCTCTACGTCAGCGTAGCGGTTGAGGGCCGATACGACGTAATCCCCGGGTGTGACGGTCGTCGGTTTGGGCACATCCGTCATGCCCGGTCCGCGCGAGGAGAAGTTGGCCAGATTGCCGACGGAAAGGTTGTCGAAGCCCACTTTCATTCCGTTGAGATAGTGGGTCCAGTCTGAGCGGTTGACGGTGGCGCCGACGCCCATGACGTCGGGCACGTTGGCGTAGTTGCAGATGACGTAGTCGTTGTCGCCTGCGATGCCATAGTTGTCGATGGCGACGAAGCCCCCGATTACGGGGTCCATCCAGGCGTGGAAGGTGGCGTCGTCCGTCAGCGCCTCCACCTTTACCGCCATGTAGAGTTCTGAACTGTAGTCGTTCAGCGCGTTGGCCAGGTTTATGTTGTCAACCAACACGAGGAAATACTGCCTGTTGTTGTTCGGGTTGATACTCTCGCCCATGTCGTTGACGCAGTTGTTCCATTCCTCTGTGGTCAGCGTCAGCATCTGCTTGGTGGTGGCGTTGTAGATGTAGGGCGTAAACTTGAAGTGCTTCTTGCCGTCAGCGTCCATGCTCCAAATGATGGCGTTGTTGTAGTAATCCGCGTAGTCCATCACGAGGTAGATGCTCGAGCCGGCCGTATCGAACGTGTGGGATACGTGCAGGTTCAGTCCGTTCTCGTTGCCCATGGCCGCCGCCATGAGGAAGCCCGGCCTCGACATTGACTGTACGAATCGGCTCATGTTGTCCGTGGCGTCGTAAGGGTGGATGTTCGTACCGAAACTCATGTTGACCGCCACCGCCTGTCCGCGGCTCTTGGCCAGGTCGCTCACCCATTTCAGTTCTTCGGCCA
Organism: uncultured Bacteroidales bacterium; assembly: GCA_946055775.1. Classification (GTDB taxonomy): domain Bacteria; phylum Bacteroidota; class Bacteroidia; order Bacteroidales; family Bacteroidaceae; genus Alloprevotella. The sequence continues at coordinate 1,882 of CAMGHE010000072.1, forward strand.
CCGCCGTCGATGAGAAACCGGACGCCACCATGACGATGTCCGCCTCCGGCGCTATGCCGTGATAGGGCGTGCCCGGCAGTTTTGAGCCCGCCGCGATGCCCGTGACGTGCGTGGCGTGCCCGCCGGTGTCTTCCGCTCCGTCGTGCCCGGCGGGGATGTAGGTGTAGGGCGTTTTGCTCTTCAGATGGTTCCATACCTTCACCACGCGCGATGTGCCGTTGGCCTTAAAGGCCGGGTGCTGGTATTCAAAGCCCTGGTCGATGACGGCCACCATGACGCCCTTGCCCGTGAAGGGCGTCTCCAGACCTTCGCCCAGATGCACGCGTTCAACACCCGTTGAGGTACGTGCGTTGTCCAGTTTCATGCGCTGGCGGCGGCTGCTCTCCACATACGTCACCTCGGGCATGTCCGTCAGGCGGCTGAGGGCGTGGATGGGCAGGTGAATGGTGAGCAGGTTGTCAGAGATGATGCAGGTCGTGCCGCCCCAGGCGCTGATGCTGTCAGCCACGGTCTGTGCGTCCGTGACCTGCACGAAGGCCCGCAGCGTGTCCGTGGCCACCGTCGTGCCCATGGCGCGCAGCGGGCTCCGGTTGTTGTGGCGCATCCACTGCTGCATGACGGTGACGTCCGTCTTGGTGCCCGTGACGTCCACCTGGGCCGCGGCGGGTAGGGCTATGCTCCCCGCGATGAGGAGGGTGAGAATTGATGAGGGTTTCATACGATAGGTGTAAAAGGGTAGAGTGGGGGAGAGAAGGTATTAAATAGATTGGTGTCCGGCAAATCTTTTACCGGACACCAATAGTATTTACTGCACCATCACCTTGCGCGTCAGCTTAGCCTGCGGCGTCTGTACCGTCAGCAGGTAGCAGCCTTTGGGCAGGCCGCTGAGCGACAGGGTGTAGTCGTTGCCCGTCTGTACGTTTTGGAGCGTCGTCTCCTTGACGGCCGTTCCCGACAGCGCGTGAACGCTGACGATAGCCTGATGGCAGGGCGTGTGGAAGAGGATGCGCCAGGCGTCGTTCTGCCTGTCGAACGTCACCGGCTGATCAGCGCCGATCATCGGCGTGATGCCGTCCGCTTCGGCCAGTTCGAGGGCCATCTTCAGACCGTCATAGGCATTGATCTTGCCGTAGCCCCAGCCCTTCGACCATGTGCCCGCCGTGCCGTGTGTGAACGAGTCGCGCGTCGATGTGGCCTTGATGATGCGCTCAATCTGGTCGTAGTCCAGTTCGGGGTTAGCCTGCAGCCACAGGGCGATGATGCCCGTTGCGGTCGGCGCTGCCATCGACGTGCCCGACATCATGCCGTAGAAGAAGTGCTTGAGGCGGTTGCTTTGGTCGTAGGGCACTGCCTGTCCGTTGCTGTCGATGCCCGCCGTTACCAGCCACGATGTCAGGTCAAGCGAGGAGGAGGTTTCGATGTCGATAAAGCTGTTCAGCGCCGAGATAATCTGTCCGCCCGGGGCGGCTACCAGCGGGCGCTCTCCCTCGTCGATGGTCGGGCCGAGGACGGAGAATTGGCTCAGTTGGCCCGTCTCCGAATCCGTGCTCCGCGTCGTATAGCCCGTGGAGTACTCCTTCCAGTCGTGGCGGCCGTTGAACGAGCCCACGCCGACGATCTTCTCGCCCGAGGCCAAATCGGCGATGACATATTTGTCGTCCGGCGCCACGCCCACGGTGGATGACAGCTTGATGAAGTCGTTGCTATTGAACTCCCAGCCGTGCATCTGTACGTTGTCCGTCAGCGCCTTGGCAATGATCGCCACGTAGGTGTTCGTCTTGTCCGTAATGTTGGCCTTCGAATAGATGCTTGACAGCAATACACTCATGCCATAAATTTGTCTGCCGTTCAGGTCGTTAATTTCTCCGCCACAGTAACCCACGGCGTTCCACGTCTGTTCGGGAAGGTAGGTAAAGGTTTTCGTCTTCTTGTTGTAGAGGCATGGTGTGAACTCGATGTGGTTCAGGCTGTCGGTAGGCTGTCCGACGAACAACGCCTGGCATGCGCTCTCCTTATTGTCCATCACGACGATGGCCGAATCGCCCTTGTTCTGCAGCGTGCATCCCACGTGAATCTTGTCGCCGTTTTCATTGCCGGCGGCAGCCACCAGGATAAAGCCCTTGTCAACCATGTCGCTCATTTCTTTCTCCACGCCATAGCCGTCGTGAGGAGCAAATTGTGAGCCGAAACTCATGTTGATCACCATCGGCTTGCCCTCGTCCTGCGCGATGCTTTTGGCCCATGCCAGCTCCTCAAGAACGTCAGAGTACGTCATGGTCGTGGACAGGAGAATCAGGTCCGCCTCGGGCGCCATGCCGTAGTAGGGCACGCCGTCCACTTTCGAGCCCGCGGCGATGCCCGCCACGTGCGTTGCGTGTCCGCCCGATTCCGTTGCGCCGTCGCTGCCGCGCAGCAGGGTAGCCCCTTTCTTGGGCGGCGTGGTATATTTGTTGTGGTTCCAAGTGTAGAGGGCGCGCGACGTGGTGGCGTCCTTGAGGAACGCGCGGTGGTTAAACTGGAAGCCGTGGTCCACAATCGTCACGATGACCCCCTTGCCCGTGAAGGGCGTCTCCAGCCCCGTGCCGTTGTGTACGTTATCTACGCCCGTCATTTCGCGCGAAAAGTCCGTCAAGGCCTTGGCTTGCTCCGATTGGTGGATGTACGTCACCTCCGGCATGGCCGCCAGGGCGGGCAGCGCCGTGGTGGGCAGCGTGGTCGTCACCAGCGCGTCGTGTATGCGGCAGGCGCGTCCGCCCAGATTTTCAATTGTCTGTACAACGCTCTCGGCGTCCGTCACGCGGACAATCAGTTTGGTGCTGTCTGTGGGCAGTACGCGCTGCATCAACGATGCGCTGAAGGCAGGGTCTTGCTGCATGTCAAGACGGGACAGCATGGCGCGGATGGCCGGGTCCGCCTTCTTGGTGTAGTCTGCTGCCGTCTGTGCGGCGAGCGGCTGTAGGGAAGCCATGGCCATGGCCAAGCAGAGGGAATGTCGAAGGAATGTCATAATTGTAAGTGTTTTGAATGATTGTAGGAATCGTATTGAAGCCTGCGGCTATTTGCGCAGGAAGTCGCGGCGGTGGCGGTAGCGTGCCACCTTCTCCACCATGTTGCGCCAAGGCTGGAGGTATGCCTGCAGCCATACGCGCCCCGCGCTGAAGGGCGTCTGCTCCATGGCGTGCGTGATGCGGCGCAGGGCCACCACCGGCCATGCCAGCGCTGTGACGAGACAAGCCATCGCCGCTATCTCGATGGGGAAGAGCGTGGCGAAGCGTTCGGGCGCCGCGCTGTAGGTCAGCGCTGCCCATACGGCATGTGCCGCAAGGGCTATGGTGAGCACATAGAGGCTTGCCGAGGCCGCCCCTTCACGCCATAGGCTACGCCGTGCGCTCGGTGCCAAGTGGCGCAGTGTCTCACGGTTGATGAGCCGCATGCCATGCAGGCTTTTGGTGAAGGGGAAGGTCTGCCATACCGCGCTCTCTATTTGGCAGCACACCGCTGTGCGCCCTTCGGTCGCCATGGTGCTGGTCAGGGCGTCGCCCTCGTTGCAGGCCGTAGTGAGGAAGTCGGCGAAGCCCTGGTGTGCCATAAACACCTCTTTGCGAAAGGCCATGTTGGCCGCATCGCCGCCCCATGCCCGTCCGTTGCCCTTGCCGTGTGCCCCCATGGCACCACGGTAGCGGCGCAGGTGCTCGTGCAGGCGTTCGTAGGCGGCACGCCACTCTGTGCGGTGCACCGGTTCGTCATAGTTGGCATAGCCCAGAACGACGTCCGTATGGTGGTTGAAGTGTTCCGCCATCGTTGCCAGCCATGTGGGGTATGCCGGGCGGCAGTCGGCCTGTGTGATGATGACCCATGGGGCGCGTGCGGCGCGGACACCCAGCGTGATGGCCAGTTTGCGGCGATCGACATAGCGCGCTGTAGGCGGGACGAAGGTGTGGCGCAGGCGCCGCTGCTGTCCGCCATAGTAGTCCAGCCATTCTCGCGTACCGTCGGCCGATGCCTCGTCGATGACCACCACTTCATACGCTATGCCCTCCTGCTCGAGCAGGGCCGGCAGGTTTTCCTTCAGTTGGGGCAGGGCGTTGTAGCACGGCACCACTACCGTCACCTGTGGCGCTGGGTGGAAGCACCCTGCTGCAGTGTGTGTGGCGGCAAAGTAGGCCTCGTCGTCTTCCTCGTCGTCCGTGTCGTTGGGGGCTTGGCCGTCAAGCAGGCGGCTCATCAGACGGTAGTCGCGCCAGCGTGTGCGCCAAAGTATAAGGAGGCATGCTGCCGCCACCGCCACGGGTGGCCATGACAGCAGTGCGAGCGTCATGTCCATATCGTTCTGTCGTGTGAGTGTTGTGTCAGTTGCGAGCGTAGAGGTGCTCGCGGCGCTCGTCTTCAGCGTCGGCGGAACTCGGCGCATACCATTGCCGTCGCCACCGCCACGTTGAGGCTTTCCACTGCCGTGCGTCCTGGCGGGAAGGTGGGGATGGTCAGGCGGTGCGTCACCAGGTCTTCGACGGCTGCCGATATGCCGCGTCCCTCGCTGCCCATGACGATGACGGCACCGCGGGGCAGCGTCTCGCCGTAGAGGTTACGGCCCGCCATGAATGTGCCATAGACCGGCAGGCCCTCGGGCCGACGGGCGAGCCACTGCGGCAGGTCGGTGTAGAAGGCCTTGACGCGTGCCAGGGCCCCCATCGTGGCCTGCACCACCTTGGGGCCGAAGACGTCGGCCACGTCGGGCGAGCATACCACATGGCCGATGCCCAGCCAGTCGGCCAGTCGGACGATGGTGCCCACGTTGCCCGGGTCTTGTACGCCATCGAGCACCAGCGTCAGGTCGTCCGTGGGGGGGACGAACTGCGTTTCGACCTGTGGCTTGCGAAACACCGCCAGAATGCCCTGCGGACTTTTCATCAGGGAGGCGCGGGCCAGTTCGCCCTCGTCCGTCACGTCCGGCGTGAGGCCGTCTGGCACAGCGTGCGTGGTCAGCCATTCCGGCGTAGCCACCGCCATGACGGGCTCGAAGGCGCGGGCCAGTTCACCCACTGCCTTGCCGCCCTCGGCCAGGAATACACCTTCTGCGTCGCGCACCTTTTTCATGGCCAGCGACCGCACATATTTGCTCTTGTTCTTGCTCCACATAACGGGGGTGTCGGTTCGGGTGAGGTTTGAGACAGGTCTGCCGCCTCCGGCTCAGCAGTGGGCAGATGGTGCAAAGGTACATATTTTCTAAAGGAACAGGCCCCGTTTGTTCCCTTTATCTGTCGCCCGCTCTGTCGTTTTGTCTGTTTGGGTAACCGTTTCCTTACGTCCGCCCATTGCTTCTTCGCCTATAATATACGGTGTGCGGCGTCCCCCATCGGCGGGAAATCGTTACCTTTGCGCTATGAAGTGTAACCTATCCCCTTTCTGCCGCCCCCTGTTTGCCTGTGTGCTGGCCCTGCTGCTGGTCTTTGTGGCTGCCGGCTGCTCGTCCGAGCGCTTCCTGCACGAGGGCGAGGAGCGGCTTTCGGGCGTCAGCCTCACCACGCCGGCGCGGGGCATCTCTGCCTCGTCCTATCGCGTCAATGTGCGTCAGGAGCCCAACTCGCGCTGGTTCAGCATAGTCAAGGTGCCTCTGGGCATCTACTGCATGCAGGGCCGCGACACCACCTCGGGCTATAGCCGTGTCATCCGCCGTTTGGGCGAGGCCCCCGTGGTCTATGACGCCTCGCTCACCGAACTGTCGCGCATGTCGCTCACTACTGCTCTGCGCAACAAGGGTTACCTCCATGCCTACGTCACTGCCGACACCACCAGCCGGCGCCGCAAGGTCAACGTACACTACACCATGTACCCCGGCAACCGCAGTTTTGTGGAAAACGTCTCGCAGCACTATAGCGACAGCGCCGCGGCGCAGATCATCCGCGGGCGGCAGAGCGAGACCCTCCTCTACCGCGGCATGCCCCTCGACCTCTCCGTGCTCAATGCCGAGCGCAACCGCGTTGTGGGTCTGCTGCGCGATAAGGGCTATTATCATGTGCAGAAAGACTTCATCACCTTTCGTGCCGACACCGCCGTGGGCGACTTTGGTGTCGATCTGGCCATGTCCGTCCGTCCACCCTCTGGCGCCGACGCGGCCCTGGTGTTTCGCCCCTTCCGCCTGCGCCACGTCAATGTCCTTGAGGAGGTGGCTGATACCGCCAGTCCCGACTCCGCACACATGCAGGACATGACCTTCTATTACGATGACAAACTCCGCATCCGCCGTCGCGTCTATAACCGCCACGTCTTTGTCCGTCCCGGCGACCTGTATAGCGCCAGCAATGTCGCCTCCACCTACCGGTCGCTCAACGCCCTGCAGGCCGTCAACTATTCCAACATACGCTTGCGGCAAGTGCCGGGCGACTCTGCCCTGCTCGACTGCGACGTCATGGTCAGCCTCAACAAGCCCAATGCCTTCAGCGCCGAACTTGAGGGCACGAACACGGCGGGCAATCTGGGTGCCGCGCTGGCCCTGACCTACAGCAACCGCAACCTTATGGGCGGCGCCGAGATGCTGCAACTCAAGCTCCGCGGTGCCTTCGAGGCCATCTCTGGTTTGGAGGGCTACCGTAACGAAGACTATATCGAGTATGGTGCCGACGCTACGCTGCGCTTCCCCTCGCTGCTGATGCCCTTCCTGCCGCAACACCTGCGTTACATAGAGAAAGCGTCGTCCGAGATAGGCTTGAGTTACAGTTCGCAAGACCGCCCCGAGTTTCACCGCCGCGCCCTCACCGGCGCCTGGACCTACCGCTGGGCTCAGCCGCGCCATCCCGGACGACAGCACCGCTTCGACCTGGTCAGCATCAACTACATCTTTATGCCCTGGATTTCCGACACCTTCCGCCAGGAGTACCTCCAGGGCGACGACCCACGCTATGCCGTGCTGCGCGCCAGCTATGAGAACCTCTTCATCATGAAGAGCGCCTACACCTTTTCCTACAGTTCGCAGCGTAGCGCTTCGGTCACGGGGCTCTACCAGACCAACGACTACCAGATACGCGCCGGCGTCGAGACCGCGGGCAACTTCCTCAGCCTCTGTGCCAACGTGCTCCACCTCAACCGCGACAGCGAGGGACGCTACAAGATTTTCGACATCGCCTACTCGCAGTATGTCCGCTTCGACTTCGACTATGCCAAGAGCCTGCGCATCGACGAACGCAACTCTGTGGCTTGGCATGTGGCAGCGGGCATCGCTCTGCCCTACGGCAACTCGACCATCGTTCCCTTCGAGCGTCGCTATGCTGCCGGCGGTGCCAACAGCGTGCGTGGATGGAGCGTGCGCGAACTGGGTCCGGGCAGTTATAAGGACCATGACGGCAAGACCAACTTTATCACGCAGAGCGGCAATGTCAAGTTGGACTTGAGCGTGGAGTATCGCACGCACCTGTTCTGGCAGATGCACGCCGCGGCCTTCATCGACGCGGGCAACATTTGGAATACCCGCAACTATGCCGACCAGCCCGGCGGGCAGTTTCGCTTCGACCGCTTCTACCGCCAGGTGGCCGTGGCCTACGGTCTGGGTCTGCGTCTGAATATGGGCTATTTCATCCTGCGCTTCGATGGCGGTATGAAGGCCATCAACCCCGCCTACGAGAGTGGGCGCGACCACTATCCCCTCTTCCATCCCCGCTTCTCGCGTGACTTTACTTTCCACTTCGCCGTAGGCCTGCCCTTCTAAGCGCCCGCCGCCCGGCCGCCTTCCTGCATGGCGTTGCGTCAAAATGGCCGCAAGCGTTGCATAGCGGCAGCGCCGCATCCCATCCTCTTCATTTGGGCCCACCCCATCTCCACACGCATGAGCCGAGGCTTCCCCGCCGGGAAGTCTCGGTTTCGCGTTTGTGCCGGTCTCGTCTGTAAAATTCCCAACCCGCCTTGGGAACACGATTCCCAAGGGCTGGGAATTTTTCCAAGTACGCAAGTGGCGGTCCGGACTGTCGTGTCATGCCCAAAGACGTGGCCTTCGCGGCGCAAACCGCTACACCCTGACGGCACGCTACATCGGCTATAAAAACGCTACCCTCCAAATCGTCGTGACCAATGCCACACAGGAGGTGACTATTGATCACCCACGCGCCTCACACCCTCACTAAAACGGCCCGCAGCGGAATCACGCTGCGGGCCGTTGGTAGGTTGTGTGGCATCAGGCACCTTCTCTGTTTCCCATCTGCGCCTTATAGAC
>CAMGHE010000073.1 GCA_946055775.1 uncultured Bacteroidales bacterium
CGAGCGTCTCGCGGTTGTAGCGCTTGCCGTGGCAGCACTCGCAGGGCACATAGACATCTGGCATGAAGTTCATCTCGATGGTCTTGTAGCCGTTGCCCTTGCAGGTTTCGCAGCGGCCGCCGCTGACGTTGAACGAGAAGCGTCCAGGCTTGTAGCCGCGCATCTTGGCCTCGGGCAGGGCGACGAAGAGGTTGCGTATGTCGGTGAAGACACCCGTGTAGGTGGCCGGGTTGGAGCGTGGTGTGCGGCCGATGGGGCTCTGATCTACGCCCACCACCTTGTCGATGTGTTCCACGCCGCTGATGCTACCGTAGGGCAGCGGGGCTTGCAGGGCGTGGTAGAAGCGCTGGGCCAGGATGGGGTAGAGGGTGTCGTTGATGAGGGTGCTCTTGCCCGAACCGCTGACGCCTGTGACGCAGGTCAGCGTGCCCAGGGGCAGCGTCATGGTGACGTCTTTCAGGTTGTTGCCCTTGGCTCCCGTGATGATCAGGCTGTGGCCGTTGCCGCGGCGTCGCTGCTGCGGCAGGACGATGTCGCGTCGGCCGTTGAGGTAGTCGGCTGTGAGCGTATTGGCCTGCGCCATGGCTTCGGGTGTGCCTTGAAACACCACCTTGCCGCCCCGCCGTCCGGCCAGGGGGCCGATGTCCACGATATAGTCCGCCGCCATCATCATGTCGCGGTCGTGCTCGACGACGACCACCGTGTTGCCCAGGTCGCGTAGCGCCTTGAGCGAGCGGATGAGGCGGACGTTGTCGCGCTGGTGCAGGCCGATGGACGGTTCGTCCAGGATGTAGAGCACGTTGACCAGTTGCGACCCTATCTGCGTGGCCAGACGTATGCGTTGGCTCTCGCCGCCCGAGAGCGTCATGGTGCTGCGGTCGAGCGAGAGGTAGTCCAGCCCCACGTCGAGCAGGAAGCGCAGGCGGGTGCGTATCTCCTTGAGAATCTCGCGGGCGATGGCCGCCTGTCGTTCCGGCAGACGGTCTTCGATGCCGTCGAGCCAGCGGTAGAGTTCGGCGAGTTCCATCGCTGCCAGTTGGGCGATGTTCTTGCCGTCTAAGCGGTAGGCCAGGGCCTCGGCGTTGAGGTGTGTGCCGCCGCACAGGGGGCATGCCGTCTCGACGGCAAACTGTTCGGCCCAGCGGCGTGCCGTGGCCGGCAGCAGGTCGTCGTCGGCCATGCGGATGACGTACTTGGTGATGCCGTCGAAGGTCGTGGTGATGTCGCGGGCGAAGGGGTTAACCACCTTGGGTACAGGCAGTTCTTCCTCCGAGCCGTTGAAGAGTTCGTCCAGCACCTCGTCGGGCAGTTCGCCCACCGGCGTGTCGATGTCGTAGCCGTGTTTCTGCAGTACGGCCCCCACGCCCATAAACACCGGCGTGCGCTGCATCTTTCCCAGAGGGATGAGCCCCCCCTTGCGCACCGACAGGTGGGCATCGATGGTCTTGCTGCGATCCACGACGTTGACCGTGCCCATGCCGTGGCATTTGGGGCAGGCCCCGCGGGGCGAGTTGAACGAGAAGTTGTGCGGCGCCGGTTCATGGTACGACAGGCCGCTCTCGGCATCCATCAGGTGTTTGGAGAAGAACTCCGGTTCGGTCAGTCCCGTCTCAGTCTTGCAGCACACCATCATCAGGCCATCGCCCTGGATCATCGTCAGGGCGATGCTCTGGCGCAGGCGCAGGCGGTCTTTCTCGCTAACGGCCAGTTTGTCCACCACAACCTCGATGTTGTGGTTCTTGTAGCGGTCCACCTTCATGCCCATCTCCAGACTCTTCATCTCGCCGTCGATGCGGACGTTGAGGAAGCCCTTCTTGCGCAGCGTGTCGAAGAGTTCGCGATAGTGTCCTTTGCGGTTGCGCACGACGGGTGCCAGCAGCATGATGCGCTGCCCGTCGTAGCGCTGCATCACCAGGTCGAGCACCTGTTCCTCGGTGTATCTCACCATGGGGCGCCCCGTGCGGTAACTATAGGGTGTGGCGGCGCGGGCGTAGAGCAGACGTAGGAAGTCGTACACCTCGGTGACGGTGCCCACGGTGGAGCGCGGGTTGCGGTTGGTGGTTTTCTGCTCGATACTGATGACGGGGCTCAGCCCGCTTATCTTATCTACGTCGGGCCTTTCGATGTGGTCGAGGAAGTTGCGCGCGTAGGCCGAGAAGGTCTCGATATAGCGCCGCTGGCCTTCGGCATAGAGAGTGTCGAAGGCCAACGAACTTTTCCCCGAGCCGCTCAGTCCGGTGATGACGCTCAGGCGGTGGCGCGGCAGCGTGACGTCGATGTCTTGCAGGTTGTGCACGCGGGCGCCGAGTATTTCTATGTTGCTGTGGTCGTTTGCCAAGGTTGTGGAAGTGAGTCGAGAGTCGAGAGGAGAGGTTACGGGTGAACTGTCGCCGTCAGGGCAGGCTGCCGCCGCCCGTGTCCTCGCTGTAGCCGCGCAGTAGGCTGATGGTTTTTTTTAGGTTGTAGCGTCGGCCGTCCGCTCCTTGGGCCTTTACCACAAGGTAGTAGGCGCCCACGGGGCATTCGCTCCCGCCGCTGCGTCCGTCCCATCCGCCCGCCGGGTCGGTCCATGAGTAGATCTTGCGGCCCCAGCGACTGAACACCGTGGCCTCAAAACTGATGATGCTCTTATAGCCCTCCTTCACGCGATAGACATCGTTGATGCCGTCGCCGTTGGGGGTGAAGACGTTCGGCAGTTCCAGCCGCGACTCGCTGATGTTGACGCTGAAAGGCTCGTCCATGACGTATTCTATGGTGTCGCCCTGCAGGGTGAAGGTCACCAGCAACTCCACCGAAAACTGTCCGCTCTCGGTGAACGTGTAACTGGTGTTCTCGTCGTAGCGCACCAGGAAGGGCGTCTCCTGCCCCTGGCGGGTGAAGCGCCATTCGTAGCGTGCTTGGTAGGCTCCAAGGCCCTGCGGGCGTGCCTCGAAGCGTGCCGTCATGGGCGCCGAACCGTCGTAGCGCGTCTCGTCCGTCTCGGTGCCGTCGTCGGCCGTGACATACATCACGGGCGTCGCCGACTGTGCCGCAGCGGTGGCCACGGCAGCGATGAGGACGGCCACGAGTGTCGCGAGGCGGCCCTTTAGGCGTGAGAAGAGGTGCATGGGGATGGGTTTTTGTCTATTTGCCAGCAAAGTTACGGAAACGCCTGCTACGGCGCAAGAAAAAGCCCCTTTTCTTTTTATCGGTGTAGGGTAAAGCGTTCGTCGGCGCTTGCCATCATACAAAATTCTGTGGCGAACGACAAATCGCCCTTTTCGCTCCGTCCCCTGAAAAGTCTTTGAAAAGAAGCCGGAGTTTTCTGTCGGCGAGGCGCCCCGCCGCAACTTCAACGTTTAAGTTGCCCCTGTTGTTGTAAATATTATATTGCTGTCCGCTAAAAGGTTTGCGGGGTGGCGAGGGTGTATCAAAATGAAGGAGATTAAGCGACGGCACCTCCTAGCGGCGCCGCCCCGCAAATTCCCCGCTTGTGAGCATTTTGATACACCCTCCAAACCCGACGCAGGCGGGTTTGCCCCTAGCCCGGGGTGTCGCTCCCTGCGGTCGCTCTGCCCTGGGCTAGGGACGCCCTTGGGCTTTTAGCCCGCCATGGGCACAAGTGGGCCTTCGGATTTGGCCGCCATGGGCAATGCGAAGTTGTCCGGACCACACGGGGCATCTTGGAAACGAGGGTATAACTCTCCGCCATTCTCTCTCCCTCCTCCAAATGAGGAACACAAGCATATTTGCCGCACTTCCCTAATTATGATACACCACCATGAAACAAGTTGTCCTCGTTGTTATGAGTGTCCGGCGAGCGATGGCGATGCGGCAGTCCGGTCCTCCTTCTGTATCTGCCAGTCGGTGATGGTGTGGCTGGCGGCGTCGAAGTTGATGCCCACGCGGACGATGGGCAGGCCACAGAGGGCGAAGCGCGCGGGGTAGTCGTTGATGTCAATTTGGCGCATGGCGGCCTGAGCAGTTTGGTTCATCTTGAGTTCGAAGAGGTAGAGCGTCCTTGCCGTGTGCATCACCATATCCACGCGCCCGGTGGCCGTGCGCACCTCGACATCTACATAGCGGCCCAACAGGGTGAAGATGACGTAGAGCAACTGCTGGTAGTGCCCCTCGTAGTTGGTGTTATCGCAGTAGGGGACGGTGAGGAGGAAATCTCTGAGTAGGGTGAGCGCCCCTTCGATGTCGTCTTTAGCCACGGCCGTGTACATCAAGCCCACGGTGGTGTTGCCCTTGTAGGAGTCTTGCTGCACGTAGTTGGGCAGCAGGCTGGCCATGAGTCCGATACGTATTTCTTGGTTGGGGATGTCAAGCGTATAGAGTTCGCTGATGTCGTCGTAGTCTTTGATAGTGAAGTAGCCGGCCTGGTAGAGCAGGGGCATGATAGACGTCATGCTCTCTGTAGGGGCGTCGAAGTCGGATGCCATCGTCATGGTCGGCTTGAGCATGGAGGGCAGCACGTTGAAGTGGCGCAGCATCTGGATGAGGAAAGTGGGCGTACCGCTTTCGAACCAGTAACTTCGCAACATGCGGTCCTGAAAGGCATTGAGCAGGCTGAAGGGGTTGAAGATGTCGGGCGAGGGCCATGTGAAGTGGTAGCCATCGTACTGTCGGCGTATGGCGTCGAGGGCACCTTGGCGTGTCAGACGGCGTGCTTCGGCCAGACGGTCCAGATAGGGAGCCATCTGGGTGACCACCTCCTCTTCGGTGATGCCGCAGATGGCGGCAAACTCCGGCAGCATGGAGATGTTCTTCAGGTTGTTGAGTCCACTAAAGATGCTCAGTTGCGAAAACTTGGTAATGCCCGTGATGAAGACAAATTTGAGGTAGGGGTCGGAGGCCTTCAGCGGCGAGTAGAAGTTGTGCATGATGTGGCGCAGGCTGTCCAGTTTTTCGTCCTCGTGGGGCACGTCAAGCAGCGGCGCGTCATACTCGTCGATGAGTACCACCACCTGCCGGCCCGTCTGGTGGTAGGCCGCCTGGATGAGGTTGGCCAATCGCAGGTTGGTGTAAGGACTGTTGGACGTCAGCCCGAAGCGTTGCTCGTTATCATCCAAAAGGTGGTGCAGGTAGCGTTTCAGTTCTTCCTTTCCTAAATGTTTGGCCAGCGACATATCGAAGTGCAGCACGGGATATGCCGTCCAGTCTTTCTCGATGCTGTCTATGTAGCAGCCTTTGAACAACTCGCGGCGTCCCTCGAAATAGGCCTTGAGCGTGGAGACCAGTAGCGACTTGCCGAACCGCTGTGGGCGGTTCAGAAAAATATACTTGCTCGTTTGGAGCATCTTGGGGATATAGGCTGTCTTGTCGATGTAGAGGCAGTTCTGCTCAACAATTTTGTCGTAGGTCTGTATGCCGAGGGGCAAGCGTTTCAGTGCGTTCTGTTCCATGGGACGTGTGATGAGGTAACAAAAATACGAAAGATACTCCATACGGAGAAGCATGTGGCAGGTATTTCCGTCGCCTTGTCGCCGTGAGACAGGCATCGGGCCTTCTTGCGGTCTCCTGTGCCACTCCTCTCGCCCGTTTCGTGCGCTGACAGTGTCTGTCATAAAATGCGGGACGCGCCAAGAAATGGGCGCATTTCCTAACAAAGAAAAAAGAATCTCGCAGAAACAATACGTCGTTAGAAAAACTCTTCGTACCTTTGGCGTTTAGAATAACCAATCCATCATTCATAACACAAACTATGAAACCTGCACAAGGAAAATTAGGCGTGATGTGCGTCGGCCTCGGCGCCGTCACCACCACGTTCATGACCGGCGTGCTCATGGCACGCAAGGGCTTGGCCAAACCGGTCGGCTCGATGACGCAGTACGACAAGATTCGTGTCGGCCGCGGCAAGGACAAGAAATACCTGCACTACGGTGACATCATCTCGCTGGCTAACCTGAACGACATCGTCTTCGGCGCATGGGACGTCTATCCTGCCAACGCTTACGAGAGCGCCATGTACGCCGAAGTGCTCAAGGAGAAGGACATCAACCCCGTAGCCGACGAACTGAAGGCCATCGTGCCGATGAAGGCTGCCTTTGACAAGAATTATGCTGCCCGCCTGGATGGCGACAACGTCAAGGACTGCAAGACCCGCTGGGACATGGTTGAGGCGCTCCGCGAGGACATCCGTCGCTTCAAGGCCGACAACAACTGCGACCGCATCGTCGTTATCTGGGCCGCCTCGACGGAAATCTACGTTCCCGTAGATGAGAAGGTGCACGGCACGCTGGCCGCCCTCGAAGAGGCAATGAAGGCTGACGACCGCGAGCACGTGGCTCCCTCAATGTGCTATGCCTACGCCGCCCTCAAGGAGGGTGCCCCCTTCATCATGGGTGCCCCCAACACCACGGTCGATATTCCCGCCATGTGGCAACTGGCCGAGGAGACGAAGATGCCCATCGCCGGTAAGGACTTCAAGACGGGCCAGACGCTGGTGAAGTCGGGCTTTGCCCCCATCATCGGTACGCGCTGTCTGGGCCTGTCGGGATGGTTCTCCACCAACATCCTGGGCAACCGCGACGGCCTCGTGCTCGACGAGCCGGCCAACTTCCACACCAAGGAGGTGTCGAAACTCTCTACGCTGGAGAGCATCCTCGTGCCCGAAGAGCAGCCTGACCTCTACACCGACTACTACCACAAGGTGCGCATCAACTACTACCCGCCCCGCAACGACAATAAAGAAGGTTGGGACAACATCGACATCTTCGGCTGGATGGGCTACCCCATGCAGATCAAAATCAACTTCCTCTGCCGCGACTCCATCCTGGCTGCTCCGCTGCTCCTCGACCTCGTGCTGCTGAGCGACGCCGCTGCCCGCGACGGCCGCTACGGCACGCAGCGCTTCCTGAGCTTCTTCCTCAAGAGCCCGATGCACGACTACACGCAGAACGAGGTGCCCGTCAACCACCTGTTCCAGCAGTATGTCATGCTGAAGAACGCCATCCGCGAGATGGGCGGCTACGAAGCCGACGAGGAGATCGACTAAGCCGCTCTGTGCGCCGATAGCACAGCGCTTCGATAGCGCTTCATCATCACACAACATAAAGTCAGCCGCCGAGCCCGTAGGCTCGGCGGCTGACTTTATCTCATGGCTACTGCCCAGAGGCGCGGGGGGGGCAGCGGCAGAATTTTACCAGTAGTCTTCGGGCAGGACGTCGTTATAGACGGCCTTCGAGGCATACTCGAAATAGTCCAGGTTGAGCTCGGCGTCGAGCTTGCGCAGGGCCGACTTGAAGCGGAGGTAGTATATCTTGTCGGCCTTCATGTCGGCGGTGAGGATAATCTTGCGGATGTGGCAGTAGGAGCCCGACATGTGGCGTATGGGCTGGTCGGCGCGTCCGTTCGAGTAGGTGAAGTAGAGGGGGCCCTTGAGGTAGCCTTGGTTGCGCAGCGTCTTGTCGTTCTCGGCGTTGACGCTGGCATCGTCCACGTCGGCCACCCAGGTGATGGCCGTGTTGTTGGCGCCGGGTGTCTGGCGCATGTCATAGGGCAGGCCAGCGGGCCCCAGGTTGTCCGGGTTGTCGCCGAAGTATATCTGCGCCATGCCGCGGATGGGGCCGTGCGATATGCCCATGCGCACCTCGTAGGTGCCGTCCTTGGGCACGGGCGGCAACTGATAGACGAAGTCGTAGAGGCCAAACACGCGGAACTCGTCGCCCCACAGCGCCAGCCAGCCCGAACCTTGCGCATGGCTGTGGCCAATCTGCGTCTCGGAGCTCACGCGGACGAAGCGCGAGAGGTAGCCCCTGTCGAAGGCCGTCTTGAAGTCGCCGCGCAGGTTGTTCGTGGCCAGTTCGGGCAGTGTCGAGGCGATGTCCATGCGGATGCGGCGCTTGTACATCTCGTTGCGCACGCCAGTGGTATAGACCAGCAGGTCGTTGATGGTATGGTAGTAGCCGTTGATGGCGTTGTTGTCGTTCTCGCCGTTGTCGGTGTTGACCAGGATGCCGGCATAACCCGGCACGACACCCGTCTCGTGGTAGTCGTCATGCGGCCCGTTGGCGTAGGTAGAGATGCGGTTCAAGAAGATTTTGTGGTCCAGATCGTGCTCGAAGCCGGCGTCGCCCACCTGCGTGATTTTTACCAAACCGTGGTGGCGGCCCATCGTGGTGTAGAACTCCCACACGTTGGTGGGCACGCTGGCCATCTGCGGATTCTTCCAGTCGCCGTACTTGTAGCCCGTCTCGTTGTAATGGAAGACCAAGCGGTTGTAGGCCATGCGGCCGTAGAGCAGGTGGTAGCCCACGAAGCGGTTGACGGGGTTGTCGGGGTGCGACAGGTCGTCCAGATGGCTGCTGCCGTAGGCGTCGGCCACATGGTCCTGCAGTTTCTTGATGATTTCCTCGCCGTTGGTCAGGTTGCCCTCCTCATCGAGTTGCGGGGTTACGCCGAGGACGCGGGCATAGACGTCGTCAGGCTCGACGAAAGCCGTGTAGCCTACATAGCGGTGCTGGGCATAGTTGTAGGTGAACTCGCCCAGATGGACTGTCAGGGGACGGTCCGTGCGCTCATAGGAAAGGTCGAGGTATTCGTGCAGCGAGTCGCAGAAAGTGGTGCGCTGCAGCAGATAGGAGAAAATCTTGAGGTTGTCCGCCTCGGCTATCTGCTCGTCAAGGGTGTTGAGCGAGGGGAAGATAACGGCATCTACCACATGGACAAAGCCGTTCGACACCTCGATGTCGCCCTTGATGACGCGCGACGTCCCGTTGATGATATAGTCGGCATTGTCGTCCATGTTGCAGGAGAGCAGGCGGTCCGACAGGCACGACACGGCAAAGGCCCCGCTCGTGGGGAAGTCGGGCGTCTCGTAGGCCGAGTTGTCGCCGTTGTCGATGATGCAACTCTTGGCCATGGCCTCCAGTTCCTCGTCCGAGAGGTCGTCGAGCGTGGCCACGCCGAGCGAGTCGAGGTGGTGCTGTACGGCCTCGTTGGTGGGGAGGAAGACGGTATAGTTGCCGCGTGCCGAGAGTACGCTGTAGATGGGCGATGCGCCGTCGATGTTGGCCAACTTGACACGTTTGAAGAGTGCTTCGGCTAAAGAGAAGTCGGGGTTTTGGCTGATGTAGTCGGCGGCGGTCAACTCAGACTTGACCACCAGGTTCGACTTGTCAATCACCTCTGAGCAGGACGACAGCACGACCGGTGCCGGGCCCATTGCACAGCAGGCGATGATGCACACAATGAGAGATTTGAGTTGAGATAAGTTGAACATTTATCGTCTGTTTTGAGTGGTGTTTTTCTTGCGTTGCCATGAGAAACGTGGTGCTCGCAGCCAGCCGTTCCTCCTCCGCCGGCACCCGTCCGAAGCCTCACATCGTCTAGTCGTTTAGTAGGCTTTAGGCAATAGTGAGCGCACAAAGTTAACTTTTTTTTCGCAGAATCAAGCGATAGCCCCGTTTTTTTGCTTAGAAATTCGGAGACGGTCGTCATCACCGCCTTTTCCCCGCCGCAGAGGGTGGGCGAGGGGGTGAAAATGGGGTGTCCTCGCTTCACGTCTTGCACAAGAGTTTTCTATCACAGCCCGATTTTTGGGTGAAAACTTTAGGAAAAATTAACGGTCTGCGGCCCTTCTGCCCCGTCCTTGGGCAACAAAAATCACGGTCGCCCGAACGCAAAACACAACTTGGGCGACTGAAAACACAACTTGGGCGACTGTTTTTACGGTCGCCCAAGTTGTGTGTGGGCGCTTTACCCACGAAAAAAGGGCCCCATCGGGAGCCCTCTGCACTTTGCTATGCAAATATACAACATTTTGAGGCGAAATGCAAATCGCCTTTTTTCGCCGCCTTCCCTGAAAATTCTGTGAAAAGTAGCCGGAGTTTTCTGTCGCGAGGGGGGCGAGAAACCGCGGAAGTGCCCGCTAGCCCAACTTCAACACCGATTTTCCGATATTAACTTGCCCATCATGTCGTTGCGTTTTGGCGTTTTTCGCGTGGGTACTACAGATTTCGTTTTTGTAACGTCGATACATTCTGGCTGCGATGACGGCTACAACGAGGTTTGAGGCGCAGAGGGTGTGTCAAAATGCAAATTTTGACGCGCACTCGAAGGTGCGTCAGAATGG
>CAMGHE010000074.1 GCA_946055775.1 uncultured Bacteroidales bacterium
AGTACTACCTGGGCGCAGCGCCTCCAAACGATTGGCAAAGAAATCTGCAAACAACTCTCATTTTTTCATTATTAACAAAAGTTTTGGCAAGCAAATATGACAAATGCCTGCCAAACTTTCCCACGTTGACTATAATAAGATTTATTGCCCCGCATCTGCTGAGCATGGCCGCAGGGGCGATGCTCAGGGTTTACTGACGCGCACGCCGTTCTCATTGACTGCCTCGAAGGCCTCGTCCGTGAGCATCTCTACGGTGACGACATACAGACGCCCCGTGCTGTCGGGCAAAGCCAGCCGGCCGTTATGCAGCGCATAGCCCTGCACATGGCGGTCCAGTTGCGACAGGTTGACGATGGTCCTGACGCAATGCCCGTCGGCCATCAGCGTCAGTGCATAGCGTGCGGTGTCTTCGCGGTCGCCAACGATGAGGGCATCGTGCCCCTCGTCGTCCGAAAGCGCCAAGTCAAGGCTGTCGCCGCTCTCGGTCACGAAGGTCAGCGCACTCTGCCCCATGCCGCAAGCCCTTCCGTAAAGGGTTGTGTCGGAAATAGCCCACAGACTGTCAACCAAGGGCGAGCGTTCAACGACGGCTGTGCTGTCGGTTGAAGTAGCATCGTTGGAAGTGGAGGACGCTCCTCCGCCACAGCCGGCTGCCAAAGTACAGACCATGCTCAATACAACGGCATTGAGATTGAAGCGAAATATATTCATATATATATAATGTGTGAATTGCCAGGAGAAGGGATATGGCGCATTGACAAAACCGGGAAAGGCGCACAACCTAACGGCCGGCGTATGCCATCGGCGCGCTCTTGCCCAGCGAAGTTAAGCAAAAATTCGCCGCCTGCCACGCTAAAACTGCAAAAAATTGTGCTACTCTGCTAAAAATAACGCGATTGGCGTGCTGCCATCCCAAAATAAAGACGTAATTTTGCGGCCGATATATATCACTTATAGCGTTTAACTATTTAATTAACCCTTTAATTTTATCATTTAATGCAAGATTTCAAGAACGTAGCTCCCCTGTCGGATTTCGACTGGAATGCTTTTGAGAATGGTACTGCCGAAACGCAGCAGACTCAAGAAGAACTGGAGAAGGCTTATGACCAGACCCTCTGCAGCGCTGGTGAGAATGAGGTCGTAGAAGGCACCGTGATTGCTGTTGGCAAGCGCGAGGTTGTCGTAAACATCGGCTTCAAGAGCGACGGTATCATCCCCGTAAGCGAGTTCCGTTACAATCCCGACCTCAAGGCTGGCGACAAGGTAGAAGTCTATATCGAAAGCCAGGAAGACAAGAAGGGACAGCTGGTACTTTCTCACAAGAAGGCCCGTGCTAGCAAGTCCTGGGAGCGCGTCAACGAGGCTCTGGAAAACAAGGAAGTGGTCAAGGGCTACATCAAGTGCCGCACGAAGGGTGGTATGATTGTCGATGTATTCGGCATCGAGGCCTTCCTCCCCGGCTCGCAGATCGACATGAAGCCCATCCGCGACTACGACGTATTCGTTGGCAAGACCATGGAGTTCCAGATCGTCAAGATCAACCAGGAATACAAGAACGTGGTGGTTTCGCACAAGGCACTCATCGAGGCCGAACTCGAAGCCCAGAAGCAGGAGATTATCTCCAAGCTCGAAAAGGGTCAGGTTCTCGAGGGTATCGTCAAGAACATCACCCCCTACGGTGTATTCATCGACCTTGGCGGCGTAGATGGCCTCATCCATATCACCGACCTCTCCTGGGGCCGCGTAAGCGATCCTCGCGAGATTGTAGAACTCGACCAGAAGCTCAACGTCGTTATCCTCGACTTTGATGAGGAGAAGAAGCGCATCGCCCTCGGTCTGAAGCAGCTCACCCCGCATCCTTGGGATGCCCTCGACCCCAACCTCAAGCCCGGCGACAAGGTAAAGGGCAAGGTTGTTGTCATGGCCGACTACGGTGCATTCGTAGAGATTGCTCCGGGCGTAGAAGGTCTCATCCACGTCAGCGAAATGAGCTGGAGCCAGCACCTGCGCTCGGCACAGGACTTCCTCAAGAAGGACGACGAAATCGAGGCCGTTATCCTCACGCTCGACCGCACCGACCGCAAGATGTCGCTCGGCATCAAGCAACTCAAGGAAGACCCCTGGAAGGATATCGAGGTGAAGTACCCCGTAGGATCGCGTCACCACGCCAAGGTGCGCAACTTCACCAACTTCGGCGTGTTTGTTGAACTCGAAGAAGGCGTTGACGGTCTTATCCACATCTCCGACCTCTCCTGGACCAAGAAGGTTAAGCACCCCTCTGAATTCACCCAGATTGGCGCCGACATCGAGGTCGTTGTCCTCGAAATCGACAAGGCCAACCGTCGCCTCTCCCTCGGCCACAAGCAGCTCGAAGAGAATCCTTGGGATGTCTTCGAAGGTGTCTTCACCGAAGGCAGCGTACACGAAGGTACCATCAGCGAACTCCTCGACAAGGGTGCTGTCGTACAGCTTCCCTACGGCGTAGAAGGGTTCGCCACGCCCAAGCACCTCGTTAAGCAGGACGGCAGCCACGCTCAGGCCGGCGAAAAGCTCGCCTTCAAGGTGATTGAGTTCAACAAGGACAGCAAGCGCATCATCCTCTCGCACAGCCGCACCTTCGAGGATGCACAGCGTGCCGAAGCCCGCGCAGAGCGCAAGGCCCAGCGTGCCAAGGCCCCCAAGAAGGAAGACGCTACACCCGCTATCCAGAACCAGATGGCTTCCAACTCGCTCAGCGACAACGACGCCCTGGCTGCCCTCAAGGCTAAGATGGAGAAGGGCGAATAATCGTCCCCACATACCACGACAGCGATGCTCACGCCGAGCATCCTACTTGAATAGCAAAGGCGGATGTCCATAACGGATATCCGCCTTCTTTCATGCAAAAAATTGGCGTCAGGGCTTTACGCTCTCGGGGCAATGGCGTAATTTTGCAGTCTTGAATGGAACAAGGTTTCAAACCGTTTTTTTACGATGAAGCATCTCATCATCCTCTTGCTTGCGATGGCGGCTGCCTGCATGGGCGTCACCGGCTGCGGGCGCCACAGCGAAAACGCCGCAGACAACGGCAGCGCGACAGACAGCATACTGTCCGACACCGACAGCGCAGCCCTTCTTAACGAGCCCTATGTGGAGCCCTCGGCCAATGTCGATTTCCTTTTCGAGGACTTCCTCTACACCTTCCTCAGCGATGCCCGCTTCCAAGCGCACCGTATCGCCTATCCCCTACCCTTTGCCAACCACGGGAAACATGAAACAATCGCCTCTGGACATTGGAACTATCAACCGCTCTATTCCAAAGACGACACCTATGTCATCATGTTTAATCAGGGTATAGCCTCGCTCAACAGTCAGGACAGCACCTCCACATTTGTTTCCATCGAATGGAGCGACTTAAAAGCTCAAACCTGCAGTGCTTTCGTTTTTGAAAAGAGGGGGAAAAAATGGTTGCTCACAAGCCTAGCCCACGACAGTCTGGACAACGAAACGGACTTCGGGTTTTATACGTTCTTCCGCCGCTTTGCCACTGACTCCCTATACCGTCAGCAGCATATCTGCGATCCTTTTACCTTCAAGACCTACGACACAGATTCGTACCAGACCATTGACGGCCTACTCAATGCGGAGCAATGGCCCGACTTTGCTCCGGAAATACCCAGCCAATACATCGCCCGCTTCAACTACGGACGAAAGTCCCGCCGGCAATCGCGCACCCGCACCATCGTCATCACCGGTGCCGACGCTGGCATGAGTTGCGCTCTCCATTTCCGCTACCATAGAGGGCAGTGGATGCTTTCTGGCATGGAGGACGTATAGTACGCTGTGCCCGCTCTCCCATTCCCTCTCTCACCTGCCTCTCCCCCTTCCGCCATGTATTCTCTCAAAGACCACAACACCTTTCGCATCGACTGCTCCTGCCTCGAGTTTGCCGAATTTGCCGACATTCACACTCTGGCTGGCCATGTCGCCAGCGCCCGTACGCGTCATTTGCCCATCCTGCCTATCGGCGGAGGCAGCAACCTGCTCTTCACGGCCGACTTCCAAGGCATGGTGATTCACTCGACCATCCGCACCATCAATTGTACGGCGCAAGACGAAGAGCATATCGACCTGCGTGTCGGCTCGGGCTTGACGTGGGATGCCTTTGTGGCCTATGTCGTGAACCAGGGTTGGAGCGGGCCGGAGAGTCTTTCCGACATTCCGGGCGAGGTCGGGGCTTCAGCCGTACAGAACATCGGCGCCTACGGTGCTGAGGCGGCACAGTTCATCCAGTCGGTCGAGGTCTATGACCTCCTTACTGGCGAATGCCATTGTCTCCCATCTGCCGACATCCACTACGCCTACCGCTACAGCCATTTCAAGGGACCCTGGGCCGGCCGCTACATCATCACCCACGTCACCTATCGCGTCAACCGGCACTACCGCCCCGGCAAACTGCATGGCGCCCTAGTCGCCGAGATGGAGCGTCAGGGCATCGACCCGACCACGGCCGACGCCGCTACCATACGCCGCCTCACCTGCGACGTGCGACGCAGCAAACTGCCGTGGCCTGAAGGACCGGGCAGTGCGGGCAGTTTTTTTATGAATCCTACCATACCGGCAGACAAGGCACACACTCTCCTTGACCAGTATCCCGATATGCCCCATTTTGCCCTGCCTGACGGTAGCGTAAAAGTGCCCGCGGCATGGCTCATTGACCAGTGTGGGTGGAAGGGGCGCACCTTAGGCGCCGCCGGCGTTTGGCACAAGCAGCCACTCGTTTTGGTCAATCACGGCGGAGCAAGCGGAAAAGACATCTGTCGTTTGGCCGCCGACATCGTTCACGACATCGATAGCCGTTTTGGCATCATCCTCCAACCGGAAGCCATCTACATCGGCGCCCATGGCGTCATGGATTTGTAAACCACCACACACCGAAAATAGACGGATAATCCGAATGTGTTTCGCGCTCCATGATTGCCATTAGTCAACGGAAAATGTTGTTCCCGGCAAAATCAAGCCTGTAGGTAGCCCGATAGATGGTGCTACGTTCATCGACGGTACCAACGGCGCAAATCATCGCGTTATCATCAGATTGTCGTTGACGGGGCGGCGGGAGCTCAGCAACCCGTGCCGTCTAAGTTACAAGCGGCACCATCCAGAATAGAAGCCGAAGCCTCTTCGGAAGAGTTGGCCGAAGCCTCTTTCGGTACTTCAAAACTCACACCTCCCTGCTCATCGACAAAGCAGGGAATGCCAACGGCCCCCTTGGCTTTGACGGCATCAAAAGCGGAATGGCTATCACGAAGGTGCAGGAAAGCCTTGAGGTGACGCACATGCTGGCCTATGTCGATCAGTTCGTAGTTTGGATTATTCGACAGACGCGCTTTGACCTGCACACAGTCGGGGCAGGTGCTCATCACATATACTGTAGTCATGGTGGAAAAGGTTGAAAAAATTTGTGGGAGAGGAGAAATGACTTAGGTGTTGCTGCGCGAAATCTTGGCAAACTTGAGCAGGAGTGTTTTCTTGCCCACGGCCTCAAAGTCGATGCAGGCTTTGCTGGCATCGCCCTCCCCTTCAAGCGCCACCACCACGCCGCTACCAAAGCGGTCGTGAGCGATACGGTCGCCTACAGCCAGTTGGGGTACCGAGGCTTTGGCGGTAGCGGAGCGCACAGCGGCCACGGGACGCAGACGGCGCACGTCGGGCGCAGAGGGGTGTGAGGAATGAGAGGGGGTTGTGACTGATGTCTGGGGCAAAGCCGAGGGCTCAGCCCACTGATCAGACGGATGATTGGGCCGCTGATTGGGACGCAGGTCTATCCTGTGATTGGGAAACTCTTCAAGCCATTGGTCGGGCCGCCGTTGGGACGCCTGCGACGAATACGAAGCCTGCGGATGAGCCGTTCGCCGTACCGAAGGCGACGTCACAGTTTTTTTTGTGCAGACCTCGTCCTTCGGTTGTTGGGCAGGCCTCGTCTTGGCTGTGGGCTTAGAGGGTTTTGGCGCCTGCGGCCAAAGATAGGCAAAGCGACGGGCAGCTTCATTTCGGACGAAGCGGCCCGGAATTTCCCGAAGGAAGGGACTCGGATTGCAGAAGTCGAACTGCCCATAGCGAAAGCGCGACTCAGCCATCGTCAGCGTGCAATGGGTCTTGGCACGCGTCAGAGCCACATAAAACAGGCGGCGCTCTTCCTCCATCTCGCGGGGGCTTTGCTGGGCATTGCTGCTGGGGAAAAGATTCTCCTCCATACCGGTGATATAGACGGCCTCAAACTCCAGGCCCTTGGCAGCATGTATCGTCATGAGCGACACCTTGGGCGTGCCGTCGTCCTGCTGGTCGGCATCGGTGAGCAGCGACACCTGCGCCAAGTAGTCGCTCAGGGGTATCAGTTCGCGTCCCTCAGCGCGGGCCTCATCCTCGTGCGAGGCAATGGCGCCTATCAGTTCTTCCACGTTTTCCACACGGCTCTTGCCCTCGCTGCTCAGGTCCAGCATGAGGTCGGCCATGATGCCGCTCTGCCGCACAATCATCTCGGCCAGGCGGTAGCCCGACGTCGTAGCATGGATTTTGCGCCAGCCCTCAATCATCTCAAAGAAGAGCGACAGTTTGCGTGCCGCAGCCGGCGTCACCTTCACACCGTAGCGTTCGGGGTCGGCAGCCACGTCGGGCATGGCCACACCAGCGGCGATGGCAGCCACCTGCAGATGGCCGACGGTCGTGGCGCCGATGCCTCGTGCAGGATAGTTGACCACACGTTTGAAAGCCTCCTCGTCGCGTGGATTAACCACCAAGCGGCAGTAGGCGATGACATCCTTGACCTCTTTGCGCTGGTAGAACGACAGACTGCCATGGAGACGGTAAGGCAGGTGGTAGGTACGGAAGACATCCTCGAACGAACGGCTTTGCGCGTTGGTGCGATAGAGGACGGCTATCTCATTGTAGTCCACGTCCTTGGAACGATGCAAGTGCTCAATATCACCCAGAACCACGACGGCCTCGTCCTTATCGGTCTTACCCACATTGAAGCGCAGGAGGTCGCCCTGCTCTCCCACGCTATAGACGTTCTTCTCTATCTGCTTGCGATTGTTGCGGATAAGGCTGTTGGCGGCATCCACGATGGTATGCGTGCTGCGGTAGTTGCGCTCTAGTTTGACCACCTTGGCCCCGGCATAATGTTGGGTGAAATTGAGGATATTGTCAATCCTTGCGCCACGAAAGGCATAGATACTCTGCGCATCATCGCCCACAACGGTAATGTGCGACGACGGAGTGGTCAGTTTGTTTAGAATGCGGCTCTGGGCTACATTGGTGTCCTGATACTCGTCCACCAAGATATAGGTGAAGCGTTCACGGTAGCGCTGGGCCACCTCGGGGTGCCGGTCAAACAACAGGTAGGTCTGGAGCAGCAGGTCGTCGAAGTCCATGGCATCGGCGGCCAGCATGCGAGCCTGGTAGGCGGCATATATCTTCGCGATGAGTGGCATTCCGTCCATGCGGTCGCGACTGGCTACAGAGGGGTCGTTGCCATAGGCTTCGGCGGTCATCAAAGCATTTTTTGCCTCCGATATGCGTCCGCCCACCACATTGGGCTTATAATCCTTATCGCTTAGACCCATCTCCTTGACGATGGTTTTGATGAGGCTACGGCTGTCGGTGGTGTCGTAGATGGTATAGTCGCTGCTGAAAGAGGTATAGGCGTGCTCTATGCGTAGCAGACGGGCGAAGATACTATGGAACGTCCCAGACCACATAGCACGCATGTCAGTCAACCCAGTAATCGTGCTGATGCGCTGGTTCATCTCGCGAGCGGCCTTGTTGGTAAAGGTCAAGGCCATGATGTTGCGCGGCGAATGGCCCTGCGCCAGAAGCCAGGCTATCTTGTAGGTGAGCACGCGTGTCTTGCCCGACCCTGCGCCAGCGAGCACCAGCAGGGGGCCATGGTCATAGGTGACGGCCTCATATTGTTCTTGATTGAGTGCCTCTAACAGATGGTTCATGATTCAGCGGATATGGCCGTCGTCGGTCGGCCTGAGACAAAGCGGCTGTGGCTGGCCGTTGTGGTCTTTACTCTTTATTTTGTTTGTCGTGCCGCAGTTTGCGGGTATAAAATTCGCGTTTCTCGTTGTTCTCTTTGATGACCTGCTGCAGCGAGTCGGCCTCGGCCTTGGTCGCCACACCGGCCTCCAGACGGTCGGCAGCCTCTGTCATAATGGCTGCGGCCTGAGCGATATCTATCGAGTCGAGCAGCAGAATGCCTTCATGGCGTGCGTCAAAGGCCAGGTCACATGTGCGACGCAACGAGTCGATTGCCGTCCGTGCGTCTGCAAAGCGTTGCTGGACCAGGGCCTGCCGCGCACGGGCCAGCCACGTCTGACCCTGCTCTTCCATGGCCCTACGTGTGTCGGACCATTCGGGGTGGGGCTTATCACTGCCGCAGCCCATCGTCACGATGCACAGGGTGATCACGGCGGCGACAGGCAGGAAGGGATGGAGGTGCTTCATGGTGTAACGTATTGGTGGGGGAACAGGATAATTGATGGATTGTCTGAGGCGAAGTCTGCAAGACGGTACGCCTTTAGAAAAGAAAAACGGCTCCCTTGCCTGGCAAAAGAAGCCTTGGCAAAAGAGCCGGTTGTGTCGTTCTCCCCCAGCATAGATGCGGGGAGGCTGATTATGCTTCAGCAGGTGCTTCGGCGGTTGCTTCAGCAGCCTCGGCGCCGGCGGCAGCAGCCTCGGCTTCAGCCTTAGCCTTTGCTTCAGCAGCCTTCTTCTCGGCCACCTTCTCGGCAATCTTGGCATTCACAGCCTTCTCTGCCTCAAGGCGTAAAGCCTGAGCAGCCACTTTCGCGTTAGCGCTCTTGGTGACAAAAGCAGCCTTCTTGGCATCCTTGGCCTGCTTCCAAGCATCAAACTTGGCCTGAGCAGCAGCCTCGTCAAAAGCGCCCTTACGCACGCCGCCTCTGAGGTGCTTCATCAGCATGACGCCTTCTTGAGAGAAGATGTTGCGCACGGTGTCGGTGGGTTCAGCACCGGTCTCAGCCCAATACAGGGCGCGCTCAAAATTCAAATCTACTGTGGCAGGATTGGTGTTGGGGTTGTAGGTACCAATCTTCTCAGTAAACTTACCATCACGTGGTGCTCTTGCGTCGGCCACAACGATGCTGTAGAAAGCATAGCCCTTACGGCCATGACGCTGCAATCTGATTCTAGTTGCCATTTCTTTGGATAATGTGTTATAGGTTTGAATTTGTTACCGCAATCTCGTTACGGCGCTGCAAAGATACCACTTTTCCCCGAATAATTCCAATAGACGGTTCTTTTTTAGTCGGTCCACCTCTGCTTTTTAGCCCAAAATCAACGCCCATCAACAAATATCCATCTACCTATCACGCCATTGCGCTCTGGAAGAGCATCGCGTGGGTACTACAGATTCTGTTTTCTCAGCATGAACGTGACAGGTAGCACACTGCGGCTGACAAAAAAGCCTACCCCAACTTCAACGTCAAAAACTTTTTTCAAGAAATTTTCACCCTGTTTTCGCCCCTCTATCTTTTCAAGCTGTTGAATATCAATGATGGCATTTTGAAGGGTCCTCGCTGGAGGCCGTTGTAATACCCACACCAGTGAAAAACATGTTGTACCTTTGTGGGCATGTACTTCACCTCCGTCACCCGATTCAGTCCCGAACATGGCCGAATGCTCCACTACTACAAGATAAAGGAGTCGTTCCGCGATGTGCTCGGCCGTGTCCATACGCGGGTGATGCTCACACCTGGCTACCTGCCCGATTTGTGCTGCGACGAAATCGTGCAAATCAGGCGAGGGCTGACCTACCTGATGGAGCAAAGTGCCTTCATCCCCGAACAACCCACGCTCTTCCCCACCGATCCACGAACCGAGTACAGCGAAAAGGTCTGTGCATACATTGACAAGTTTTGGGAAGCCATCAAGTCGAGTGGCAAGATCGATGCCGCCCGCGACAGTTACGACAAGGCCGAGCGAAAGGCGCGCAGCTTGATTGATGTCAATACGATCAAACATACCGATGCCCGGGAAGTAGGGGCAGAAAA
>CAMGHE010000075.1 GCA_946055775.1 uncultured Bacteroidales bacterium
CCTTGGTGTAGAGGGCTTCGAGGTTGCGGAAGAGGGTGCGTATCTGCATGCTGTCGAGGCGGCCCAGGTGGATGACGTCACATCCCATGCGTGGCACGAGGTCGATGTGTCGGTCGGGGCTGACGACAATCTGGTCGATGAGGTTGTTGGCAAAGTCGTCGCGATAGAGGTGTCGGGCCAGCGGTGCCAACTGTGTGCGCACGCAGACGGTGTCGATGGCCCCCGTGGCCACGGGCAGGTCGGCCACGTAGCCTTCGGCCTTCATGGCGTGGCCGCGGGCATCGATGTAGCAGTCGCTGCCGCCGTCGCCCTTGATGCGCATGAGGGGCAGGCGTTGCGAGACGTGTATGGTCACGCGTCCGCCGGGGCTTTTGTAACACATGGCGCGGTCGATGAAGGGGTTGGCCAGCAGGGTCTTCTCGATGGTGTCTCCCCTGATGCTGTCCATCTCCTTGCCGATGGGATAGAGGCGTCGCACGGTGAGCAGGCGTTGCACCTCGGCGCGGGTGATGAAGCCCGCGTGTGTGCTGTCGGCAATGACGATGCTGACCGTGCGGCAGCGTGTGGTGTCGCGGCCGCCCGACAGACTGACGAAGGCCACGATGAGGTAGATCAGGACACCGGCCAGCAGCAACAGTTTGAATAGGGTCTTCATGAGGCGTTGTAGGGGGGTAGGGGAGGAGCGTAGGGGAATGAGGAGCGCGCGGGTGTCAGTCGGCCTCTACGCCGTATTTGCGGCGCAGGATGTCGGCCAGGTCGTCGCACTGGTTGTCCAGGTCGCCGGCGCCGAGCACCACGAGCACGTCATAGTCGCCCTGGGCCACGATGTCGCGCACCTGGTCTTTGGTGCAGAGCGTGCGCTTCATGTCGGGGCGCAGGGCGTCGTAGATGAGGCGGCTGCTGACGCCCTCGATGGGCTGTTCACGGGCGGGGTATATGTCGGTCAGGACCACCTCGTCCAGGAGCGACAGGGCCTCGGCAAACTCGTGGTAGAAGTCGCGTGTGCGGGTGTAGAGGTGGGGCTGGAAGATGGCGGCAATGCGGCGTCCGTCAAACACCTCGCGGAGGGAGAGGATGCTCTGTCGTATCTCTTCGGGGTGGTGGGCATAGTCGCTCAAGAAGACGATGCGCTCGCTCTTTATCTTGAAGTCGAAGCGTCGATCGACGCCGCCATAGGTGGCCATGGCGCGGCGTATCTCGTCGGGGGTGGCGCCAGCCACCTGGGCCAGGGCCATGGCGGCGATGCCGTTGTCTATGTTGATGCTCACGGGCACACCCAGTTCGATGTCGTCAATCCGTCCCAGAGGCGAGCAGAAGTCGAAGACGATGCGTCCGCCGCCGATGCGTATGTTTTCGGCATGAAACTGTCCGTCGTGGCGGGCGTAAGTGTAGCGTTCGACGTCCTTGCCAGCGCGCTCCTGCATCTTGAGCCCCGTGTGGGCCACCAGGGTGCCCCCCGGCTGTATCAGCGAGGTGTAGTGGGCAAAACTCTCGAGGTAGGCCTCTTCCGTGCCGTAGATATCGAGGTGGTCGGCGTCGGTCGAGGTGATGGCCGTGGCGTAGGGGCGGAGGTGGTGGAACGAGCGGTCGAACTCGTCGGCCTCGATCACCACATAGGGGCTCGTGGGCGAGAAGAGGTAGTTGGTGCCGTAGTTTTTCGTGATGCCGCCCAAGAAGGCGCTGCATCCCACGTGGCTTTCGTGCAGGATGTGGGCGAGCATGGCGGTGGTGGTGGTCTTACCGTGTGTGCCAGCCACGCAGAGGCCCTTCATGCCGCGGGTGAGCATGCCCAGCACCTGTGCGCGCTTCACCACCTCGTAGCCGCCCTGGCGGAAGTGGTTGAGTTCGCGGTGGTCGGCGGGTATGGCCGGCGTATAGACCACGAGGGTGTGGGCCTTGTCGGCAAAGGCGTCGGGGATGAGGGCGGGGTCGTCGGTATAGTGTATCTGTGCACCTTCGCCCTCGAGGGTGCGTGTCAGGGCGCAGGGCGTGCGGTCGTAGCCGCCCACGGCGCGGCCCTTGGCCAGGAAGTAGCGCTCCAGGGCGCTCATGCCTATGCCGCCAGCGCCGATGAAATATACGGAGTGGATGTCGTCTAATGTCATGACTTGCAGTAGGTTATTGCAGTGTTTACCACGTCCGCACGGGCCGCGCTCCGGTAGCGCAGCCCATACGTGTGGGATGTTGGGCAAAGTTACGAATAAATTCCCGCTCATTTCATGGCCATTAGAAAGTTTTTCATTGCGCTTTTTGAAACGTTATGCGGAACGCCATGCGGCAACGGCGAGTGGCAGACGCTCTGCTACGGACGATGAAAAAAGATAATTATTCTACAAAACGGGCGTTTTGCAGAAGATTCCTCTTTTGGACCCGATTTGCATTTCGGCCTTTTCTGTTGTATCTTTGCTTTGCAATGTAGGACAGGGCCCTCTCGGGGCCCTTTTTTCGTGCCCGCCAATGTTCTCAAACAGTCCCTGGGACCGTAAAAACGGTCGCCCAAGTCGTAAAAACGGTCGCCCAGGTTGTGTCTCGGGTCTGGGCGACCGTGTTTCGGGGCCGTCAATGGGCATATCGCGCCCCCTTGACCGTTAATTTTTCATAAACATTGCGCTCGCTAAGGATGGTCGAAAAAAGAATATTATTCTGCAAAACGGGCGTTTTGCAGAGGATTCGTCTTTTTTGAGGGGCAGGTTGGAGAAGTGGTGGCAAGGCTTCGTTAGGGGGAGGGGGATCAAAATGATTGCTATCCGGCAAACAATGTAGCGGACAGCAATAAAAAACAAAAACAGAAACAACCCCTTGCGCTGGCTGCAAATGTCTCTTCCGAGCCATTGATGCTGCGGCCGTCTGAAACACCCAAAGCAAGCTTTGGTGTTTTCAGCCAGCCACACCATCACCCTTCGGGTTGCATCCATCGCAAG
Source organism: uncultured Bacteroidales bacterium (assembly GCA_946055775.1). GTDB lineage: Bacteria > Bacteroidota > Bacteroidia > Bacteroidales > Bacteroidaceae > Alloprevotella. The sequence continues at coordinate 2,922 of CAMGHE010000075.1, forward strand.
GCAATAAACAAAGATAAACACGGCATCGCTCTGTTTTTTCTGTTTATCGCCTTGAAGAGGATGGTAGCCTTCTGAAAGAAGGTGGCGTCAGGTTTACGCTGCGGGCGTTAAGAGATTGCTCTTATAAGACCACAGCGGAAACCTAACGCCAGGGCGATGCCCCAATCCTCGTCAAGGGGTTTTTCTCGGTTTTTGTGAGACCATATCCCGACGGCTTCTGGGGGGTTGAACTTACGTTTCACTAAGGGCATCCAGGGGCGGCTGGGGACATAACAAAAACACGGCATCGCTCGGTTTTTTCGGTTTATCGCCTTGAAGAGGATGGTAGCCTTCTGAAAGAAGGTGGCGTCAGGTTTACGCTGCGGGCGTTAAGAGCTTGCTCTTATAAGACCACAGCGTAAACCTAACGCCAGGGCGAAGCCCCCATCCTCGTCAAGGGGTTTTTCTCGGTTTTTGTATTTTTACAGAAGCCCCGAAAAGTATTGCTGTCCGCTAAAACTCATAATAGGAAAAATCGGCGGAATGCACCTCCTAGCTGCCCCCATTCACGCATAGCTGTGCAGGCCGCCCATAAGCAGGCTGACGCCGGCCCACGTCATGAGGACGGCGAGGAAGGCTGCCAGGAGGTAGGCGTGGAGCACACGCGGGCGTGCGAAGAGGGGCAGCGAGCGGGCATGGAGAGGGAGGGCATAGATCAGGAGGGTGATGAGGGCCCACACCTCCTTGGGGTCCCAGCCCCAGTAGCGCCCCCAACTGATGTCGGCCCAGAGGGCACCCGTCATGATGCCTGCCGCCAGCAGGAAGAGGGCGGGCACGAGGAGCACCTGAGCCACCTGGCCCAGGTGGTGGGCCTGACGACGTGAGGCCAGACCGATGGCGGCGAGGCCCACGATGAGGGCCAGCAGGGCGTAGGCACACATGACGAGGGTGACGTGGATGGCGAGCAGGGGCGACGAGAGCACGGGGGGCAGTGCACCGACGTCGGCGCTGCCGTCGGCCAGGGCGGCCACCACGAGGGCCAGTCCGCCGGCCACCATCCCCAAGGGGGCGAGCAGGGGCACGCGGCGCCACAAGGCCCAGGGCGCGAGGAGGCAGAGCAGGGCCATGGTCTGCTGCGTCTCGTAGGCATTGCTCATGGGGAAGTGGCCCGCAAGATGGCCACGCAGCGTCAGCGTAAACAGCACATAGGCGGCAGACAGCGCCAGCGCCAGGGCCATCAGGCGGCGCCAGGGGCGCGACGGTGGGCGGTGCATACCGTGGCCGAGAAGGACCACCATCGCAGCCATACCAGCCAAGGTGATGGCGATGCCACACCACAGCCGGGGCCGCAGACTGTGATACAGGCTCTCGGCGGCGGGCAGGCTGGCGGCGGCCACGATGGGCAGCACAACGAGCAGCAGGGGCAGCAGAGCGCACATGGGGCGGCGGCGCGCGACGGCCACGCCGCGGGGCGCGAGGGCCTGCCAGTGGTGGTGCCAGGCCGTGCGGCGGGCAACGAGGAAGGCCACCATCGCCAGACCGAGCAGCAGGTAGCCGGCATAGGTCAGCCCCGTGCCCACGGGGTCGTGGCGTACCGACAGTGTGGTGACGGCAGGACTGAGGGCTATCTGGTAGAGACGCCACGCTCCGATGCGCGACGGACGGTTCATGGCCACGCGATGGGTGTCGCGGCGGCCGTCGGCATGGTGCACCTCGAGGCGGGTGTAGTGGTCGGTGGCGGCTCCACTGGCGCTGCGTTGGGTGCCGAAGGCGAGGGCGCGCACGCTGAAGGGCAGGTGGTGCACATGGCGGCCGTCAGCCAAATAGCGGTTGGTAGGGACGCCCTGCCGCGCCAGGGTGACCAGGCCCTCTCGCGCCCCAAGGTGGGTGGCCAGGGCGCCGACCATGATGACGGCCATGGCGGCGTGGAGGCAGCGCGTGGCCACGGCGGTGTGGCGGCGCGCACGCCATAACGTCACGGCAACGCTCAGCGCGACGAGGCCCCACAGCATGAGGGTCCATGGCGCAGTATAGCCCCACGCCTGGGCGGCGGCCGAACCAGCGGCCTGCTCCACAACGGAGGCGGCGGCCAGCATGCCCACAAGCAGGGCGAGCAGGAGGAAGGGGGTCTTCATGCGGCAAAGGTACGCTTTTACCCCGGCACGACCAAAAAAGCCGCCCCAGAGCGAGGAGGCTCTGGGGCGGCGGGGAAAGAGGGCGCCGCAGGGGGCGCAAGGGGGATGAGCGCGCGGAGAGGGGCGCGCGGGAGAGGCAGTGTTACCAGTCGGCGTCGGACCAATTGTCGGCGTCCCACGAGTCGTTGCGGTTGCTGAACGACGAACCGGCATCCTGACCTTTGTTCTCACTGTCATCGACCGAGATGCTGGGCGGGGTATAGGACGTGCAGACCATCTGGGCCATGCTGACGTTGTAGGTGGTCATGGCGGGGGCGATATAGGTTTTCTTACTCATGATGTGGCGAGTTGTGTTTAGGGTTATGACTTGGGCATCAAGTAGTCGGTAGTTCACTGCCCTACCACCTTGCGGCCGTTGCTGATGTAGAGGCTGCCCTTCTGCATCTTCGTGACGCGGCGTCCGGCCAGGTCGTAGATGACGGCGGGAGCGCTGGCATCGGTGCCGATGGTGCCGATGGCGGTGACGTCGTCGCCGCCGAACACTAAGCGGAGGCTGGCGGCCGAACTGCCGGCCAGGTTGAGGTAGGCGCGGTTCATCGCCAGCGTGCCACCGGTGCAGCGGTAGAAGGCTACGGTGCCGCCACTGTCTTTCGAGAGGACGTAACTACCCGTCACGCCCGCCATGTTGAGCGGTGCGCCGGCCGAAGCGACGAGCAGGTTGCTGGTGAAGGTGCCTTGGGCCTCAGAACCTGCGGGCTCCATGCAGGCGCTGCTGGCCTCACCGTAGAGAATGACGCCTGTACGGGCTGGTATGGCCTCGCCGGGGCGGGCCAGGATCTGCGTCGTGGCCTCGGTGCCAGCCTCAGCGACGACATAGGCGCAGACATCCTCGGGCACTACCGTGGGGAAGGGGGCACTGAACGTGCCGATGCGCATGGTCTCGTCGATGCCCGTGGCGGGGTGCAGGGTGACGGTGTTGGGATAGTCCACCTCCTCAAAGAGCATGGCGGAGGTGAAGCCTGACCGGAAGTAGGGAGAGTTGGATTTGTCGTAGGCACCAGCGGTGGTTAGGATGAGGCAGCCATTGTCGAATTGTGAATTACGACGCGACTGTATATAGACATAGCCGAAGAGGGCGTCCTGGTTGACATCGCAATAGCCGTTCTTCACAAACTTGAGCACGGACACGTCGGTATAGGCGCTCGATGTGGCGTCGTAGGCATCCATATAGCCCTTGTTGTTATTCGTGCCGCCTTCGCTACCTTTCCAAATATAATATTTACCCTCGTTGCAGGTGAGGACATACTTGTCGTTGTCCATGAGGTGGCAAATGAAAGGCGTGGCCTGGGCCTCGTCGGTGACGAAGGTCATGCCGGAGGCGGCATACTTCATATAGCGGCGCACGCCGTTGAAGTTGACATTGACGATGCGGTAAGCCTTACCGCTGACGGGCAGTTGGATACCGGTGGTCGTTGCCTTGTAGGCGGTGACGGCGGCGTTGAGGGTGGTGATGACCTGCTGAGCCTGACTGTCGTTGGTCACCTCGGCGCCCTCGGCCGTGGCGATGGCGGCGGCGAGGGTGGCGCGGGCGGGCGCCGTCTCGGTGGGATAGCCCACACCCTTCTTGTCGAGGACGGCCTGCGCTTTGCGGGCGGCGATGATGACGGTGTTCTTGGGGGTGTTGAGCATATAGGCGCCGCCGGTGGCCTCTTCGATGGTCAGCGGGGTGTAGATGATGCAGTAGCCGCCAGGCTCTTCTTCAAAGAGGAAGCCCAGACGACCGTCCTGCTGCAGCGTCATGGTGGAGTAGGCCGAGGCGCGGTGGCTCACCTGCTTGCCGAAGGTCCAGCCACTGGCAAACTCGCTGACGGTATAGGTGTTCTGCGTGAGGGGCTTGTACCAGATGGACACGTTGTTGCGACCCGAGCCGAGGGGAACGGACTGGAGCATGATCTGCGTGCGCTCGCCCGTGGCGGTGCTGAGGGCGTCGATGCTGTATATCTCGCCGTTCGTGCCCGAGTCGCTGTTGCTGATGCCCGAGACGGCGGTGCCCCAGGTGCCGGTGGTATAGGCGTCGTCGCCGGTGGTGGCGGCGAAGGTGAACAGGTTGAACCAGCGACCGTTGCCCTTGCGGCTGCTCAGCACGACGGTGCCGTCGGGCAGTTCTTCACACTTGGGCTCATCGCCACTGGGTGCCGGGCGGTCGGTGACGGTGCCGAGGATATGCCAGGTGTCGCCGAAGTCGTCGGAGTAGATGACGCGGTTGCCCTGGTTCTTGGTCCAAAGGGCGGCATAGAGGCGGTAGTACTGGCCCTTCTTCACCACGCGGCTCTGCATGATGCGGCCCGAGCCGATGAAGAGGGAGGTGACGGTGGGCGTCTTGGAGCCCTCCTCGCCAGTGGCGAAGATGGAGTAAATGCTGTTGGTGACCTCGACGGGCGTGGTCCATTCCCACTGGCGTGTGTTCTCGTTATACACACCCGTCACCTTGGCCACACGGTTGGGGTTGCCCAGGTTGGCAGCGTTGGGGTCGTAGGCGCCGTTGTGGCAGACGGTCTTGCCGCAGACGGACATCACCAGTACCTTGTTGCTCTCGCGGTCGGCCACGACAGCGGCATCGCCGAAGGCATAGTCGAAGGTGATATTATTGTTATTGCCGTGGCCATTGAAGAGGAAGAACTCGTTGCCCCAGGTGGCACCGTTGTCGGTGGAGATACGGGCCTTGATATCGACCTCGCCATAGCCTACGTCACTGCCGCAGGGACGGTTGTCGCTGATGGCGATGACGTCGCCGTTCATAGCCGTGGTGATGGCGGGGATGCGGTAGGGCTTGCCGTTGGCGTCGGGCGTCTTGAAGAGAATGCGGTCGTCGTTGGCCGTAAACGTGAGACTCACGGCGTTGACGCCGTCGGTCAGGCGGTAGTTGGTCACGGCCTCGCAGGGCGTGCCGTTCATCGTCATGACGCCGTCGAAGCCGCGATAGGTGTAAGGCTTAATGGAGGCTGTGGCGTTGAAGGGCAGATACTGGCGGGCGGCGGCCAAGGAGCCGGTGATGACCTTGGTGGCGGTGGCGCCGTTGATGGTGGTGCGCAGTTCGGCCACGTTGTTGTTGTCGAAGCGGTCGCCGCTGACCGTGGCGTCCACGGTGAGCCAGCGGCTCAGGTCGATGGGGTCGAGCGTCCAGCGGTTGCCGCCGTCGCTGTTGTAGTAGAACTTCAGGACATTGCCGATGGCGCCATGGGGGTTGAGGCCGATGCCGCTGTTGCTCAGGGGCGATATGGCGAAGCCTGCCGGCGAACCGCTATTGGTGAGGTCCACGAGCTGCCAGGCCTGCTTGGCGGCATTGGTTTCGGTGGTCTGCTGCAGGGTCACGGGCTCGTCGCTGGCCGGCGAGCCGTCGTGGGTGATGGCCAGGGTGCTGCTGCCATGGGGATAGATGCGGAAGTTGTCGGGCGTACCCACGAGGCACCACAGGTGGTCTTCGGAGCCCAGGTCAAGCACGCCGGTGCCGATGTTCTGGCCGGCAGCGAGGGTGGTGCTGACGGGCGTGAAGCCGTTGGTCGGAACGCGCGTGTTGGTCAGGCGCACCCACTTCTCGCCGTAGGCGGTGGAGAAGACGTCGGGCACAATCTTCACATTGTAGGTGGCCGCAGCATCGCCCGTCGTCACGGGCAGGGTGACGGCCGTGCCGTTGCCGTCGGTGCAGCCGGCGAAGATATAGTTGCCCTGCACGCTGACGCTGAGGCGGTTGTCGGTGACGGCAGAGGTGGGCGTCTTGACGAAGGTGGCGGGCAGACTCTTGGTCACGCCATTGAGGGTGGCGGTGGCGCCGGCCGTCGACCAGCCCGTGACGGAGATGATGGTGGCCTCGTCGGCAGGAATGAAGACGAAGTTGCACGAGTAGTCGCCGTTGTCCTTATTGAATGTGGCGGTCTGTGCCTGGTCGAAGGCTCCCGTGTTTTTCATCACCAAATAACGGCTGGCTGCGCCGGCATAGATGTGGACGGCGGTGCCCGAGGGTCTGCCGTCGCTCAGGGTGAAGTTGTAGGCGTTATTGCTGAAGGCCTTGAAGCCGAAATACTTGCCGCTGCTGGCGTTGTAAAACTGGTAGTAGGTGCCGTCGAAGGCGCAGGCGAACTGGTAGCGCGTCAGGTCGCCCGACATGCCGTTGCTCACGGCAAGGGTACCATTGTTGTTATAGAAAAACTGCTCTGTGTCGTTGTCGCAGTAGATGTAATAGGTCTTCCCGGCCTGGGGGAAGTGGGCGTTGGTCTCGTCATTGACCGCAGCCGTGGGGGCAGCAAAGGCGGTGCCCGGCGATGCGCTGGTCAGCGCATGGGCCTGCGTTGTGGCTACACAAAAGGCCAGCAGGGCCCCCGCCCAAAAAGAGAGGGTCTTCATGTCAACAAAAAAGGAATAAGAGGATTAGGGTAAATAGGGTAGGGTGTGGAGTAGAGTGGAATCCGTGCGTGTCAGAACTTTCCGGACGCTCCGGGCACTGCTAAGAAGAAAGACCAAAGGGGGCCCCTGCTTGGGACTCCCTTTGGTGGGTGTAACTGTGTGTGGTGCGCGTGGCTTACATGTTCATGCCGCCGTCCACCTGAATCACCTGTCCGGAGATGTAGGAGGCCATGTCCGAAGCCAGGAAGGTGGCCACGTCGGCGATGTCTTCGGGCTTACCACCGCGACGCAGGGGGATGGCCTTCATCCACTCCTTGCGCACCTCTTCGGAGAGGGCAGCCGTCATGGCGGTTTCGATGAAGCCCGGAGCGATGGCGTTGGCGCGGATGCCGCGGCTACCCATTTCCTGAGCGACGCTCTTGGCCAGGGCAATCATACCAGCCTTAGAGGCGGCGTAGTTGCTCTGTCCGGCATTGCCGTGTACGCCCACAACGCTGGCCATGTTGATGATGGAGCCCTTGCGCTGGCGCATCATGATGGGGGTGC
>CAMGHE010000076.1 GCA_946055775.1 uncultured Bacteroidales bacterium
GGTCTGACAGACCAACCTCGTCAGTGTGCCCTTATTATAGCTGAGTAGTTACCGCGCCCTTAAATAATCCTAAAGATTCTTAAAACGGAATAATCTTGTCCGCGCCCTCGGATTGCCCAATTCATGTCGGTAATTGACGCAAAAGCCGTCTCCCAAGTGCGTACAATGGCGCAATGTTTGGGCGTGCAATGGGCGATGCCATGAGCGTTGAGCTGCGGCGAAGATAGGAAAAACCCGGATTTCCTTTCCGCGCTTCCCTTCCCGTCCCTTTCGGGGGGGGCTTTTAATTTGGTCCCCTCTCGGGACGTTCAAGGTCGTTCGGCTTACCGGCCGCTCTCCTGTTTTAATGCGAAGAACTGAAGGCGAGGCGGACGCCGACGCCGTAGTTGCGGCTCGTCGGCGTATTGACGTTACGGTAGGCGACACGGCAGTTCGTCGCATTGCTGTCCCAGCCGCCGCCGCGCAGCACGCGGTAGGAGCCCGTAATGGGCCCTGTCGGGTTGGTCTGAGGTGACAATGAATAAGTGTCTTTCCAGTCGCTGCACCATTCCCAAACATTGCCGCTCATGTCATAGAGACCAAGTTCGTTGGCGGACTTTTGGGCAACAAGGTGGGTCTTTGAACTGCTATTATCCAAATACCAACCCACCTTACGCAGCTTGTTCCCACCGCTATAACGGTAGCCCTTGCTCTTGTTGCCGCCGCGCGCTGCATAGTCCCACTCGGCCTCGGTCGGCATGCGGAAAGTGCGGCCGGTCAGGCTGTTCAACTTAGATATAAAAGAGAGAACATCATCGTAACTGATACGATACGCAGGATAATTGTCGCCCAAACCATATTTGGGCCCCCATGGGTAGCCGTCACTCGTAGGCTTCTCACCCATCACGGCTTCCCACAGCGCCTGCGTCACCTCGGTCTGACCGATGTAATAAGGGGAGAGGGTCACTTGATGGGCGGGCTTTTCGTCTTTGTATGCGCCTGTCTGTTCGCTTGTCGCGCCCATCGTGAAGGTGACGCCTTCTACGCGAACCATGGTGAAAGTAACGCCGTTAACCGTTATGGTCAGGTTTGAGGAGTCCATGTTATCATCTGGAGTGATCAGTGTCTTCATCTGAACGGCATGAGATAAACATAACACACATAAAAGTAACGACACCAAGCAAAAAAGCCTTTTCTTCATAATTATTATACGGTGGTTTCTTGATTAAGTGGACTGTATATTTGTCTTAGCATTAACTGGATTTTCTTAAAATCGATAGGTTATCCGATATAACTAGGAATATCTGCTGAGAAACGGCCATCCCGGGGCAGCACAAGACAACCCTTGCCATCCTTTTCTGGACGGCAGCTTGCGGCAATGAGTAAGGGTAAGGGTATGCGGTCGTAGCTTCGCCGGAGTCGGTAGCGGCGGGCGACCTACCCCACCCTATTTGCCGTAAGCGGCGGCAATTCCCCTTTCTGCAAACCGGCCGTAGGCACAATTACTTGGCAAATGAGAGGGATCAATTGCGGACTCAGCGACAAAATTACACAAAAAGTCTAAAGAGCAAATACGGAGGGGCGAAAACTTGACAAAGCATACAAAAAAAGACGATTCACTGGGGACGTTCAGTGTTTCCAATGATAGTGTTTCCAATGATAAAGATTACGGATTCTGCTGACCTCACTCTTCAACAATCATAGTGCCCCTCGTTTGCCACGCTGTGTAGTGAGACAAACGAGGGGCTTCATTGATTACTTTCAGGAGAGGCTGGGGGAAGACTGCATCACAAGCGACGGACCGCTTCAGCACGGGTCAGACACCGTAATCTCGCCCGAACCGAAACAGCGATGATGCTGCTCATCATAGACGGTACAGAACTGGCCGGGGGCTACGCCGTGCAACGGGCGGTCCGAACGGATGATGTAACGGCCGTCGCCATCGGGCCGGACGGTGGCCGAGAAGCAGTCGGGAGTGTGGCGTATCTTGAAGGTGATGCGCTGAGGCAAGGCGGGGACGGTGAGGTAGTGGAAGTCGTGGACGGGGAAGGTGTCGGTATAGGCTGTGGCGGGGTCGTAGCCATGGGCCACGTAGAGGATGTTATTTTCCACATCTTTCTTGACCACGAACCAAGGACCGCCACCGAAACCCAGGCCCTTGCGCTGGCCGATGGTGTGGAACCACAGGCCACGGTGCGTACCGATGCGGCGCCCTGTGGCCAGTTCGACGACGTCGCCGGGCTGCTCGCCAAGGTAGCGGCGCAGGTAGTCGTTGTAGTTTATCTTGCCCAAGAAGCAGATACCCTGCGAGTCCTTGCGCTTGGCATTGATGAGGTGCTCCTCCTCGGCCAGACGGCGCACTTCGTCCTTCATCATGTGGCCTATGGGGAAGATGGCCTTGCGCAACTGCCAGTCGTAGATCTGTGCCAAAAAGTCGGTCTGGTCTTTGACAGGGTCGGGGCAGGTGACGAGCCACTTGCGCCCCTCGGCGTCCATCTCAGTCTGTGCATAGTGGCCGGTGGCGATGAGGTCGTAGGCGTGGCCGCGCTTTTCGTGGAAGGCGCCGAACTTGATAAGGCGGTTGCACATGACGTCGGGGTTTGGCGTATAGCCAGCCCGCACCTTTTCCATGGTGTAGCGCGTCACTTGGTCCCAGTATTCGCGGTGGCAATCGACCACCTCCAGTCGGCAGCCGTAACGCCGCGCCACGACGGTGGCCATCTCGACATCCTCCTCGGCGGAGCAGTTCCATTCCTTCTCCTCCTCGGGGCCTATCTTAATATAAAAACAGTCGGGGGTGAGCCCCATGCGGGCCAGTTGGCTCACGACGACGGCGCTATCGACGCCGCCCGAGAGGAGGACAGCGATGCGCTGGTCTTTCAGCGTGTTATAGGAAAGCATAGTGGAGAAAGGAGGAAGAAAAGGAGGAAGGGAGGAAAAAATGGGGAATAGGAGACAATGGATAGGGAGCGAGCAGGGCTAACGTCACCGCTCCTTGACAGACTTGCCGCCACAATAGGGAGGTGTCTCTTCGTCATCGCGGCGCCAGTTGCAGTAGAGCCCCGCCGACATGGTATGGTGGCCAGCCAGGGCACATGCCATCACGCTGATTCGCACGTCGCCATCGCGGCACAGGGCGCTGGCCAGCGACAGCAGTGTGGAGCCCGTAGTGACAACGTCATCGACCAGCAGCAGATGGCGCCCCTCGACCCGTTCGGGGGCCGTTAGGGCAAAGATATCGCTGACGTTCCGTCGCCGCTCTTGCTTGGATAGGGCGGTCTGTGTGGTGGTATTCACCATGCGCGTTGCCACATCGGTCCACACGGGGATGCCGGTGACGCGACTGATGCCTGCTGCCAGACGCTCGCTCTGGTTATAGCCGCGGTGGCGCAGGCGCTTGCCGTGCAGGGGCACGGGGACGATGGCGTCGATACCTTCAAAGAAGTCGGTGCCGGCCACGTCGTGGGCCATCAGTTCGCCCATGTACAGGCCCAGCCGCGGATTACGGAAATACTTGAGCGAGAGGATGGGCAGTTTGTAGGTAGAATGTGGTCTGTAGTGCAACCAGGCATTGGCACGGACAATAGGCACCTTGCCCCAAAACAAACGTTCAACGACATTGCCGCGTTCCCCCTTGAGGCGGGTGTAGGGCAACTGCACCAGACAGGCGGAACAGAAAAACGCCTCGCCACCTGTGAGGCGCCTTTGGCACACTACGCAGGTGGCGGGAAAGAGCGTGCGGAGGACATCGCGTCCCCACCCCATCAGGCTTTCGAGCAACGGCATCGAACGGGCGTAAGAACTATGTCAGAGACTGTTGTTCGGACCAGAGGGGAAGATGACCTTGGGACAATGGGTGGGCACCTCATCGGGGGTCAACTGGGCATAGGCCATGATGATGATTTCATCACCGACCTGAAACTTGCGTGCTGCGGCGCCGTTGAGGCAGATGCAACCCGAGCCCCGCTCACCGCGGATGACGTAGGTCTCGATGCGCTCACCATTGCAGTTGTTGACCACATGGACATGCTCGTGGGGCAAGAGTCCGGCAGCGTCCATCAGATCTTCGTCGATGGTGATGCTACCCATATAATGTAGGTTAGCCTCGGTGACGTGGGCGCAATGTATTTTGGATTTCAGCAGACTGAGATACATATCTTGAGGATAGGAATAGGCTTGTGACAGGTGTAGGAGAAGCGGCAAGCGGAAGTGTGTCCGAACAAAAGACGTCAGGAGCAAAGGTCAGCCGCGGTAGCGCATGTTGTCGATGAGACGCACAGGCCGCTGGCCGCAATAGACCGTGATGCAACCTACGATGCCGGGGGCGTCGGCCCAATGGGCAACGGGCTGGAGCGTGGTGTCGTTGACAATCTGGAAATACTCCACCTCCAAACCGTCGATGGCATTGAGTGTGCCGACGACCCACTCCTCGGTTTCGGCTGGGGTGTGGGTCTGCGAATAAGCAACGCTCTGCATCAGCGTCTGCGAGATATGGACGGCCGTCTGCTTCTCGTCGGCTGTCAGCAGGGTGTTACGGCTACTCAGGGCCAGACCGCTCGGTTCGCGGACAATGGGGCAGGGACAAATCTCGAGAGGGAGTTGGAGGTCGGCCACCATGGCTCGGATGACGGCAATCTGCTGGAAGTCCTTCTCGCCGAAATAGGCTCTGTCGGGACGGACCATCATAAACAGTTTGCTCACAATCTGGCAGACACCATTGAAGTGGCCAGGACGGCGCGGGCCTTCCATCACACTGTCGATGGGGGGATAACTGAACGTACGCGTGTCGGGCTCAGGATAGACCTCTTCTACGCTCGGAGCAAACACCAGGTTGGTGCCAAGACTATCCAGCAGAGCACAGTCGGCATCGAGCGTGCGGGGATAGTTGGCCAGGTCGTTCTTGTCGTTAAACTGGGTGGGGTTGACAAAGACGCTGACCACCGTGCAGCCATTCTCGGCCACAGAGCGGCGCACAAGCGAAGCGTGCCCCTCATGAAGAGCCCCCATGGTGGGAACCAGCCCGACCGTCTTGCCCGACTGACGCTCGTCAGCCAGGGCCTGCGTAAGGGCTTCGACAGTTGTTACTACTCTCATTTTTCTTGTCTATAAGAATATCGTGGATGCTATGTTTCCTTCACAGCGGAGCCTGGACTGTACACAGATGAATGTGCACATGTCACAGAGACTACAGCACACCTTGGCGCAGCAGAAACGGGCCTTCTCCAACCCGTCAGACAGGAGGGAGACCGCCGCACCATGACTCCTTTCACGGCTGGAGCCCGTTAGGACGTGCAAAATAACAGTTTTTCCATCATATAGGACCAACCAGCAACGAAGAAAAGTCATTTTTCATCGTCAGAATGATTCACAGCGAAGATTAGCAGGCTATTTCGCGAAAAAATCGTACCTTTGCAGAGAAATTGCATGTTCATGCCCCACAGCATGGCTGGAAGCCGCGGAGGCGATCATATCTCCCGTGTTGCCAAGAGCCACTGCCGCTATACCTTTTATATATATACGCGCACGCAAAGGCATTAGGCACGACAATAGCCGAGTCAAAGCATGCCCAGCCGAGTCACTGCCCACGCCACAAACCTTAACCTTCTCCATATCCACAACCACGCATGCTCTGCATGCTCCGTAGAAAGCCAAAAGAAAGAAATGACGCAAGCGAAAAAAGTTCTCTTCATCACGCAGGAACTGACCCCCTACGTTCCTGAGAGCCAGATGGCCCTGATAGGCCGAAAGTTGCCGCAAGCCATCCAGGACAGTGGAAGGGAAATCCGGACCTTCATGCCCAAATGGGGCAACATCAATGAGCGCCGGAACCAATTGCACGAAGTAATCCGCCTGTCGGGCCTCAACATCGCCATCGACGATACGGACCACCCCCTCATCATCAAGGTCGCCTCCATTCAGGCAGCACGTATGCAGGTCTATTTCATCGACAACGATGATTTCTTCCACAAGCGCACCATGCTCACCGACAGCGAAGGCAAGGAATATGACGACAATGGCGAACGTGCCGTCTTCTACGCCCGCGGCGTGCTCGAGACGCTGAAAAAGCTCCGCTGGTGTCCCGACGTCATCCACTGCCACGGATGGATGTCGGCTTTCGTTCCTTTCTACATCAAGACGGCCTACCGCAACGAGCCGTCGTTCGTCGATTCCAAGGTCGTCTTCTCGGCCTACGACGAGATGCCGCTGACGCCGCTTGGCGCCGATTTCCCCAACAGCCTGCTCTTCCGCGAAGCCAACGCGGCCACCATCGAGAGCACGGGCATCGACTTCACCGCGCCCGACGCCTACGCCCGAATGGCCATCGCCTTTGCCGACGGCTACATACAGGGCGCTGAAAATGCACACCCCGAATATCTGGACATCGCCCGCGAAAAGGGCATACCCGCCTTCGCCTTCCCCGGCATGGACGACATGGGCCAAAACTTCGGCGCATGCTACGACAGCCTCTTTGCTGAAGGAGAATGACACACACGCTGAGGCCTTGGCTGCCCAACTAAGGCTGCCAAGGCCTCAGTGGCAATTAACCAAACGGCACGAACCACCGTCACCACAGATACACTTCAAACAGGATGCCGGCCCCACAGAACGCCGAGCCTCCGACACAACGATTTACCTCACCCTCATCCTTACCACCGTGAAAACGTTTTTCAGCCTGTCTGCACTGCGACGCAGCGTCTTAGCACTCCTCATCGTGCCCGTACTCCTCGCCGCCTGCGACGACGACACCGCCATCGTCGGTACGGGCATCATGCCCGGAAACGACCTGGTCAACTCCTCGCAGCAGACGTTCCGCATCACATCGCGCACGGTCAAGACAGACTCCGTGCTGGCCAACACCAACGACAGTTATCTGGGATGCTTCATCGATCCCGAGACGCGCGCCAAGACGACGTGCAACTTCCTCGCACAGTTTAACGTACTGGAGGACACCAAACTGCCGGCGCGCGAACGCCTCATCAACGACAGCGAAGGACGCATCATCGTCGATTCGTGCGACGTCCGCATCTACATCGACAACTACTACGGCGACTCGCTGACCACCATGAAGATGGCTGTGCACGAACTGGACATCGACAAGCCCGTATCGGAAAACGGCCACTACTACACCACGCTCAACGCCGACGACTTCCTCACCGAAGGCAAGGGCTTCAGCACCACGCTGAGCTACTCGGTCAAAGACCTCAGCCGCCCCGACTCGGTGACCGACGGCAACACCTACTACCGCTGCATCATCGTGCGAATGCCCGCCGAGTACGGCCGCCGCATGATGGAGAAGTACTACGAGAACCCCGACAACTATAAGAACTCGTACAACTTCATCCACAACGTATGCCCGGGCTTCCTCTTCAAGGTGACAGGCGGCGTGGGCTCAATGATCTACGCCAAGACCACCACGCTCAACGTCTATTTCCCCTACCACACCTTCAACGAAGAAGGACGCGACACCATCATGGGCGGCATGCAGCGCATGGCTGCCACCGAAGAGGTCATTCAGCAGACCACGGTGGAAAACGAAATCCCCGCCTCGATGCTCAACCCCGACAACGACTACACCTACATCAAGTCGCCGGCCGGTCTGTTCACCGAAATTACCCTGCCCGTGGCCGACATCGTGGCCGGCGAGCACTACACCGACTCCATCAACGCCGTATCGCTCACCCTGCCCCGCCACAACAACGAGGTGCAGAACGCCTTCAACCTCAACTCGCCGTCAACCATCCTCCTCCTGCCAAAAAGCGAAGCCTACACCTTCTTTGAGAAGAATAAACTGGTGGACAACGTCACGTCATACCTTACCACCTTCAACACCGATTATAACGCCTACAACTTCAGCAACCTGAGCAAACTCGTCACCTGGATGAAACAACAACGCGACAACGGCGCCGGCGTGGTCTATACAGACACCGAGGCACAGCGCAACGCGAAGTATGCCGTATGGGAGGCGCAAAACCCCGACTGGAACAAGGTATGGCTCATTCCCGTCAACGCCCACTACAGCATATCCACCAACATCTACGGCGGAACCACGCAGACCCTCCTCAGCATCAAGAACGCACTGAGCATGAACAGCGTGCGCCTGAAGGGCGGTACCAACAGCGACCTGAGCATCGACGTGGTCTATACCAAGTTTAACGACTAACCTACAGCGGACAGTCGTCCGCCACACATCTCCGACAACCCCACACACCGCAGCGCACGTCAGGACGCCCCCGCCCCCAGCGGCCGCCTGCCGTGCGCTGCGGCATATATATAATGCCTGCGGTCGTCGTCTCTGCACGTCACGCCGCATCCTCCTCCGCTATCCCCACACATCAATGAAAGCCCTCATCTTCGCCGCAGGCCTCGGCACACGCCTGCGCCCCCTCACCGACCATCTGCCGAAAGCCCTTGTAGAAATAGAAGGGCGCACCCTGCTCGACCTCACCATCGAGCGGCTCATCAAAGCGCAAGCCACAGAAATCGTCGTCAACGTCCACCACTTTGCCCACCTCATCAAGGCCCATCTGGCAGCGCACCACTACCCTATCCCCGTCCGTATCTCTGACGAGAGCGAGGCCCTGCTCGACACGGGCGGCGGTCTGCGCCGGGCAGCGGCCCTCTTCTCGCCCACCCCATCGCCCATCCTCATCCACAACGTCGACATCCTGCACAACGCCGACCTCGCCGCCTTCTATGCCGCGGCCTGTGCCCACGACATCACGCTCATGGTCAGCGAACGACAGACCACACGCTACCTCCTCTTCGACGACGCCATGCGCCTGAGCGGCTGGACGCGCACCGACACCCATGCCCTGCGCCCCGCCGCCCTCACCCCCGAGCGCGCCGCCGCCCTGCAGCCCTTCGCCTTCTCGGGCATCCACTGCGTCGCGCCCCGCGTCCTGCCCCTCATGGACAGCTATCCCCCGAAGTTCCCCATCATGGACTTCTACCTCGACCATTGCCACGACCTACATATCCAGGGCATCGCCCAGCCCAACCTACGTCTGCTCGACGTAGGAAAGACCGACACTCTCGCTGCAGCAGCCGATTTCCTGAGTGCCAACCCCCTATAGCCGCCTGTTCTGCCCCTCATCCGCGGTCATTGAAAGAAATACAACCAAACATTTGCCCATTCCCCCCCACAGAAAACCCCTTACCTTTGCACGCGGTTTGGTTCCGTAGCTCAGTAGGATTAGAGCAACGCCCTTCTAAGGCGTGGGTCCACGATTCGCATCCCTGCGAGAATCACAATAAAGGCTGGCGCGATATCCTCGCGCCAGCCTTTATTGTAGCTAAAAAGTTTATTACCTACTCCGTATTTCGTCATCGTCTTCATAGCATGGTTCCTTACTGAACAGGGCGCACGATGTCAATTCTGAGCCCCAAGGCGTCAATGATACGGAAGAACATGCCGACGCCGGGCTCAACTGCACCATTTTCAATGCGCGAAATATAGGTCTTGTCAGCGCCAACCCTCTTTGCCAGATCCGACTGGGTCATGCGCTCCTTCTTGCGTGCATCAAGTATTATCTTGCCAACGCAGTAGCGGGCGGCCTCCTTGCGGAAATCTTCTCTCTCCGGCGTGCCCACCTTGCCGTACTTCTCGTCCAAAATGGCGTCAAAACTTGTGATGTCATTTCTTTCCTGCATAGTATTCATATTTTAGATTTTTATCGGTTTGACTTAACCGATTGAAGAATAAACTTTTAGCG
>CAMGHE010000077.1 GCA_946055775.1 uncultured Bacteroidales bacterium
GTGCCAGCCCTAATTTTTCATTTGCCGCTTGAAAAGTTTAGCGGACAGTAATATAAATTTTTGATGCGCGACAATCCCTTACCATGCGCTCTTGTCACGCTTAAAAGCACGCAGGCGAGTCTCGTTGTGGAGGCTCGCCTGCGTGGCAAATGATGGGCCGTCGTGTTGCGCTCAATCACGGCATGGGCACAATGTCTTTCGATGAGGAGCGAAGCATGTAGATGGTCCACAGTTCGAGCAGGGCATAGACGATGAAGCCGCAGCCCAGCAGGATGACGGGTAGTCCAGCTACCTTGGCGGCATCCTCGTAACTGTCGGCCAGAATGATGTAGAGCCCGACGGCCAGTTCGACGAGCGGCACGAGGTAGTGGGCTGGGTGCAGGCGCACACCTTTGCGCTGGATGTCCCAGAGCGTGTAAAACTGTGTGGCGGCCATCAGTAGCAACAGGCCCGCCAGGATATACATGATGGCTGCCAAAAAGAGCGTGGGCCAGATGATTTGTACGAGTCCGAAGAGGATGCTGCCTGCGCCCAGGATGGGGTAGAGCATGATCTGTCGGTGTTCGGGGTCGCGACGGGCGTAGCTCACCAGGGCTACGGCGCCAGGGATGATGAAGACGATGCCGCTGAGGATGACAATCCAGCGGGCGATGTCGGCATTGAAGACGATGAGCAGAATGCCGACCAGCAGGGTGCACAGGGCGCGCACGAGCAGGTTTTGCAGTAACTGTTTCATGGCTTTGTAGGGTGTTGTGGGCTGCCTCGTTGCGTGTGTACGCTGGTAGTCCGTGTGATGGGGGCGTTGTGGATTCAGTATTTAGGTAAGGGTGACAATCGGGCTGGCCAACTTATGGAAATGGCAACGGACCGTGCGGTGCCTGATGGCTACCGTCGGTCCGTTTTTCCTTGTGGTCTGTCGTAGCCTTCGTGAAAAGGCGTTGGCCTTTGGGGTCCTTTACTGCTGTGCGCCAGGTCCCGGCACGGCTGTGCCCGGCTGCTGGGGCTGCTGGGGCTGCTGTGCGGCGGGCGTGTTGTCACCGCCAAACTTGGAGCCGCTTTCGGCCTTGGGGATGCTGAGGGTGGCACATACGCTCAGGACGACGAGCAGGCCGGCGAGCGTCCATGTGGCTTTCTCGATGACGTCGGTGGTCTTGCGCACGCCCATGATTTGGTTGGACGAAGCGAAGCCCGAAGCGAGACCGCCACCTTTCGATTCCTGGATGAGCACGACAAAGGCCAGAAGTACGGCCACGATGACGGCCAGAACGACGAAGATGCTAAACATGTCTATTTCGTATTACTTTTTTGGTTGATAATCAATTTTTGCAAGAATCGCATTTGGTCTGCAAAGTAACGATTTTTTTTTGGATAATTCAAGTGTATCTTGCGTATAATTTCCATGGCCTTCTCATAACGGCCCTGTTTGATGTATATTTTGGCCAGCGTCTCGGTGAAGTAGTCCTCTTCCACCTCGGTCTCCTTGGCTTCGTCGGGGATGTCGGGGGTGTATTGGGGCGTGTCTTCGAGTCTGGGCCTTTCGTTGCCCTGTGCAATGTAGCCGTCGATGAGCAGGTCGCTTCTCGAGGCGTTGCTTTCGGACTGGCGCATGGGTTGCTGCGGCACGATGTCGTCCATCTGCATGAGATAGGCGGCGTAGTCGGTCGTGGCGTCGAGTGGTGTGGGGGCGCGTCGTGGTGTGGGGGTGGTAGAGAGGCCCTCCGACACCAGGAAGCGGTCGATGAGCGATGCCGTGCGGTCGGTGCCGTCGTTGGCATCGTCTGCGTCGGGTGCGTCGTCCACATGGGCCTTAATCTCATAGTTGTCGCCCTCCACCATGTCGAAGAGCACGCGGCGGTCGGGTACATAGAGCGCCGCCTTCTGCAGTTCGTCGCCGAAGGAACTGTCGTGCAGGACGAACAGATTTTGGAGGAACAGGATGCGCGCCGCCTGATAATAGGGATAGCGGGCCACGATTTGTCGTAGTCCGTACAGCGTGTCGGCGTTGAGCCGTTCGGGGTGGGCGGTGAGTTCTGCTACCTGTATCTGCATCCTTGTGAAGGTCGGAGGGTGTGCGGGTGCGTGTGGGGTTGTGTGAGCGGATTGGGGTGGGGGAGGGGGCGTTACCAGTCGGCTACGGTGGCGTTGAAGATTTGGTCGGTGATATCCTTGATCATCTCCGTGACCAGTTCTTCCTGTACGGCCGAGAGTTGGCGAGAGGCGTCATACTGCGTGGTGGCGCTGAACTGCCGTTCCCAGTTTTGCCCCGTCTTCTCGTTGGTAAACCTTATGTTGACCGTCATCTTGAGTTGTACCTGCGAGGAGAGGCCGTCGGCCGAGATGCCTTTGTTATACTGCTCGTAGGCGGTGATTTCGCCCGCGAGATGCAGGTCGCCGCCGCGTTTGACCAGTTTGAGGCGCGTTTGGTTGACATAGGCATCCTGCAGCGTGTTGTTGAACATGGCCTCCATCGGTGCCCAGCCGTAGGGCGCGCGGTTGGCAATCTTGTCGATCTGTATGCTCTTGATAATGTCGTAGTTGATGCTGGTGCCCGTGAAGGAATAGCTCACAGAGCAAGCGCTGGCTAAAGCCATGATGAGGATGGCGGGCAGGAGGGCCGCCAGCCCGAGGCGTCGCAGTGTGGCGCCGGTTTTCGTCATGCTATTCCAGTTCATATTCCTTGATTTTGCGGTATAGGGTCCGTTCCGAGATGCCCAGTTGTTGGGCTGTGAGGCGTCGGTTGCCATTGTTGAGGGCCAGAACGCTTTTTATCGATTGCCGTTCGAGTGTCTCCAGTTTAT
Source organism: uncultured Bacteroidales bacterium (assembly GCA_946055775.1). Taxonomy (GTDB): domain Bacteria; phylum Bacteroidota; class Bacteroidia; order Bacteroidales; family Bacteroidaceae; genus Alloprevotella. The sequence continues at coordinate 2,799 of CAMGHE010000077.1, forward strand.
GGTCTGCCGTGCCGTCGTGTGGCGTGGCCGTTGTCGTCGGCAGCACGTCGATGATGTCCGGGTGGGCGGTCGGCATGTTCTCGTCGTTGTCCTTGACTTCCTCCGCCTCCTGGATGGCCGCCGTGTCGCTCTCGCCAAAGTGGTGCGGCGTGTGGGCGGCGGCATGGGCGTTGAAGATGCTCGGCGTGCTGTCGGCCTCGTGGTGGCTCTCTGGATGTGCGGGCAGGCTCTTGGGGCGCCAGGTCTCCGGCTCCTTATGTCCGCCTGTCCCGACGATGCGCTTCAGTTCGTTGACGTCGCGCCGCAACTCAAACAGCAGTTGGTATATCAGTTCGCGCTCTTCGTCGTAGCGGTGGGCCGCCTTCTCGCCCATCGTCACCATGGAGCGGGCTGTCGGCGTGGCGGGCATGTACTGTGCCAGCAGTGGCGCCGTGATGTCGCGCTCCTCGGAGGTGACGGACATGTTCTCGGCCAGGTTTTTGAGTTGGCGCACGTTGCCCGGCCAGTCGTAGGCCGTAAGCATCTGTGATGCCGTCTGGTCCAGCCGTATGGGCGGCATGTGGTATTTCTCGCTCATCTCCAGGGCAAACTTTCGGAAGAGCAGCAGGATGTCGTTGCCCCGTTCGCGCAGCGGCGGCAGCGACAGGGCCACGGGGCACAGGCGGTAGTAGAGGTCTTGGCGAAATTTGCCGTCGCGTATGGCCTGGTCCATATTGACATTGGTGGCGGCGATGATGCGCACATTGGTGCGGTGTACCTCGCTGGCGCCGACAGGGATGAACTCGCCTGTCTCGAGCACGCGCAGCAGGCGGGCCTGCGTCGAGAGTGGCAGTTCGCCCACCTCGTCAAGGAACAGCGTGCCGCCGTCGGCCACGGCAAAGTAGCCCTCGCGGCGGTCCACGGCGCCGGTGAAGGCACCCTTCTCGTGGCCGAACAGTTCGGAGTCGATAGTGCCCTCGGGGATGGCCCCGCAGTTGACCGCCAGATAGTGGTGGCCCTTGCGTGCGCTGTGGTCGTGGATGATGCGCGGAAAAATCTCCTTACCCACGCCGTTCTCGCCCGTGATGAGCACCGACAGGTCCACGGGAGCCACCTTGAGTGCGATGGACAGGGCATGGTTCAGCCCATCGTGGTTGCCCACGATGCCGTAGCGCTGCTTGATGCTTTGGAGGGTTCTGCTGTCCATAGGTGGCAAGGGATGGCGGCCGGGAGCGTGCCTTGTGCGCGCCCCCGGCCCGGTCGTGCTGAGGCTGTTTGGGAGCAAAGGTACAACTTTCCCGCCAATTGTTCCCGCCGCCACGCCAACAAAGATGGCTGCCGCTCCACTTTCGCCTCCACTTTCGCCGCGCAGACCGCCTCCGCGACGTTTTTTTGACTACATTTGCGCTGGCATGCTGTGTGCCCCCAGTCGCACGCCCCAGTCTGCCGCAAGTCAGTCGGCGCCATGCCGCGTTCCAATCTCTTCATAACCCCACAAGACCTATGCGAACCATTCCTATAGAAGACTTCTTCCGCAACTCGGCCGAGACGGCTTACCAGATTTCTCCCGACGGCAGCCACCTGTCGTACATGGCGCCGTGGCACGACCGCATGAACGTCTTTGTCAAGCCCCTCAGCGGTGATGCCGAGCCCGTGCGCCTCACCGGCGAGACACTGCGCAGCGTGGCGGGCTACCTCTGGGCCTCGCCCACCCGCATCCTCTTCGTCAAGGATACGGGCGGCGACGAGAACTACCAGCTCTTCGGCGTCAACATCGACGGCACGGACCTGCGCGCCTATACCTCCTTCCCCGGCGTGCGCACCACCATCATTGACGACCTGGAGGAACAGCCCGACGAGGTGCTCATCGGCCTGAACCGCCGCAACCCCGAGGTGTTCGACCCCTACCGCCTCAACCTGACCACGGGCGAACTGACCCTGCTGGCCGAAAACCCCGGCAACTGGCAGGGATGGACCACCGACCATGACGGCCGCCTGCGCGTGGTCTATGCCATCGTCGATGGCGTCAACACGCAGATTCTCTATCGCGATAGCGAGGACGAACCCTTCGTCCCCGTGCTCACCACCAACTTCAAGGACAACGTTACCTTCCTCGAGTTCACGCCCGACAACCGCCTGGTCTATGCCGCCACCAACCTCAACCGCGACAAGACGGCCCTCGTCCTTATGGACCCGCACGACTGCCGCGAGGTGGAGGTGCTCTACGAAGACCCCACCTACGACATCTCCAGCATCACCTACTCGCGCCGCCGCAAAAAACTGCTCTCCGTCTATTGCACGGGGCACAAGGAGCCTGTGCGCCACTTCTTTGACGACGACGAGCGCGCCTTCCGCGAGCATCTGCGTGCCTTCTTCCCCGGCAAGCGTTACGGCATCGCCGACAGCGACCGCGCCGAGGAGCGCTACCTGCTCTACGTCGGCGGCGACCGCACGCGCGGTGCCTATTACTATTACGACCGCGCCACGGACCAGCCGCGCCTCATCTGCCAGACTGCGCCGTGGCTCAACGAGGACGAGATGGTCGAGATGCACCCCATCACCTACGTCACCCGCGACGGCCTTCGCATCGAAGCCTACCTCTCACTGCCTGCCGGCCATACGCCCGAAACGGCGCGGACCCTGCCTCTGGTGGTCAATCCGCACGGTGGCCCATGGGCTCGCGATACCTGGGGTTTCTGCTCCGAGGTGCAGTTTCTCTGCAACCGCGGCTATACCGTGCTGCAGATGAACTTCCGCGGCAGCACGGGATATGGTCGCCGTTTCCTTGAGGCCAGTTACAAGCAGTGGGGACTGAAGATGCAGGACGACATCACCGACGGCGTGCGCTACCTCATCGACCGCGGCATCGCCGACCCTCAGCGTATCGCTATCTATGGTGGCAGCTACGGCGGCTATGCCACGCTCGCCGGCCTGGCCTTCACGCCGGACCTCTACGCCTGTGGCGTGGACTACGTCGGCGTGTCGAACCTCTTTACCTTCATGAAGACCATCCCGCCCTACTGGCGGCCGATGCTCGAGATGATGTACGAGCAGGTGGGCCATCCCGAGAAAGACCACGACCAACTGGCCGCCACCTCGCCCGCCCTCCACGCCGACTGCATCACGGCGCCGCTCTTCGTGGCACAGGGCGCCAACGACCCGCGCGTCAACAAGGCCGAGAGCGACCAGATGGTGGAGGCCCTGCGCAGCCGTGGCGTAGAGGTGGAGTATATGGTCAAGGACGATGAAGGCCACGGCTTCCACAACGAGGAAAACCGCTTCGACTTCTACCGCGCCATGGAGCGCTTCTTGGCCCGCCACATCGGCGCCGAGCGCTGAGTGTGCGCCACACGACCGACACACCTAATCCAACAACACGATAACCACTGACTATGACGAGACCTTTCCTTGCTCTGCCCGCCGGCGCCCTGTGCTTGGCCGCGGGCTTGCAGGCTGCCGCACAGCGGCCGCCGCACATCATCCTGCTCATGGCCGACCAGCAGCGCGCCGACGCGATGGGCTGCGCCGGCAACGCCGCCGTCCTCACGCCCCACCTCGATGCGCTGGCGGCCGACGGCTACCGCTTCAACCACGCCTACTCCACCTGCCCGAGTAGTACGCCGGCTCGTGCCACGCTGCTCACGGGGCTCGCGCCCTGGCACCACGGCATGTTGGGCTACGGCGTCGTGGCCGAGCACTACCGCTACGAGATGCCACGGATGTTGCGCCGGAAGGGCTACTACACCCTTGGCATCGGCAAGATGCACTGGCATCCGCAGCGTGCCCTCCACGGTTTCCACGCCACGCTGCTCGACGAGAGCGGCCGCATCGAAGACCCCTACTTCATGAGCGACTACCGCCGCTGGTTCCTCACGCAGGCGCCGGCTGCCAATCCCGACGCCACGGGCTTGGGATGGAATGCGCACGGCGCACGCCCCTACGCCCTGCCCGAACGCCTGCACCCCACGGTGTGGACGGCCGATCGTGCCGTCGAGGTCATCCAAAACTACGATGGCCAAGCGCCGCTCTTCCTCAAGGTGTCGTTCGCACGGCCTCACAGTCCCTACGACCCGCCGCAGCGCCTGCTCGACCTTTATGCCGGCCGCGCCATCCCTGCTCCCGCCGCCGGCGCGTGGAGCGAGGGGGTGGGAAAGAAGGTCACGCGGCCCGAAGCCTCGCCCGAAGCCCCCTATGCCCAGTTTGCAGCCGACTATATCGAGCGTTCGCGCCGCCACTACTACGCCTCCGTCACCTTTGTGGACGAGCAGGTAGAGCGCATTGTCAAGGCCCTGCGTGAACGCGGCATGTACGACGACGCTCTCATCATCTACGTCTCGGATCACGGCGACATGATGGGCGACCACCACATGTGGCGCAAGACCTACGCCTACGAGGGCTCGGCGGCCATCCCCATGCTGCTCAAACTGCCCGCCGCCATGCACACCGTGGCTGCCCGCGGCACGGCTATCGACCGGCCCGTCGAACTGCGTGACGTCCTGCCCACCTTCCTTGAGGCGGCGGGCGACACCGTGCCGTCTGACATGGATGGTGCCTCACTCCTGCCTTTGGTGTGCCGCAAGGATGCGCCTTGGCGCCGCTGGATAGACCTAGAGCACGCCACCTGCTACAGCGCCGACAACAACTGGTGCGCCCTGACCGACGGCCACATGAAGTACGTCTGGTGCTGGACCACCGGCACCGAGCAACTCTTCGACCTGGACCGCGACCCGCAAGAGACTACCGACGTGGCCGCAGAGCGCCGCTACCGCAAAATCCTCGCCACCATGCGTAAGGCTTTGGCCGACCACATGGCAGAGCGTGGGGCCGACTGGAGCGAGAACGGACAGCTCAAGGTGCGCAAGCAGAAGACGCTGTATAGTCCGAACTATCCCGGCAAGCGCTGACCCGAGCACGCCGTGAAAAGACAAAGGCCGCCCCTTCGTCCTTCAGATGCCCAAAGGCAGAGAAGGCGAAGGGGCGGCCGGCGTTTTACTCTATCGTGAAAGCATTCGTGGCGTGTTCCCAGCGTCAGGGAATCTGGATGCGGCAGCGGTTATAGACGTTCCCGGTGTTGACCACCTTTATTTTATATTTGCTCGTCCGCTTCGGCGTCCATGTGCAGTAGGGGGGGTCCATATAGTCCCTGTCCGAGAGGATAAGGTTGTTGTCCTCGTCCAAGATATAGACATCAAGGTCTGTGTCGCCGTCGCCGTCCACAATGACTCTGGCCTCGGCTTTGGCTCGGAAAGTGTAGGTCCATGTGCAGGCGCTATGAGCCGGGATATTGTAGTAGAAGTCAATGCTTTCGCCAATCTTGTCGTTGGTGTCGGCCGTGGTCAGTGCATCGCTGACGATGGTGCTGGCGCTGGCGGCGCAGGTGGCGGTGTTGCTGACGCTGTTGCTTGCATTGGCGCTGGCGAAGGAGAAGAGAGCGATAGCGCAGGCGGAGAGGAGAGACTTGGTCATCATGGCTGTTTGCCCTGGTTCGTGTCGGGCACAACGTCTAAAGGATGTGTCAGGGGATGAGGAAGTGGCAGCGGTTATAGACGCTTCCGCGGTTGACCACCTTGATGGTGAATTTGCCCGTCCATTTGGGCGTCCAGGTGCAGATGCAGTAGTCGGTGGTGTCGTCATCCTTGGTGATGAGGTTGTTATTCTCATCGTAGATATAAACGTCGATGTCCGTGTCGCCGTCACCGTCCACCGTCACTCGGGCCTCGGTGTTGGCGCGGAAGTTATAGCTCCATGTGCGGGTGCTGTTGGCCGGGATATTGTAGTAGAAGTCGAGGCTTACGCCAATCTTGTCGTTGGTGTCGGCCGTGGTTAGTGCATCGCTGACGATGGTGCTGGCGGCGCAGGTGGCAGTATTGCTGACGCTGATGTTAGCATTGGCGCTGGCGAAGGAGAAAAGGGCAATAGCGCAGGCGGAGAGGAGAGACTTGGTCATCATGGCTGTTTGCCCTGGTTCGTGTCGGGCACAACTTCTAAAGGGTTTTGTTTTGTTGGTAGTGTTTCATTTAGTGTGTCTGAGGTGAGTTCACTCAAGTCTGTAGATTTCAGATGACGATGCAAATATAATTATTAATTCTCATTATTTCGTTCTTCTATTATAAAAATATTAAATTTGTAGTGTAGCCGGACGAGGAAACGGGCTCGTTTTGTTCTTTGTCTGTTTATGCTCCGATACTGCGCTGGGTAACCCATTTCGTGTAAATTTTTGAAAAAATATTGCTGTCCGCTCACCTTTACCCATGGTGTCGCTCCCTGCGGTCGCTCACCCTGGGCTAGGGACTCGCCCTCTTGTGGAGGTGGAGGACGGTGTGTCATAATGGCCAATCTGCTTCGTTGCTATCGGCATTCGGGCTTGGTCATGTACTTTGGACAGCAATGAAATATGATTGCGCCGTCCGTCGGGCCTCGCCTGATTCCTATACAAAGAAAGCCCCCTGCATGATGGAGGCACGCAGGAGGCTTATGGTAGGTCAGGCCCTTTCGGGCGATGGTATTACATACGTTCGTGGAACGAGCGGGAGATAACCTCGAGCTGGTGTTCGCGCGAGAGCTTGACGAAGTTGACAGCGTAGCCGCTGACGCGGATGGTGAGCTGCGGATACTTCTCGGGATGCTCCATGGCATCGTAGAGCATGTCGCGGTTGAGGACGTTCACGTTGAGGTGGTGTGCACCCTTGGTGAAGTAGCCGTCCATCATCGTTACCAGGTTATCCACGCGCTCCTCGTCCGTAGGACCGAGCGACTTGGGCACGATGGAGAAGGTGTTGGAGATACCGTCCTGCGAGTCGCGGTAGCGCAGCTTGGCCACGCTGGAGAGCGAAGCGATGGCACCGCTGTGGTCGCGGCCGTGCATGGGGTTGGCACCGGGAGCGAAGGCAAC